>CAXSHQ010000033.1:5274-12693 GCA_964236875.1 uncultured Acidobacteriaceae bacterium | reverse complement strand
TGACACTGGCTGCCGCGCATTTCTATAGTTCTTTCCGACGCGTTGCCACGAGCTTGGGCGCAGCCAGTGGGAGTTTGCATGCGCGAAGATCGGGTCACGGAGGCTCGCGAGCACGATCAGCATCAACGGAGTGCGGACGCGCTGAAGCGGCAGGCGAACTGGATTCGCTTCAGCGCGATGACCATGACGCACGGCTCTTCGCTGGGCCACACCGGCGGCGACCTTTCCGCCGCCGACATTCTCGCCACTCTGTACCTGGGCGGGGTGCTTCGGATCGATGCCTCCCAGCCTCTCTGGCCGGAGCGCGACCGCTTCATCATGTCTAAGGGACACTGCTCGGGCGCGTTCTACTCGACACTCGCCGCCAGCGGCTTCTTTCCCCGCGCCCTGCTGTCCACGTTCATGAAGCCTCTTTCGCAACTGAACGGGCACCCCGACAGAAACAAGCTGCCCGGAGTGGAGGCGAACACCGGTCCCCTGGGTCACGGCCTTCCCATAGCCGTAGGCTGCGCGCTGGCCGCGCGCATGCAACATCAGAGCTGGCGCGTGTTCGTGCTCACCGGTGACGGCGAACTGCAGGAAGGCTCCAACTGGGAAGCTGCCATGTCGGCCAACCACTATGGGCTCGACAACCTGATCGTGATCGTCGATAGAAACCGCCTGCAGCAGGGCGACTTTACCGAAAAGACGATCCGTATGGACCCCTTGCCCGACAAGTGGAGAGCGTTCGGGTTTGCCGTCGAAGAGCTGGATGGCCACGATCCGCAGGTGCTACTCGATCGGCTCACTCGGCTTCCCATAGAGCCCGGCAAGCCGACGTGCATCATCGCGAACACGGTAAAAGGGCGAGGGATTTCCTTCGCGGAGAACCTTCCCGCCTGGCATCACGGCGTGCCCACAAAAGAGCAGCTTATCCTCGCCGCCCTGGAGCTTGATATAGCGAACGCGGAGGACATCCACCAGTGAGCACAGCCGAGCTCCTTCACGAGGATGCCGTGTCGTCGCCGCTGTTCGACTGCCGCGATGCCTTTGCAAACACCCTGCTGCAGATGGCGGAAAGCAACTCCCGCGTCTGTGCCGTCGTCAACGATTCGGTCTCTTCCACAAAGCTGAAGCCGTTCAAAGCGCAGTACCCGGACCGCTTCGTCAACGTGGGCATTGCTGAACAGAATATGGTCGGCGTCGGAGCAGGCCTGGCGAACGGAGGCATGCTGCCCTACGTTTGCGGCGCCTCCTGCTTCCTGACCGCTCGCTCGATGGAACAGGTCAAGGTGGACCTCGGCTACTCCAAGTGGAATGTCAAGCTGTGCGGCATGTCTTCGGGCATGGCCTATGGAGAGCTCGGTCCGACGCATCACTCCATCGAAGACCTTGCCTGGACGCGCGTCATCCCGAACCTCAGCGTTATCGTGCCCGCCGATCCCGCTGAAACGGAATGGGCCATGCGCTACTCCCTCCAGCACGACGGTCCCATGTTCCTGCGCATCAGCCGCATGCCCGTCCCTGCGGTGCACCCGGCAGACTACACATTCCAGTTCGGCCGCGCTCCCCTGCTGAGGGAGGGAAACGACATTGCACTGCTCGCCAACGGCGTCATGGTCGCGCGCGCCTTGGAGGCAGCACGCCGTCTTGCGTCGCAAGGCATTGCGGCTCGCGTGTTGAACATGAGCTGGATGAAGCCCATGGATACGGACGCGGTACTCGACGCCGCGCGGACGACGCGCGGCATCGTCACGGCAGAAGAAGCCTTCGCAGCCGGCGGCCTGGGCGGGGCCGTGGCGGAGCTGCTCGCCCAGCACCATCCCACACCCATACGCATCCTGGGCGTGCCGGACACTTTTGCACCCACCGGCTCGGCCGAGTTCCTGCTCGAGCACTTCGGCCTGACGGCCGCGGGCATCGAAGCCGCAGCGTTGGACCTCCTCGGAGTACGCGCCTGATGTCCACCACGTCGGGTCTGCTGCTAAGCGTCGATCAGGGCACCACCAACACCAAGGCCGCCCTGGTGAACCGTTCCGGGGCGGCGGTCTTTCGCACCTCCGTTCCGGTCAGCTTGCTGCAGCCGCAGCCCGGGTTCGTAGAAACCGACCCGCTGGCGCTTTGGGCCTCTGTGCAGTACGTGATGCGCTCCTGCGCGACTCGTGCTCAACAGCTGGAGCACGCAATTGAAGGCATCTGCATCAGCAACCAGCGCGAAACGGCAGTCTGCTGGCAAGCGAACGATTCAGACTCACATGCAGTGCCGGCAGCACTCGGCAGCGCCATCAGTTGGCAGTGCCGCCGCTCCGCCAGCGTTTGCAACGATCTGCGCACGCACTCCGCACGCATACAACAGATCACGGGCCTCCAGCTCGATCCCCTGCTCACTGCCGGCAAATGGAATTGGGCGCTCACGCAAGATGCCTCCGTCGCAAGCGCTGCGAAAGACGGAACCTTGCGCCTGGGCACGGTCGATAGCTGGCTGCTGTTCTGTCTCACCGGCGGCCACGCGCACGGCACCGATCCATCCAACGCCTCGCGAACAGGGCTCCTCGACCTGCAAAGCCTCACATGGAGCGAGGTACTCCTGAAGCTCTTCGGCATCCCCGCATCGTCGTTGCCTGCACTGCATCCCACCGCGTCGACCTTCGGCCTGTGCAGCACCATCGACGAGCTCGCAGGTGTCCCCATCGTCGCCATAGTGGGCGATTCGCATGCATCCATGGCGGGTCACGGCAGCTACACGGCAGGCAGCGTGAAGGCCACCTACGGAACCGGCTCGTCCCTCATGACGCTGGCTGCGGAGCTGCCCGCAGGCAGTGCCCACCTGGCAAGGACCATCGCATGGTCCACCACATACGGCGTGCAGTTTGCCCTCGAAGGCAACATCGCCATGACCGGCTCCGCCGTGCAGTGGATGGGCGAGGTACTCGGTTTCGCAGACCCCGCAGCCGAAGCTGCGGAGCTGGCCGACACCGTGGCCGGTGCGGAAGGAATGTATTTCGTTCCCGCCATGGTGGGCCTCGGCGCGCCCTACTGGGACGCAGCCGCGCGAGGCACCCTCACAGGCATGGAGCGGTCCCACACACGTGCGCACTTCGCGCGTGCGGCCGTGGACTCCATCGCACTTCAAGTCGCGGATGTGTTCTTCGCGATGGAGAGCGAGCTCGGGATTACGCTGCCCGCCTTACGTGCCGACGGTGGAGCCACGCGCAACTCCTCGCTCCTGCAGTTCCAGGCGGACATCCTGGGTCGCCCGGTCCTGCGCTCCACCAACGAGGATCTATCCATGCTGGGCGCCGCAGCCCTTGGCGGCCTCACTCTTGGCTGGTGGAGTTCGCTGGATGAGTTCGCCACACTCGCGCCAGGCAGCGAGAAATTTGTTCCCACGATGAAAGAAGAAGAACGTCAGGCCATCTACCGAGGCTGGCATGCGGCCGTGGCCCGGACCCGCTCTGGAGCACAAGGAGTCCGCGCGTGAGCCCCTCCTCGGAAGACATAGTGCTCGAAGCGCGCGATATCGTGAAGCGCTACCCAGGCAACGTTGCGCTCGACGGCATCACCTACCGGGTAGTCCGCAACCAGGTGAACGTCCTGATCGGGGAGAACGGCGCCGGCAAGTCAACCCTTATGCGCATTCTCTCCGGCGTGGAGCACGCCGACAGCGGCGAGATCGTGATGGACGGCGCGCCCATAACGATCCTCTCCCCGCGCGATGCCGCTCGCCACGGCATTGCGATCGTTCATCAGGAGCTTGCCGTACTGCCGAACCTCGACGTGAGTGAAAACGTATTCGCAGGCCGAGAGCTCACGCGCGGCGCGCTCATCGACACCCCTACACAACATCGGGAGTCCCGGTCCGCACTGACGCGGCTGCAGCAAAAGATCGGCGTGCAGGTGGCTGCCGGGCAGCTCTCCCTTGGCGGCAGACAGCTCGTGGAACTCGCCCGCGCGCTGGCGCATGGCTCCAAAATCCTCATCCTCGACGAGCCGACCTCGGCGCTCTCCGCGGCCGAAGCGGAGTACCTCTTCCAGGTCATCGCCGACCTCAAGCAGTCGGGCGTCACCATCATCTACATTTCGCACCGGCTCCATGAGCTCCTTCACCTGGGCGATCAATTCACCGTCCTGCGGTCCGGGAAGATCGTCGGCCAGGCGTCCCGCGCTGACGTTTCGCGTGAGTGGATCGTGGAGCGCATGTCCGGCAAGGAGAAGGCGGAGCTCACGCCGGCAACTGCACCGACCAAGGGTGAAACCAATCTGCTCGTAAGCCGGCTCTCTCTTGCGCCGGCGTCCCTGGAGCAGGAAGCACAAGCCGAGGTCGACGACGTCAGCTTCCGCCTGCATCGCGGTGAGATCCTCGGCATCTACGGCTTGCTCGGGTCGGGAAGAACCGAAACGCTAGAGGCGCTGGCCGGTCTGCGTCCTGTGATCGCGGGTGAAGTCACCCTGAACGGCAAGCGCCTGGAGCTTGGCAATGTGCCCCGCGCAACGAAGGCAGGCATGGTGCTCGTTCCGGAAGACCGGCAGCGCGACGGTCTGGTGCCCGAGCTTTCCATTCGTGAGAATGTCGCGCTGGCTTCTTCTTCAGGCCCATTCATCTCCAGGGCGGAAGAAACCGCGCGTGTGCAGGCGCTGGTCGGCAAGCTTCGCATTGCCGCTCACGATCTGGAGTTGCCGGTAACCGCGTTGTCCGGCGGCAATCAGCAGAAGGTTCTGCTGGCCCGCTGTCTTTTGCGCTCACCTTCCGTGTTGCTGCTTGATGAGCCCACCCGCGGAGTTGATGTTGGCGCACGCGCTGAGATCTATCGCACGCTCAAGCATCTTGCAGCCGAAGGCCTGAGCATTTTATTTACCTCGTCGGAGGTAGAGGAGACGCGTCTCCTCGCCGACCGTGCGCTGGTCCTGCGGCAAGGGCGCGTCGTCGCCGAGTTCCCCGCCGCCGACATCTCCGACGAAGCGCTCTTCACGGCGGCCAGTCCAACCATTGCAAGCACCATCCCACCAGCGGTCCCTATGGAAGCCTCGGCATGAACTCCGTTGCAAGCGCACTCAGCCAATCAAACCGCCTCGCCGGCTCCGGAGCCCGCATGCTGCTCATCCTGCTGCGCGCCCGGGCCTTTCTGGTGCTCGCTGTACTCCTGCTGGCGTTCAGCATCTTCGTCCCCTCATTCGCTTCGTTGACGAACCTGTCCATCCTCTCCAAGCACATCGCGATTTCCGCGATCCTTGCCATCGGCATGACCTTCGTGGTGCTGGCCGGGGGTATCGACCTTTCCGTCGGGTCTGTTGTCGGCTTGAGTGGGATGATCGCCGGCGATGTGTTGCTGCACAGTGGGCTGCAGGGCAGCGCTGCAATCTTCACAGCGATCGCAGCCGCTCTTCTCGTGGGAGCGACCGTCGGTGCGCTGAACGGCTGGCTCGTCTCCAAGGCCGGTGTCGCTTCCTTCATCGCAACCCTGGGCACGCTCTACATCGCGCGTGGAGCCGCGCTGCTGCTTTCCGGCGGCAAAACATTCCCGAACGTAGCCAGCAGCGCGCATCGAACCGAATCCTTCACGCTCATCGGCCAGAGTCACGCCCTCGGCATTCCCGGACCGGTCTGGCTGCTCGCGGTGCTCTTTGCCGTGGCGGCTCTCATCGCCACGCGCACTCCTCTTGGCCGCCACATCTATGCGGTCGGCGGCAATGAGCGTGCCGCTCGCTTGGCTGGCATTGAAGTGCCCCGCGCCAAGCTGTTCACCTACCTCTTCTCCGGCGTGTGCGCCGCGATGGTTGGGCTGATCATCGCGTCTCAGCTTGAAGCGGCACACCCCGCCACCGGCGAAACATTCGAGCTGAACGCCATTGCGGCGGTTGTCCTGGGAGGCACGTCGCTGGCCGGTGGCCGCGGCTCCATGACTGGCTCGCTGATCGGCGCCTGTGTCATCAGTGTTCTTGCCGACGGCCTCATCATGCTGGGCGTTTCGGAGTTCTGGCAGATCGTCGTCAAGGGCCTCGTCATCGTTCTGGCCGTAGCCATCGATCAACTCCAGGGACGCCTGCAGGCGCGGCTCTTGCCATTTCTCCTCCGCTCAAACCCGAAGGCAGGCGGCGCATGAGCCTCGTTCTTCGATCTGCCTGCGCCCTCGTGGCTAGTTCGGCCCTGCTGCTCTCCGGCTGCCAGCGCGAGTCGCTGCGCAAGCCGCTGATCGCGGTGATCGTCCCCTCGCAGGACAATCCTTTCTTCAAGACCGAAGCAGACGCCGCCGCGGAGCGCGCTCGCAGCCTGGGCTATCGTGTGCGCGTCGACGCTCACGATGACGATGCCTACCGCCAGGACACACTCATCGACAACGCCATTGCCTCGCATGCCGTCGCCATCGTCATCGACAACGCAGGCACGGACGCCTCCGTCGCGGCGATCCGCCGGGCCACACGCGCCGGCGTTCCCTGCTTCCTGATCGACCGTGAAATTTCGGACAGCGGTGTCGCCAAGGCACAGATCATAGCCGACAACGACCAAGGTTCGCGGCTTGTCGCTGGAGCTTTCTCCGAGGCTCTCCCCGCCGGCTCGAAGTACGCGGAGCTTCTGGGCCGTGAGTCCGATGCGAACGCGCAGATCCGCACCAAGGGCTTCCACGCCGTGCTTGACAGCAAGCCCGCGCTCAAGCAGGTCGCGGCGCAATCGGCCAACTGGTCGCAGTCTGAGGCGTTTCAGAAGACCGAAACGATCCTGCAGGCGCACCCCGAGATCAAAGGCATCATCGCCGGCAACGACACGATGGCCATGGGCGCGCTCGCGGCCGTGCGCTCCGCGCATCTGCCGGGCATCGTGATCGCCGGCTTTGATGGCAGCCCCGATGCGATCGACGCCATCCAGAGCGGCGGCCTCAACTCCACTGCGTTGCAGCCCGCCGTCGTCATCGCCCGCCTTGCCGTCGATCAGGCCGACCGCTTCCTCAAGAGCGGCAGCACCGGGCAGCCGGAGCGGCAAACCATTCCCTGCGATCTCGTGGTGCGCGCCAACGCATCCCAGTTCAGCAACTTCGAAAAGGTTCGGTAAGGCACATGTCCATAGCCCTCGTTTCTCAGACACTCGGCGTCATTCTCGGTAATCGCAACTTCTTTCCTGACGCGCTCATCTCGGAAGCCCGGCGCGACCTCACGGCGCTCTTCGCAGCCATGCAGATTGAGCCTGTGTGGCTGAGCGAAGCCGACTCCGTCTTTGGCTCTGTCGAGACGTGGCCGGATGCCGTCAAGTGCGGCGAGCTCTTTCGCTTGAACCACCATCGCATCGACGGCATCCTCATTTGCCTGCCGAACTTCGGCGATGAAAAGGGCATCGCCGACAGCATCCGGCTCTCCGAGCTGAACGTCCCCATCCTCGTGCAGGCCTGCCCGGACGACCTCGACGCCTTCGGCCTCAAGCGCCGCCGCGATGCCTTTTGTGGCAAGATC
>CAXSHQ010000033.1:1259-5264 GCA_964236875.1 uncultured Acidobacteriaceae bacterium | reverse complement strand
ACAACCTGCGCCAGTATGGCTTCAAGTACAGCCTCACGCAGCAGCACACCCTCTCGCTTCGCTCAGCGGAGTTCCGCAGCGAACTCGCAAACTTCTGCGCTGTGTGCCGCGTGACAAAGGGTCTCCGCCGCGTCCGCCTCGGCGCTGTAGGCGCACGGCCCAACGCCTTCAACACCACCCGCTACAGCGAAAAGCTGCTCGAAGCTTCTGGCATCTCGGTCAACACCATCGACCTCTCCGAGGTCTTCGGCCGGACAGAGAAGATTGACGCCGCTGATCCGAGAGTGAAGTCGCACATCGAAAAGATCCAGGCGTACGCAGACTCTTCACGCGCCAATGACGAAGCTCTGGTGAAGATGGCAAAGTTCGCGATCGTCATCGACGACTGGATGCACTCGCTCGGCATCACGGCGACAGCGGTACAGTGTTGGAGCTCGCTGCAACTGAACTACGGTGTAAACGTCTGCACCATCATGAGCATGATGTCCGAGCAGATGCTGCCCTCGGCCTGCGAAGTGGATGTGGCCGGCGTGGTCTCCATGTACGCTCTGCAGCTTGCGTCCGGCAGGCCCAGCGCCCTGGTGGACTGGAATAACAACTACGGCGACGACCCGGACAAGTGCGTGTTCTTCCACTGCGGCAACTGGGCCAAGGACTTCCTCCCCGACATTCGCATCGGCACCGCGCCCATTCTCGGCACCGTACTCGGGGAAGAGAACACGGTGGGAGCCCTCGAAGGCCGTACGCCTGCGGGCCCTGTGACCTTCGGGCGTGTAAGCACCGACGATCTTTCCGGCCGAATTCGCGCCTATGTCGGCGACGGCCACTTCACAGACGACCCGCTCGACACCTTCGGCACCAAGGCAGTCGTGCACGTTCCGCAACTGCAGTCGCTCATGCGGCGCATCTGCCGCGAAGGCTTCGAACATCACGCCGCGATGAACGGAGCGCACTGCGCGACTCCAGTGACCGAGGCGCTGGGCAACTACATGGGATGGGACGTGTACCACCACAACGCCGGCACCGCATCGGCGCTCTAACCGCGGCTCTGATCGTGCACTCCACGCCTCTTCAAGGACCCGATGTCCCGACTCGCTGAAGTGCGCTTGATGACCAAGATCGCTCGCCTGTACTACGAGCAGGGCATGCGCCAGCAGCAGATCACCGAGCGGCTCAACATCCACCAGTCCACCATCTCGCGCCTGCTCAAGCGTGCCCGGTCTGAATCGATTGTGCGCATCAGCGTCGCTGTCCCTACCGGCATTTTCTCTGACTTGGAAGATACGCTTGAGGAACGGTACGGCATCCAGGAAGCGGTGGTCGTCGATTCAGTAGGTGACGAAGAACATGCAGCCCGCGATCTCGGCGCAGCGGCGGCCTTCTGGCTGGAAGCCCGCGTGAAGCCCGGCATGGTGATCGGCATCTCGTCCTGGAGCCGCTCGCTCATGTCCATGCTCGATTCGCTCCATCAGAGCGACCAGGGCCGCAACGGAACGGTCGTACAGATCCTTGGCGGCGTGGGCTCGCCGGGAAGTCAGCTTCGTGCCACGCACCTGGCGCACGATCTCGCTTCGCGCATCGGCGCCACGTCCATGCTTCTGCAGGCGCCAGCGGTCGTGGCTACGGCGGAAGCTCGCGACATCCTGTGGCGGGATCCGGCCGTCAAGAGCGCGGCCCACCTGTTCGGCAAGGTAGATATCGCGCTCGTCGGCATCGGCTCCGTACAGCCATCCTCCCTGCTCGCCAGCAGCGGCAACATCTTTTCCGCCATGGAGCAGAAGAAGATTGCCGCGCAGGGCGCGGTCGGCGACATCTGCCTGCGCTACTTCGACGCTGCCGGACAGCCGGTGAAGTCATCGCTCATGGATCGCGTCATCGGCATCGACCTGCCGGTTCTAAAAAGAGCATCCAGAGTCGTCGGGATCGCGGGCGGCAGCCGCAAGCTCGCAGCTATTCGCGCCGCCATGCTCGGCGGCTGGATCAATGTCCTGATCACCGACAAACATACCGCCGAGCATCTGCTTCATCCATGAAGCGCGCCCGACGCTTCTTTACGGCGACGCTACAGGGAGAAAGCCAGCCCCTCGCCTGACATCACGTGGACAGGCGAGTGGATGCTGAACTCCGCGAGCGCGCGCTGTATCGGACTCCTGTGGGCGCTCAGCTCCGCGGGAGCGACAGAACGGCGCGTCGCGATGTAGCGGTGGTGTTCGCGGTCCCAGGTGTTGCAGGTATGGAACGTGCGGAAGTACGTCTCGGGCGGTGCGTCTAAACCGAGGGCGCCCTCGCCGATCAGGTGCGCAGCGAACCGGGAGTCCTCGCCTCGCGTAGCGATGGCTCCCTGCTCCGGATACGCCGCTTCACACCTGCGCCACAGCACGGTTCCCGGGATGATCAGGTTCAAAGGCCCGAGATCGCTCCGCTCACTGTGCAGGCGCCAGTCCGTCCAGTAGAGCTCCCGTGTTTCAACGAAGAAGTGCAGCTGTTGATGGAGAAAACAGGCGGCAGCATCCGTGCCGGCAAGCGCCTCGGCCTGCAGCGCAAGCCTGTGCGGCGAGTAGCGATCGTCATCATCCCACTGACATAGCCACTCGCCCTGCGCACACGCCGTGCCCAGGTTGCGAAGCGCACCCAGACGCAGGCGTTCCCCGGCGTTCACGACAAAGATCCGTTCCTCCGTCCCGTCCTCAAAGCTGCGCACCATCTCGCTCACCGCTTCAGCGTAATCGGCGTCATCAACAACGATCACCAGCTCGCGCGGTGTGTAGGTCTGCCGGCAGAAGTCGGCCACGGCATGGCTCAACGAAGGCAGGCGCGGTGGCTGGCTCACGGTAATGCAACTGATCAGCGGCAGGGTCATGGGCTCGAACGGGGGATGGCGAGATTATACTGACGGCTCATCGTACAGACAGGCGGCCGCATGCGGATTTTCTATCACGCGATCAATGGCGTGGGACTTGGACACTTGATGCGTCTTTCGGCGATCGCGGTGGCCGTGCGCCAGAACGCGCCGGATGTGCACCAGTTCATCGCCACCAGCGCCAACTATCCGCCGCACTTCGATCGCCTGAATATGCCCTTCATCGTGCTGCCGGGCCATGATTCCGGTCCGTTCCTCAAGCGCGATCGCCGCGCCCGCAGCGTGTCCCACCAGTTCGCCGGGCGCCTGCTGGACCACGCCATCACCGAGTATGACCCGCGCATGGTCGTGTTCGACACCCATGCTCCGTCGGGGCTGGTGCGCAAGGTCGTGGACGACGGCCGGCTGGCAGCCCTGGTGTATCGCGGCTGCCGCGAAGAGTACACCGTGCAGAAGCTCAGCGACGGCTTTCTGAGCCTCTTCCAGCTCGTGCTTGTCCCGCACACGCAGGCCGAGTTCGCTGCGGACATCACGCCAGCCACGCAGGTTCGCCTGAACAATCTGGAAACGGTGCAGTATGTCGGCCCCATCGTCTTTCCTGACCTGAACAGCGCGGCGGAGCGGCAGGCTGTATGGCGAAAATACGGGCTCAAGCCGTCCGAGCGGCTGGTGCTGGTGACCGCGGGCGCCGGCGGCCTGGGCAAGCTGAACGAGACCTACTTCCAAAAGATTTGCAGGGCCGTACTGGAGCTTCGGAAGCGCCACGCAGGCCTGCGAGTCATCTGCGTGGGCGGCCCCTACAGCGGAGCGGTGAAGGTGCCGGAAGGCTGCATCTATGTCGCCAGTGAGCCGAACGTTCGGGCCCTCATGACGCGCGCAGAGGTCGTCGTATCCGTGCCGGGCTACAACACTGTGCAGGAAATTCTGGAAACCGGCGCGCGCGCCATCCTTGTGCCCGTGCAACGCTATGCGCAGGAAGACATGTTCGCCCGTGTACAGGCGCTGGAACAGCGTGGCCGCGTGGGTTCCCTCACCTTCGACGCGTCTGGGGAGGACTACACCTCGGGCATCGAGAACATGCTGGGGGCGCCGAAGCCGGAGCCGGAACCCGCGCCCGGCGCGGCCCTGGCTGCCGCGGCCATCCT
>CAXSHQ010000033.1:0-1249 GCA_964236875.1 uncultured Acidobacteriaceae bacterium | reverse complement strand
GTTACGTTGCGCATCGACTGCGAACTCCTGCAGGACTTGCTTCCTCGCCTGGACGAAGCCTCGTTGCGCTCGATCACGGGCCTGGAGATCGTGATGGGCGCGTCCGGCCTGGAAGAAGCCGCGGTCGCCTTGCGTGAAGCGCATGCGCTGCTCGTGGCGAGCGGCATCGCGCCGGGGAACGCCGTCTTCTCCGTGGACGACCCAACCGGCGGCCAGCTGTTCGCCGAGCTCACCTCGTTTGTGCGCGACCTCCCCTTTCAGTCGCTGGTCGCCCGCCTGCCGGAAAAGGTGCTCAAGAACTCGCCCGATCTCGTATTCCGCAACTTGGAGATCTGCCGAAGCTTTCTGCCGGCGTTCAAGATCGATGTCACCGTGCTCGGGAACCAGTTCGCCTTCATCGATCAGCCTTAGCGAAGCTCTGACAAGTCTCCGTTCGTCAGGGCGGGGCTTCAGCTCCGCCGTAAACGCCGCAAATCAACGCGGCTTTTAGCCGCTGAGGGAATGCTTACGGACTTGATCAACCTTCCCTGGTGTGGTGAGTCAAAGTTCGCGAAAACGATGGTGTCATCATGAGCGAAGCGAAGGATCCCCGCATTTCGCCTATGTCGCCTGCAATTCTTCGGGTGGGCACCTCATTCGTATAGCAACGAACTTCGGACTTAGAACCAATAGCGCAGGAAGCGAACGCACCCGGCATTTGATCGGCTGCAAACATTTTCGACTGTCTCAAGGCGCTTGACTTTGAGCAGAACGGACTGAATAGTTCTTCTGTATCGCCAAGCTGTTCTCACACAGCTCCCAAGGGTCCCCGCAGAGCGTCTCGGGCCACATCCCGCTTTTTTCAAAAGCGCTGATACCTTTTCCAATTCACTTTCGATTTGCTATGTAGAGGGGGGCTCTCCATGGGCCTGGACCGCGTCGCAGAACTCGTTCGCCGTGCAGCCACGGATACCGGGGTGTTCCACACCCTGAAGGACCGTCCTGGACAACTGCGCTCGGTGCTCGGCCTTACCGGCCCCGATCTTGAGGCGCTCGATAGCGCCTCAGCCTTTTCCTCGCCGCCGAAGGCGACACCCGCCTCGGAACCGAATGCCGAAGCCGAGGCTGCGCCGACCTTCCGTTCGCGCGCCGTCGCGCTCTCGGTAGCGGACCCCGGCACGGGACAGCTCCTCCCGCCGGAAGGCTCCGGCTTCTACACCGGCGCAACCTCCGGATTCACGCCGGCCCCGCCCAGCCAGCCTGTGCCTCT
>CAXSHQ010000032.1:11754-21307 GCA_964236875.1 uncultured Acidobacteriaceae bacterium | reverse complement strand
TTCCGCGAGGTGATCTAGGCGATGCCAGAGAACACGGATTTATCGATCAGCACTCCGGTAGTGGACCTGGAGATCGTCGCCAATCACATTCGCGAAGGACGATTTCAGCGCAGCCTCGCGCTGTTGACGGCAGCCACCAGCATCGTCAGCGGACTGGAGGTCGCCTACGAACACTATCGCGGTAGCTATAGCCGTCGCGTGATGTACACACCGGTCATCCTCAGCATTCTGCTGGCGATCGCGGGAGTGGCGGGCTTCTTCAGCCGCCGCGCAGCCCGCACGGTCCTGCGGCTCGTCTCCTTCGTGACGCTCACCGATGCGCTCATTGGCTTCTATTTCCATGTTCGCGGCATCAAGCGGAAACCCGGCGGCTGGCGGCTGCCCATGACCAACATGATCATGGGGCCGCCGATCTTTGCTCCTTTGCTGTTCGGTACCAGCGCCTATCTCGGGCTGATCGCTTCCTACCTACAGCGGGAGGAAAGCACGGCGCCCGCCTCGGCTTCCGGCAAAGGCAGCTTCCTAGGCCGTCTGTTGCCAGGCAGCACCGGGCGTGAGCTGCTCTCAGCTGAGCAGGACATGCGGGAAGGCAAGTTCCAACGCCAGGTCGCCATCGTGACTGGCATCAGTGCACTGCTCAGCGGGTTCGAGGCGTACTACTCGCATTACAAAAACAACTTCCGCTATTGGGTTCAGTGGACGCCGGTCGCGATTGCGCCCGTACTGGCAGGTGTAGCGTTCGCGTCGGTCAAGAGCCGCAAGCTGGCCACTACCGCTTTGCCTGCGGTGTCGATCCTCGCGGGCGCGGATGCCGCTGTTGGCTTCTTCTATCACGGCCGCGGCGTGTTGCGGCGGCCCGGCGGCAGCAAGCGGCTGCTTTACAACATCATGTACGGTCCGCCCATCTTCGCTCCGCTGCTGTTCGGCGCGGCCGGCATGTTGGGCGTCCTCGCCAGTCTGTTGCGCCGGAGGCAGAAATGAAGCTGACGTACCCTCCCGTAGATTCCGCGCTCCTGCCTCGCGATCCCGCCACGTTGGAAGCTCTTCAACCTTGCAAGCAGCCCGGTTACTATCCAGGCTTCAGCACGCTGTCACAAAGTCCGTTCTGGGATGACGCCACACGGCAGGTCGTCGACAAGCGAGTAAAGCAGCCACCACCGCGTAAATTCTTCTCCGAAGAGGCATGGATATTCTGGACTGCCGTCTTCGCCCATCTCGTGCCCCAGACAGACCGCACACCCGACCGCCAGGTTCCGCTGGTGCCCATGCTGGACGAACGCCTCGCGGCGAACCGGACCGTAGGATACCGGTTCGAGGACATGCCGCAGGACCGTGTCGTGTATCAGATCGGCATCGAGGCCATCGACAAGGAAGCCGAGCACCGCCACGGCGGCAAGTTTCTGGTTCTCTCCTCACGTCACCAGGATGAGGTCCTCAAGGCGATCGAGCGGGGCAAGCCCGAAGCCGCACCGGATATCTGGAAGAAAATGTCAGTCAAGCGCTTCTGGCAAATGATCATGACCGATGCCATTGATGCCTACTACGCGCATCCCTGGGCCTGGGACGAGATCGGCTTCGGCGGTCCGGCCTATCCGCGCGCCTACACGCGGCTGGAGCGTGGCGAACCCGAGCCGTGGGAAGTGGAAGAGAAACGTTACGACTGGCTTCCGCCCACGACAGCCGTTTCCGGCGAGATCGACACAACCGACGACGAAGATCAGAGCCACCACGGCAGTGGAGGTACCCATTGAAAGAGCCCATCCTTGGAGCCTTCGAAGCTCCGAAAAGCGGCAAGCACATGCTGGGCTCTCTGCAGTCCATCCACGTCCCGATGCGGCGCTTCAAAGACGACGAGGAAGTGGACTACGCCATCGTGGGCGTAGGCTCCGCGGGCGGCGTTCTGCTGCAGCGCCTGGCCCGAGCAGGCTTCAATGTCGTGGGCTTGGAGGCAGGCCCGTTCTGGGATACCGAACGGGACTGGGTGAGCGATGAAGCCGGCTCACACAATCTGTACTGGACCGAGCCTCGCGTGACTGGCGGCTCCGATCCGCTGGCGCTGGGCGCGAACAACTGCGGCAAGGGCGTCGGCGGCGGGTCAGTGCACTGGGCGTCGTTCACGCCACGGCTTCATCCGTCAGACTTCGAGGTCTACACGCGTGATGGCGTCGGCGTTGATTGGCCGATCAGCTACGCCGACATCAAGCCCTACTACGAGCAGCTCGAACTCGAAATGCCGGTCGCCGGTCCTGCGTACTACCCCTGGGGACACCCGCACGGCTATGCCTACGGGCCGCACCCGATGGGCGGCGTGGGCAATGCGCTGATCAAAGGCTGCACGGCACTCAACATCCCCGTCTCGATCGGCGGTCCTGTCGCTATCCTCTCCGGTTCGCATGGGGACCGCCCGCACTGCATCTATCGCGGCTTCTGCATTCAAGGTTGCAAGGTGGGCGCGAAGGCCAGCACTCTCATCACGCACGTTCCCGATGCGCTCAGGAAAGGCGCGGAGGTTCGTGATTTCTGCATGGTCTCTCGCGTGGAACTTGGCAAAGAGAACCGTGTCAGCGGCGTTCACTACATCGACAAGAACGGCGAAGCGCACTTCCAGCGTGCCAAGGCCGTCATCATCTCGGGCTACTCCATCGAGACCCCGCGCCTGCTCTTAAATTCAGCCTGCAAGGGTTACGAGAAGGGACTCGCGAACTCCAGCGGTGTCCTCGGTCATTACCTGATGGCGCAGGCCGGCAACGTCATCATGGGTCGCTTCGACCAGCCGGTGCGCATGTACAAAGCGCCGCCCGCCCATGCGCTCACTGAGGAGTTCTACGAGACGGACCCGAAGAACGACTTCGCTCGCGGCTATGCGATCCAGACGGTCGGCCCGCTGCCGCAGTCCTTCGGCAAGCAGATGCTCGCCGCGAAGAAAGCCTGGGGTTGGGGTCTGCGCCGGGAAATGATGGACTACAACCACTGGGCAGCCTTCGGCTTGCTAGGCGAGATTCTGCCCTGGGATGACAACCGCGTGACGCTCGCGGAGGACAAGGACAGCTTCGGCCTGCCGGTCGCGCACGTCAGCTTCAACCTGCATGACAACGATAAGAAGCTCATCAAGGCCGCCAAAGAGAAGACGAAGCAGGTCATGCAAGCAGCCGGTGCTACCGAGGTCATCCAGGAGGCCCGCTACGCACACTTGGTTGGTGCCTGCCGCATGGGCTCTGACGCCCGCAGCTCCGTGGTAGACAAGTTTGGCCGCACGCACGACATCGCCAATCTGTTTGTTTGCGACGGCAGCGTCTTTCCCACGCAAGGCTCGGCCAATCCGGGGCTCACCATTCAGGCGCTGGCCGCGCGGACTGCGGACTACCTCATCTCGCAAGGCGACCGTATCTTCAACAGCAACGATCGCGATATGACGACCCCACCCATTCGGCGCGAGCTCGCTCCTCCGGAGACCTGGGGCAAGGGCGTTCCGCGCCTCAAGTAGGCCAGTCAACACCGTTCTTCAACGCAGCGTAGCGGAGTTCCTCGATGCACGTGATGATAGTGGCACTCCTCGCCATCGGGCCGCCGGGCAATCCGGTCATGCACCCGCAGGGCCATTACGCGCATTCGATCTTCGAGCTCTCAGCCGGTGTGTTGTGGGTGTGCCTCGCCATCTTTCTTCTCGTTGCAGGCCTGGTCACGTACGCGGGATGGAAGTTTCGTGCCCGTCCCGGTGAGGGCGACCCCAAGCAGGTGTTCGGCAGTACGAAGTGGGAGATGGCGTACGTGATCCCGCCGACGTTGCTGCTGGCCGTGATCTTCGCCTTCACATTGCACGTGATGCACACGTCCGATCCGCCGGCACAGGCCAGCGGCGATGACATCGTCGTCGTGGGGCACCAATGGTGGTGGGAAGTCCGCTATCCCAAGCTTGGCATCCGCACGGCCAATGAGGTGCACGTCCCGGCCGGGCAGAACGTGCAGTTCGGCTTCGAGTCCGCCGACGTGATTCACGATTTCTGGGTTCCGGAGCTGGGCCGCAAGATTGACATGATCCCGGGCCGGCACGCCAAGATCTGGCTCGCTGCGGATCATCCGGGAACGTATCTCGGAGCGTGTGCCGAGTTCTGCGGCAAGGAGCATGCGTGGATGCGTATCCGCGTGATCGCGGATAGTCCCGCGGCGTTTGCCGCCTGGACCAGAAGCGAGCAGCAGCCCGGCGCTTTGTCAGACGTAGCGGCCGCGCGGCGCGGGCATGAGTACGTGATGAACATGCCGTGCGCGAGTTGCCACAGCATCGCGGGCACCTCGGCTCGCGGTGTGATCGGGCCGGACCTAACCCATCTCGCCAGCCGCGAGACGCTTGCTGCTGGCCGCATGCAGAACACGCCTGCACAACTTTCCGCATGGCTGCACGACCCGGGTGCGTTCAAGCCCGGCAGCCACATGCCCAATCTTCGCCTGACCGACGATCAGCGCAGCGACATCGTGCAGTACCTGGAGACCCTCAAGTGAGTTCGACCGAGATCGAGATCGTCCCTGCACAGATAGAAAAGCTGGAGCGCTTCCAAGAGCATGCGGGCATGCTGAAGTGGGTCACGTCTGTCGACCACAAGCAGATCGCTGTGATGTACATGCTTACCAGCCTGTTCTTCTTCCTGGTCGGCGGCGTGGAAGCGCTGTTGATGCGCTGGCAGCTCGCCAAGCCAGAGAACAACTTCATCGGCCCGGAGACCTACAACCAACTCTTCACGCTGCACGGCACCACCATGATCTTTCTGGTTGCCGTGCCTGCACTGCTGGCGTTCGGCAACTACTTCATCCCCCTCCAGATCGGCGCACGTGACATCGCGTTCCCTCGGCTGAACGCGATGAGCTACTGGCTCTTCCTCTTCGGCGGTGTGCTGCTGTATGGCAGCATCCTGGCCGGCAACGCGCCAGACATGGGCTGGTTCAGCTACGCGCCTTTGAGCGAGAAGCCATACTCCTCGCTGGGCGGCGTGGATTACTGGGCGCTGGGTTTGCTCGTGATCGGCATCGGCACGGTCGCCACGGCGATCAACTTCTTGGTGACCATTGCGGCTTTGCGTGCGCCGGGAATGAGCTTCAAGCGACTGCCGCTATTCACCTGGATGAGTGCGGTGAACAGCTTCCTGATCATTCTTGCTTTCCCTGCCCTGAACTCCGCGTTGTTCATGCTGCTCATCGACCGCAACCTACATGCTCACTTTTTCAACCCGAGCGGCGGCGGGTCGCCCATTCTCTGGCAGCACATTTTCTGGAACTTTGGGCACCCTGAGGTGTACATCATGATCCTGCCCGCGTTCGGGATCATCTCGGAAGTCATTCCGGTCTTTTCGCGGCAGCCCATCTTCGGCTATGGCTTCGTCGCCGGGTCCACCGTTGCGATCGCTCTGCTCAGCTTTGCCGTGTGGGCGCACCACATGTTCGCCACCGGCATGGGCCACGATGTCGATGTCTTCTTCGCCGCCGGAAGCGCCCTGATCGCGGTCCCTACCGGCATCAAGATTTTCAACTGGATCGCGACCATGTGGGGCGGCAAAATCCGATTCACCACCGCCATGCAGTTCGCCTCGGCCTTCCTGATCGAGTTCACCATCGGGGGCCTGAGCGGCGTGATCTTCGCTGTTGTCCCCATGGACTGGCAGCTTACGGATACGTACGTGATCGTCGCGCACATCCATTACGTGCTGTTCGGCGGCACGCTCTTCGGGCTGTTCGCTGGTATTTACTACTGGTACCCGAAGATGACCGGCCGCATGCTGAACGAGCGGCTCGGCAGATGGCACTTCTGGCTCACGGTCATCGGTTTCAACGCCACGTTCTTCGTACAGCACATGCTCGGCTTCCGCGGCATGACGCGCCGCGTGTGGACCTACCCGAACCTGCCCGGCTGGGGTCTCCTCAACATGATCTCCACGGTAGGCGCCTTCATCCTGGGTGGCTCGATGCTGCTATTGCTGGTCAACCTCTACCGCAGCCGCAAGCTGGGCGAGATAGCCGGCGACAACCCGTGGCAAGCTTGGACGCTGGAGTGGGCGACCACCTCGCCACCGCCGGTCTACAACTTCGCGGAAGTGCCGCCGGTGCATAGCCGCCGTCCGGTGTGGGACCTCCACCACCCCGACGAAGCCGACTGGATGCGCGAGGACCAGCCATGACGTTCGTCGATCCACCGCACGCCTCCGCGATGCAACCGGCCCGGCTGCACACTCCAGGCACCTACGCGGCGCAGGGCAGTCCCTCACCCGATGCCCTCGACGCCTTCGCACCTTCGGGCGTGAACGAGTCGCATCCGCTGCTGCACGAGAAGACGCGCCTGGCCGTGCTCCTGTTCCTCGCGTCGGAGTTCGTGTTCTTTGTCTTCCTGATCGTCGCGTACATCTACTCCCAGCCATCGGAGATCAATGGGCCCACGGCGCAGAGCAGCCTAGTCCCTTGGAAGACCGGCATCTACACGATGCTTCTACTCTTGAGCAGCGGCACGATCTACCTTGCTGAAATATCTCTAGACAATAATCGCAAGCGCTTCGCCCTCTGGATGTCCGCAACCATCCTGCTCGGCGCCGCTTTCCTGTTCGGTGAAATGCGCGAGTACGCGGGCCTGCTGCACAAGGACATCTCGATCAGCCGCAACCTCTTCGGCAGCACCTACTTCACGCTCACCGGCTTCCACGGTATCCATGTCACGCTGGGGCTGCTGATGCTGCTCACGATCTTCGGTCTGGTGATGGCCGGCAAGCTCGGGCAAAAGCGCCACACTGCCTTTCGAGCGGTGAGCTACTACTGGCATTTTGTCGACATCGTCTGGGTCATGGTTTTCAGCGTGGTCTATCTCTGGTCGGCGCGATGACAGGCCAACTGAACAGCACGCGCGATCTTCTGCTGCACGGCTGGGAGATTCATCCCACTGTGGTGATCGGCTGTGTGGCATTGCTCGCCTGGTACTTCGTGGTGGCACCGCGTCGATTGAAGTACGGCACACCCTTCGTGCTGGGAGTGCTGATCCTGGCGCTGTCGCTGATCTCGCCAATCGACCCGCTGGGAGACCAATATCTGTTCTCAGCCCACATGCTGCAGCACCTGCTGCTCATCCTGGTTGTTCCGCCGCTCCTGATCCTGGGCTTAGCCCCGGAACTCGTCGCACGATGGCTGCAGAGCGCAAGAGTGCGTCGCGCTGAGTCGATGCTCGGTAGGCCCTGGATCGCGTGGACCTCCAACATGCTGATGATGGCGGTCTGGCACATTCCCACGCTCTACAACGCCGCGAATGCCATCACCGCCGTGCACATCTTCGAGCACCTGACCTTCCTGGTCACGGGCTGCATGTTCTGGTGGCCCATCTTCACGCCTATGCAAAAGCAGCGCATGCAGCCCGGCAGGGCCATGCTGTACCTCTTCGGCGCCGTCATCGTGAGCACGATACTCGGCATCCTGATCACCTTTCTGCCGGTCGGCCACTACGAGCCCTACCTGCACCCGAGCGATGAGCTAGGCGCTCTCCACCTGGTCCGCGACACCTGGAACATCTCCGCCGTTGAGGACGAGAAGCTCGCCGGGCTGCTGATGTGGGTTCCCGGTTGCGGCATCTACTTCGTGGCCATGCTGCTAGAGCTAGGGCGTTGGTATCGCATGCCCGATCCGGACAAGCAGATGCTTCTCGCCTCGCTGAAGAACTCGCAAAGGGAGGCGCACCATGGCTGATCAGGAACCGAAGCACGAAAACTTCTTCGCCTCACTGAAGAAGCTCGGCAGGTCGATGGTGGACCTCGGCCTCGCCTTCGAAGGCAAGGACCCGCTTCCTGTCCCAGCCGAACACCCGGATGTGGACAATGCTTCCGAACCCGAGGCTGCGGCCGGACCCGAGCTGCCACTCCTGCTGCCCGCCCCGGAAGCCCACTTCGAAGACGCCCAACTCCTCACCCAGCACACACCGGGCTGGCACGTTCCTCACCCAACACGCCTGCCCGTGCCCACCTACGCGCCCGCGATGACAGCCTTCGGCATCGTGTTCATCGCCCTGGGTGCGGTCACCGTCTGGCCGCTCAGCGTCATCGGAGCGGTGATCTTTGTGCTGGCCATTGCCAAGTGGATCGGAGAACTCCTGCATGACTGATCACAACGACAACAACGAGACGAATGAAATTCCCGACCTCAGCTTGACGTCGCTGCTCACACGCCGCCACCTGCTCATGTTCGTCAGCGTCGCGGCTGGCGGACTCGCCGCCACCATCGTCGGGCTCCCGCTGGTCGGCTTCCTCGTCGCACCGATTTTCCGCAAAGAACTGCCAGTTTGGCGGGACGTCGGCTCGCTCAAAGACTTTCCAGTCGGCCACACCTCCAAGGTCACCTTCGAGGACTCCTCTGCTCTTGCCTGGGGCGGCGAAGATTCGGAGACCGCGGCCTGGCTACGTCGCGTCGATGAACAGACCTTCGAAGCCTTCGCCGTCGACTGCACACACCTCGGCTGCCCGGTGCGGTGGGAGGCCGATGCCGAGCTCTTCATGTGTCCCTGCCATGGGGGCGTCTATTACAAGAACGGCGAAGTAGCCGCCGGTCCGCCGCCCCATGCGCTGCAGCAGTTCCCCGTGCGTATCCTTAACAACTCCGTTCAGGTGGAGTGGCGCAAGCTGCCGCCGGTGGCCGGCAAAGGACCTTGCCCCGGACATACCCAGACCACTGAGGTGGACGCTTGATCGGCCTTCTCTTCAAGATCTGGCACACGGTCGACGACCGGCTTGGCATCGTCAAGACCCTGAAGCCGATCATGGACCACCGCGTGCCCAAGGAAAACAAGTGGGCTTATGTCTTCGGCTCGGCAACGCTGTTCGCTTTCATGCTCCAGGTCGTGACCGGCGTGGCGCTGGCGACCGTCTACGACCCCTCCGCTAACGGCGCCTATCACAGCCTGGAGTACATCAGCCGACAAGGTACATTAGGCAGCTTCGTGCGCGGACTGCACTACTTCGGCGCTTCGGCCATGGTGCTGTTCATCGGCATCCACATGCTGCGCGTGTTCCTCTACGCGGCCTACAAATTCCCGCGCGAAGGCAACTGGCTCACCGGTGTCGTGCTGCTGATGTTCACGCTGGGTATGGGGTTCACCGGTCAGCTTCTTCGCTGGGATCAGACCGCCATCTGGTCGGTCAACATCGCCGCGCGGCAGTCCGTCCGCGTTCCCTTCATCGGTAAGTACCTCGAGCAGTTCGTCTACGCCGGCGACCGCCTCAACGGCATGACGCTGAACCACTTCTTCGACCTGCATGTGTTCGTCATCCCGGGCATGATGTTCGCCTTCATCGGCGTGCACCTGTACCTGGTGCTGTACAACGGCATCTCGGAGCCGCCGGTCGAAGGCGTGCCCGTGAACCCCAAGACGTATCGCCGACAGTACAAACAACTTGTCAAGAAGAACGGCGTACCGTTCTGGCCTGACGCTGCCTGGCGTGACGCTTTTTTTTCTGCCATCGTTGTAGTAGCAATTGTGTTGTTAGCGGTATTTGTGGGGCCGCCTGCTTTAACAACACCACCTAACCCATCCTCCGTAAAT
>CAXSHQ010000032.1:0-11744 GCA_964236875.1 uncultured Acidobacteriaceae bacterium | reverse complement strand
CCTGACGCTGCCTGGCGCGATTCCCTGTTCGGCTGTTTGGTCATCGCGGGCATCGTCACCCTGGGCTTCATCTACGGACCGCCGCCTCTCGCGCCGCCACCAAACCCAACCCTGCTCAACGCCTCACCCCGGCCCGACTGGTACCTGCTCTGGTATTTCGCCATCCTTGCCATGAGCCCACATCAGCTTGAATCCGGCATCATGATCCTCGCGCCCGCAGCCGTGTTCGGCTCCATGTTCGCGCTCCCATTCTTCTTCAACAGCGGCGAACGCAGCCTGAAGCGCCGTCCATGGGCGGTCGCGTGGGTGATCATCGTCATCGTCGGCGTTTGCACGCTCTGGTATGAGGGGAAGGTGTCGCCCTGGTCGCCGCACTTCGATGCGCCCCCCCTGCCGCCGAGCATGACGGCACAGCTTAGCCCCAGCGCCCAGCATGGCGCACAGCTCTTCCACGACAAGCGTTGTGAATCCTGCCACATGATCTCCGGCTACGGAGGCCTGCGCGGGCCGAACCTCACCCGCGTCGCCGACCGCCTCAACGACTCCCAGATGGAGTGGCGGATCTTGAACGGCGGCCACAACATGCCTTCCTTCGCGGGCATCCTAAAGCCCGAAGAAGTCAACAGCCTCCTCAGCTTCCTCCATACCCGCGACATCCCGCAGGGAACGCAGGTCGGCACTCCAAAGCAGTAAACAGCAATACAAAGACGAGGAAGAAGCATGCCTTCGCGCAAGATAGAAGACTTCGCCATGATCGGCGACTGCGAAACCGCCGCGCTTGTGGGCCACGATGGAACAGTTGAGTGGCTCTGCTGGCCGAACTTCGCCTCGGACGCCTGCTTTGCTTCGCTCCTCGGTTCCGCGGAGAACGGGCATTGGAGCCTCGCTCCCGTGAACACGGGCGTCACGATCACGCGTCGCTACCGCCCGCATACGCTCATTCTCGACACGACGATGCAAACCAGCACCGGAACGGTCACGGTCACGGACTTCATGCCGATCCGCGGGAGACATTCCGACCTCATCCGCACGGTCCGTTGTACGCAAGGCAGCGTCACTATGCGGACCGAGCTGAGCCCGCGGTTCCATTACGGCAGCACGGTTCCATGGATCGATACGCTGTCTGCTGCCGAATCCGGCTCTGCGACACAGTCGGCCTGGACGGCAAAGGCAGGCGCCGACCTCGTGGTGTTACGCACGGTCGTTCCCATGCACGAGTCCGCGACGGGAACCCTTTCGGCAACCTGGAAGCTGCATGAGGGCGAAAGCGAATCGTTCGCTCTCACCTATGGCTGCTCGTTCGAGCCTCCACCAAGCCCCGTCGATCCAGATCAGGAACTGAGCGAGACCGAGCAGTTCTGGTGCGACTGGACAGCGAAGGGCAAGTATGAGGGGCCATACAAAGAAGCCGTGGAGCGCTCACTCATCGTGCTCAAGGCCATGACGTATCGGCCGTCGGGTGGCATCGTAGCGGCGCCGACCACTTCACTGCCGGAGCGAGTGGGAGGCGCACTCAACTGGGATTACCGCTACTGCTGGATTCGCGACGCGACGCTCACCCTGTCTGCGCTTCTGGAAGCCGGTTATACCCAAGAAGTAATTGCATGGAAGCAATGGCTTCTGCGAGCGGTTGGGCAGGACGCAACCCAGGTGCAGATCATGTATGGCATCGCCGGTGAGCGGCACATGGCAGACTGGGATGTGTCCTGGCTGCCCGGTTATGAGCAGTCCGCGCCGGTGCGCGTCGGCAATGCAGCCCAAAACCAGAAGCAACAGGATATCTACGGCGAGATTGCCGCGGCGCTGTTTCACGCCCGCGAAGCCGGCGTTCCTTGCGAGCAGCGGGAGCTGCAGCTACAGCAAGCCCTGACGGAGCATCTCGCCGCGATCTGGAAAGAGCCGGGCTCCGGCATGTGGGAAGAACGCAACGAGCCGCAACGGTTCACGTACTCCGGCGCGATGTCTTGGCTTGCCCTCGACCGCGCCGTCAAAAGCATCGAGCAGCACAACATGGGTGGCCCGTTGGAGACTTGGAAGGCGCTTCGCGACACGGTGCGGCAGGATGTGGAGAAGCACGGCTACAACACCCACGCCGAGAGCTTCGTTCAGCATTACGGCTCCAAGGATCTGGACGCATCCGTTCTCCTGCTTCCGATTGTGGGATTCCTTCCGGCAGACGACCCTCGTATGATCACCACAGTCGCGGCCATCGAGAAGAAGCTGCTTCAGGCCGGTCTGCTCCTGCGCAACATCCCGAACAGCAGCAAAGGCAAGCAGGGCGCTTTCCTGGCGTGCAGCTTCTGGCTTGTGGAGGTCTACGTCATGCAAGGCAGAGTAGCGGAAGCGAAAGCACTCTTCGAAAAGCTACTCGGTCTTCGCAACGATGTGGGCCTCCTGTCGGAGGAGTATGACACCGAAAGCAAGCGCCTGGTCGGCAACTTTCCGCAGGCTTTCTCACACATCGCCCTGGTACGCGCCGCCATGCGTCTTGCCGGGCGCCCTTCCTGAAGTTTCAACCGACGTACGCTCGGTGTGAGCGGTAGCCGTCTCTCGTCCCGCTGCCTGCGGCAGCGGGACGAGAGACGCGCTGGAGGAGCCGGATGGTTGCGCCATTCCGATCGTGGGCTCTACCCGTAGGCGATGCCACAAGATTGTGAGGATCGCGAAAATCGGAACGGCCGCGAGCGTTCCGATCACCCCTCCGATCTCACCACCCGCGAGCACGGCGAAGATCTCCCCAAGCGGCGACACGCCCAGCGTGCGGCCCATGATGCGCGGAGCATTAAGGTAGTCCTGAATGATGCGCCATGTGCCCAGGAAAAGGAATATCCAGAGCAAGTGGTTGTACCCGAGAACGAGCGCGATACTCCAGATGGCAGTACACGCGAGGGCCGGACCCACAACCGGCACAAACTCACAAAGCCCGGCAAGCGGGCTCAGGATGAAGGAGTACGGGACGCGCATGAGACTCAGAACGATTGTGAGAACGACACCCGTGAGGACCGCCAGGATCAGTTGTGCGCGAATATAGCCGCCGAGCATGTCGTGAACGTCGGCGATCACATGCTGCAGCGTGCATCGCTCCTGCCTGTCGCTCCCAAAACCCACAATCTCACGAGCCATAACGGCCCCGTCCTTCAGAAAGAACACGCTCAGAATGGGGATCAGGATCAACCACCAGATATGTGTGAGCGGCGCTTCCAACTGCCCGACGAAGCCCTCCGCGTAGGCGAGGATCTGGGCACGGTGACTCGTGAAGAAATGCTGGACCTGAATCTGGCGAGCCTGTGCCCAGCCCTGGTCGTGTCCTACCGTAAGGATGAACTGGCCTGACGATAATCGATCGACCAACGCCGGCAGGCCGCTGATCAGCGACTGTCCTTCGTGAACCACTCGCGGTCCGAGAAAGTAACCAAGCGAAAACAGCACGATTACAAAGAGCACGTAGAAAGCGGCGATCGCTCGAAGCCGACCGTGAAGTAGCCGCTGCAAGAGCGAGACGACGGGATCTACGAGGTATGCAAAGAAGACGGCGAACAGAAAAAGCGTGATGGTTCCGTGCGCACCGCGTAGAAACCCGAGCACTAACAGGAAAACAAGGGCCGTGAAAAGAACCCGAGCCGTCTTTGCATCCCAAAATGTCGTCAGCATGGCAGCTTTCCTCCCAATTTCAGATTGCAGCAAACCTTCGCGAAGAGCATCGTCAACTTCGGTTTTGCTTTAGGGTGTCTTCCAACGTCGAGTTGATCTCGGCACCGAGAAGAATCGCCGCGCCGCCGAGATAAAACCAGAACATTAGGATGACCAGCGTGCCCAGCGATCCATACAGTAGTCCAAAGTTACTGAAGTGGCGCACGTAGACCTTGAATACAACAGAAGCCATAACCCAGATAACGGCAGCAACGACGCTGCCCGGAACGAGCAGTGGCCACGCCTGATTCTTCACGTTCGGCGCAAAGCGGTAAAGACAGAAGAGCGTTGCCATGAGCGATGCAGCTGCGGCGGGCCATCGCGCGATCTTCCAAACGTACACACTGACTGTTCCCGGCAGAACAGCAACCAGCAACTCAGGACCGTACACCACGATCACCAGCGTAGCGACGAGTAGGGCGCCCGTCGCAAGCGCAAGGATGAGCGCAAGAAGCCGAGCTCGCCACCACGCGCGGTCCTCCTTCACACCATAGATCACGTTCAACGTGGTCATGACACCCGTAATTGCGGACGAGCACGACCACAGGGCGAACAGCAGGGATAGCCACGCCCTCCCGCCACCGGTGGTCTGTTTCACGATGCCGGTCACGAGGCTGGAGGCATTCGCAGGAAGAGCCTCGCCAACGTAGTTGGTCAGGGTGGTTTGCGAGCCGTCCCCTCTAACGAGCATCGATCCGATACCGGCCACGGCGAGAAGCATAGGAAAGAAACCGAGCAGAAACCAGAACGCCAGCTCCGCGGCACGGTTCAGCACCTTGTGTGTCAAGACTCTGCACCAGATGGTGCCGGAGACCTGCTTCATATCCAGCGATTTTGCTCGTGTCCACGCTTGCATGAGGGACTCGCTTTCGGCCTGCGGAAAGGACACATGAATCGAGCTGGCTCGGTGGGACTTGTTACTGCTAGCCGCCGGTGGGCAAGAGAGCGGTTCCATTCCCCGGACGCCCTCACATCTTCTCCTTCAACCCGGCATGGATGAGCCACCAGTTCATAGGAAGAGCCGTGGCAAACCCGCAGATCATGCCTATCTGCATCATGAGCCAGTAGCCCGGCTGAAACGGTGTGAGGTGCGGTTGCGGAAACAGCTTGAAGAACACGAGAGCCATCCACGCATACATGCCCACCTGAAAAGCCAGAATCGAGAGCGTGTCCGCTTTGATCGCGGCGAAGATCGCTTGCCCGGGGGACAGGTCGCGCATCGGCTTGATCGCAAAGTACTGGAAAAGGATGCCCAGCGCCCAGGCTACGGCGAAGTCGATGGCATACTCGGCCCAGAGCACCGAGCCCAGCAGAGTCAAACCGGCAGCGGCGATAGCGAACTCTGCTCCCACATCAGCCAGCATGCAGCCTGCGCCGCAATGACTGGTGCCCACGGCCACCTGGGACAGCGTCGGCGGTGCATCCTTCGAGTTCGCGCCCTGCATATCGCTGATGGAGGAGCCGTTTTCAGGCTTCGCCTTGCTCCGTCCCACGGCATAGTAGGCCCACACAGCAAAGACGCTAAAGTACAGCGCAGTCACGGGCCAGACTACGTTCATAACACCCATCATCTGGGGATGGCGCGATTCATCTGCCGCGATCCACAAGGCACAAACGATGGCGACGCAGATCGAAATCCAAGCGACGGTTGCAAACACTATGCCCTCTCTTCCTGCGAACACTGCTTCACACAAAAGCCGCGTGTGGGCTTCGCCTCAACAATACTTCGTCGCGGCCGCGGCGCTGTACCGGTCAACTCTCTCGCCGCAGCGCTCCTTCTGCAAGGCTTTCAACCCTTCCTATCAGGTTCCACTCTTCCAGCACCTCCAGAGTAAGCCGCCGACTGCTTCTGAGATCTTCTTCGAAGTCTGCCGTGATCTTTTCCGCCAAGCCTTTGTCCAGGATCGCCATATTCACCTCGTCGTTCAGCGCGAAGGAACGATGATCAAAGTTTGTCGAACCAATCACATTCCACTGACCGTCGACCGTGAGCAGCTTGGCGTGGATCATGGAGAGTTGGTACTCATAAATCTCGGCACCCGCACGCAGCAGATGCCTGCTGCTATGGCGGCTCATCTTTCTCACGATCGGATGATCGATGTACGGCCCCGCCGTGAGAATGCGGACCTTTACGCCACGCTCGCGAATCGCTTCGATGAGGGCCTGTCGTGCGCTTCGATCGGGAAGGAAGTAGGGCGTCGCAATCTGGATGGACTCGCAAGCCCCCTTGATCGTCAGATGAAGAGGATGCGTGCCCTCGTGCCTCCGCCGTGTGGTGTCCCAGAGACGACGAAACTCGGACAGCTATCCGGATGCTCGCTTAGCGGCAGCAGAAAGGGCAACATCCCTGTGCATAGAGCATGAACGCCGCTCCAGCATCGTGCGCTACGGTGGTGGAAAGCAGCCCATCCAGTCCCTGCCACACACTAAGCCCTCGGTGAACTGGTGCACGGCGAAGAACAGGGGAAGCCCGGCGAACAGCAGCTCGCGCCTGTGCTTCACCTCCCCGACCGTCGCAACGCCAACAGCCCCGAGGATTGCGCTGCCTAAAAAGTTCGCTGTGGCGGAAAAGCACATCGAGCTGACTCCTTCACCCCTTGAACGTCCACATCCCAATGGGCCCGGAGGCAAACTCATCATTTTTGTCCGGTACAGGACAAAGCTGCTTGTTCTGTGCATCCTACAACAAGGAGCTATTGAAGTTTTCTTCCAATAGGTCGCTCGCACGATGTAGCACCATGGAGACTTCACTATGAACGGTTCAAAGAAAGCTCTCGCCCTAACTGCCCTTGCCGCGCTCATCATCGGACTTCTGGTCGGTTTCATCCCGGAGCACATGGCCAACTCCTCCCTTGAGCAGCAGATTCAGAACCTTAAGGATGGAAACGCAGGTCTGCAGGGCCACCTGAACACGACCCAGAATCAGCTCACGTTGAGCGGCTTTGCGGTTCGCTCGGCAAGCGTTCTGGCCGCCGCTGACCAGAACAACTACTCCGTCGCATCCACGGGAGCGTCGTCGCTGTTCACCGACATGCGCAACTATGTCGATCAGTCGGGCGATCAGGCCGCCAGCACTCAACTTTCTCAGGTACTCGCCGTGCGCGATCGCACCGTGGCAGGGCTGGCGAAGGCGGACCCCGGAGTAAAGCAGATACTCCTTGAGATCTTCCAGAAGACCCAGAGTGTCAGCGCTAACGCCATGCAGACCAAATAGCTGGTCAGCAGATGGCCTCTTCACGTAAAGCAGTGTTGACGGCGATCGGAGCCGATGTTGCGATCGCCGCAGCCAAATTCACGGCGTTCTGCTTCAGCCGTTCGGCTGCAATGCTCTCAGAGAGCATTCACTCGCTGGTAGACGCGGGGAATGGATCTCTACTCGTGCTGGGAATACACCTCAGCAAGAAGCCTGCTGACGAGACACATCCCTTTGGCTACGGAAAGGAGCTTTACTTCTGGACGCTGCTCGTCGCGCTCTTCATTTTTCTGGTGGGCGGCGGCGTAACCATCTCCGATGGTATCCAGCATCTGCGCCACTACGAGCCCATCCGGAACGTGCTCTGGAACTACCTCACGCTGGGAGTGGCGGCATGCTTCGAAGGGTATTCACTCTCTGTGAGCCTGAAAGAGTTTCGGAAGGCCGAAGGTGTTCCGGCGTCGATCAAGTCGATCCACGCAAGTAAGAATCCGGCCACTTTTACGGTGATCATTGAGGACAGCGCAGCACTCGTTGGCCTCGCGATCGCGCTCACAGGCACGGTCCTAGATCAGTTCTTGGGCTGGCACGTGGCGGACGGCATTGCCTCCATCGTCATCGGCGGAACTCTCATATCCGTCGCCGTACTCCTCATCATCGAAAGCAAAGCCCTGCTCGTCGGAGAGGGTGCCGACCTGGCCACACTCCGCACGATCCGCTCGCTGGCACAGGAACAGAATGGCGTAGAAGTCGCTGGCTATCCGCTCACCATGTACTTTGGCCCCCGCAGCATTCTGCTCACGATGAATATCCGATTCGCTGAGGCGCTTGGCCGCGACGAAATCCAGACCTGCATCGATCGCATCGAAGCAGCATTGCGGGGCCGTTATCCACGCATCCACCACATCTACATCGAAGCAGAGAACCTCGGCTCAGGCACTCGTAACTCGAGAACCGACAGAAACGACGCCCTGGAATTGCCGGCGCTTCCCCTCTGATTCATACCGCATCTACCGTCCGTATCTATGGTGGTGGAGGCGACGCGCTGGTTCCGTGAGATCGAAGTCGTATACGGATTCTGCTCTGAACTCTGCTGGCTGCCTGCCGGTCGCGGCTGCGACTCCCGTACCGGTTCCAGCTCCGAGCAAACCACCCAGCAGGGCTCCCTTCCCGCCCCCGGCAATCGCGCCAATGACTGCGCCGATGCCCGCACCCCCACCGATTTTCTCCGTGTTGCTTCGCCCGTGACCGTGGCCCTTATCTCGAATCGCAGTACTTTGCAGCGAGTACCTTCGCCCATGGATGTCGATTGAAGAGAGGCGCACCGTAAGCTCGCCGGCGTGATGGAAACGCCCGCTACGGCGAACAAAGGTTACCTTCGCCCGAACGGGCGTTCCTCGCCGGGCTATTTCGCGTCCGTCCACGATGATCGGCTGCTCCAATGAAGCTGCAATCCTGTCGCCCACATGAGCGGTGCGGGAGCTTACTGTCCGATCCAGCCGGACGCTGAGATGAGTTCCGGCGGTCAGCCTCTGTGCCGACATGGAGGTCGCGGCAATCAGCGGAATGATAAATGCGAGAGTGCGAGTGGAGAGCATGAGCTATTCCTATTCTTCGGGAAAGACGGGCGCTACCGTTCCTGTTGCTTCATCTGGATGTGTAACCTTGGATGTTGTTATCTGGCCTTCTGCCGTGCATCAACAATCAAATCTAATGAGGTAGGCCCGGAACCGGCGAGACACTATTCGCCTGCGGGATATCTAGGCTCCAGAAGCGAGGTCGTAGCCTTGCCCTACTCTTATAGAAGAGTGAGCCTGGTTGTGCCGGGCCGCAACATATAGCACTGGGTTGCCCATCTGTCTTGAGCGAAGATGCCGTACCTTTGCCGTAAAAACTCAACCATCTCTCCAGCCCGATTCGGCTGACGCAGCCGCTGAGATCGGAGACATGGAGCGAGTTCTCGGACTCTGCATTGGCGTGCATTGCAAATTCCCTGTCCAAGACGCTTGTTAGGATGTACAGACTATACACCTACCTGGGAAAGGTGCAGGAAGGGGGAACGTCTTTCTGCCGCGCAGCCGACGAGCGAAGGTCGGCCAAGCGGGATGAGGGCTCGGGAGAAACCGAAGGGGTGTCTCCCGGCGCGATTTGAGGGCGCGACTACAGACAAAGCGGCCCCGGAAGAATCCGGGGCCAGAGTGGAACAGGTCTAAGCGGCTTTCTTCTTGATTGCCTCCTTCTTCGGCGTGGACTTCACCGCCGCTGCCTTGGTTTTCTTCGCTGCCGCCTTCGGCTTGACAGTTTTCGGCCCCCAGGGTGCGAAAGCCTGTTCGGCCTCGGTCAGCAAATCGACTTGCGTTTCGTGCGGAATGCCGACGTGGTCGGAGAGTACAAGACGCAGGGCGAGGCCGGTTAGCTTCTCGTCTGCGGTTTCGGTCAGCGCTTCCAACACGATCTCTTCGTCGGTCTGCTGCCTGTTCTCGTCACCCGCAAAGTGGCTGGCAACTTCCTCAAGGAAGCTGTAGGGCTCCATGAGGATGAACAGGCGAAGGAAGATGCGCATCTGTGCAGCGCTGAACGATGCCGGGGCATGTTCGATGATGCGCTCGAAGGTGGCAGTTCTCGCCTGACGCTGTTTGTCGCGGCGAGCTTGCTCGGCCTCATGCTCCTGCTGTTGACGCTCGAACTCAGCCTTGCGCTCTTCCTTCTTGCGCTCCTGCTCGGCCTCGTATTCGCGCATCTGCTCTTGGTGCTCGGCTTGTCGTTGTGCCGCCTCTTCTTCCGTCTCCTCAGCTCTTGGCTCTGGCATGGTTGGCGGCGGTTCGGCGGCGACGCGCGCTGCCACTTGTGGATTGTGCACTGGGCATTTGGGGTCAGTGCATACAGTGAGCGTTCTGCCAACTTGCTTGCCGAAGACAATGATGGCGGCTTTCGTGTTGGCGCATGGTGGCTCCGCATCGGGGTTCAACTCCGGCACTTCCTGAATCTGGTTTTTCTGCAATGCGCCGGGACGTTGCTCCTTGGGATTGCGCCATGCTGCTTCGATCTGCACCAGTCCAGGCCGCGCGGCAACCTCGCGGTCTAAATGGGCGGTGATCTTCAGGTGAAAGCATGGGGCGTCTAGACACTGGTCGCCTTGCACATCGGCAAATAAGCTGGTGTTGAATCCACTGCGGCGGGGGCAAGTGATGCAAGCTCCGGCTGTGGGGTTTAGGGTCGTGTCTTCGCGGTCGAATGGTGCATCCGCTAAAGACAGATAGAGGTTCGCCTGAATCCAAGCGGAAAGATGCTTGGTGGGGAGTAAGTGAGGTTCCTTATCCTGCCAGTCCTTTCGCCAGCATTGGTCGTAGGCTGCCGTTTGATGCTCCTGCGGGAGACGGGCAAGCAGGTTGGCATGGCTGGCAGTAATGCGCTCCTCGATAAAGGCCTGTGCGACATCGGGGATGAGTTGCAAGAGAGACAGACGAGCGTAGATGTGCGATGCACTCTTGCCAGACTTCTCGACGAGGGCGGTCACGTCATAGCCGGGAAGGTCTAAGAGACGCTGAAAACCTTGCGCCTCTTCGTACGGGTGAACGTCCACCCGCTGCGAGTTCTCGACCAACTGCCATTCCATAGCCTGGGCGTCTGTCAGTTCAGCGATGCGGGCGGGCAAGGAAAAGAGTTCCGCGAGCTGCGCGGCGCGGAAGCGCCTTGCACCTGCGACGATCTCGAACCCATCCGAGTTCGGACGCACGGTGATGGGCTGGATAAGGCCATGCTGCCGGATGCTCCCTGCAAGCTCTTCAATTTTGGATTGCTCGAAGGTCTGGCGCGGATTCGTGGTGGACTCGTGAATCTGGTCGATGGCGATGAACTGAAAAGCGCTGCTGTCCTGCATGTTGCCCTCCTGTGGGCTGGTTAGCTGTTTGGGTTGTGGAGCGCACGCGCTGCCCTGCATCCGCTCCGGGGGAAAGGCGGTGAATTAGGCGTGTGTTTGCTGCCGTTCGAAGGCTTCTGCGAAGCCCTGCTGTCGAAGGTTCTTGTCCCACAGCTTGGCGAACCGCTCATGCTCGGCGTGTAGCTGCGTGTCGTAGCAGTAGTGGCTGTCTCGGATGAAACGGCTCCACTGCTCTACCCCGGCGTAATCGTTGCGCCAATAGAACGGGTTCAGGTGTGCGCCTCCAGCGAAGCCAAGCTCGAAGCACATTTCCGGGTCGCGCATGGCATCGCCGTTCTGCTCTCCGTAGTGGCAAACAGAAATAGCGGGTAGACCGCACGGGCCTGACTCGTCCGTCGCCTCGATGACCAACGCCATGTAAGGCGGGTTCTCGATGCGGAGGTGGAGGCCGTGATTCCAGCCTCCGGCTGTTTTGAGGATGCGGAGAACGGTGTCCATTACGCCGCCTCCGCAAACTGTGTGTCGTCCGTGTCCTGCGTCACGGCTTCGTTCTTCTGCTTGGTTTCCGCTTCGGCTTGCTCTACAACGGGGGGCTCCAGAGCGGAGAGGATGACACTGGCGGTCTGCTGGATGACTTCCAAGCTCTCTGCCAGTAGCGAAGCATTGCCGTGGTAAAGCTGGATGTAGTCGGCGGATGCGCTGCCCGTTACAAGCCCAATCGCCTTGCCCACAACAAAGGCCACTGCCTCGGCTTCTGTCTCGCGAACGGTCTTCGTTGTAGCTGTCCGGCGCTCTGCCTTGTGCAGCATCTCGTGTGCTGCTTCGTGTACAAGCGTGCTGAACTCTTCGGCTTTGGACTGTCCGGGAAGGATGGCAATACGTCCGCCATAGCTCACGCCTAGAGCGGGAGCAATCTTTGCGTTGTAGACAAGCTGGATGCTTTGCGCTTTCAGGAACTCCGCTAAACGCTCGATGCCTTCG
>CAXSHQ010000031.1:18767-21769 GCA_964236875.1 uncultured Acidobacteriaceae bacterium | reverse complement strand
ACGACCACCTCAGAGTGAATGACGACGCCCTGGCCAACTCTGGCGCCAAACAGCCGCAGCAGCCGCACACGTAAAGCCGAAGAGGGCAGTAACGAGGAGCGGAACAAAGGCAGCCCGATGAACATCCAGGCCGCACGCCAGAGGTCGGACCTGCCGGGGTGGTACCAGGAGTTGTTGTAATTTCTGAGCTGAACGCCAGCACTCATCACCGCACCTTCTGCAATTCGAATGTCGAAGGACGAGGCCCACCTGCCACCCAACGGTAGAGCTCAGCCATCTGTGTGGAAACGGCCGCCCAGCTAAAGCGTTCCTGGACCAGCCTCCGGCCGCGCAGTCCGATCTCTGCGTTAGCTTCGCGTGAGTTCCCTATAACGTCCTGCAGCGCCGCCAGCAACTCGAAAGCATCAGGGCGGATCTGCCACCCGGCACCGTACTGCTGCACTTCAGGCAAGTGGCAGCCGGTGGTCACGATGACCGGCAGCCCCATTCCCATGGCCTCGAGAACGGCCACGCTAAAACCCTCGGAATAGGAAGGAAGAACGAAAGCTGTAGCGGCCGCGAGTGCGCTCCATTTCAGCTCGCCCTGCAACATGCCTGTGAAGAGAACACGGTCCGCTACTCCGCTCTTGGCAATATTCGCTTCCGCCGTCGCCTGGGAGTCCTCTGAGTCCGGACCGGCTATAACCAGAACTGCATCAGGATGATCTGCAATGAGCATGGTCCAGGCCCGCACCAGCAGATCCAAACCCTTTTTGAAGTGAATTCGGCCGAGGAACAGGATGATGCGCCTGTCCCGCAGTTCAGGAAATCTTTCCAGAAAGGCACTGGAGCTAGGGGAACCTGGAATATCTACCCCGTTCGGAATGACCGCAATGGGGCGTGTGCTGCCGAATCGCCGGTAGTCCTCTGCCTCCGCTGAGGTCAGGGCATGCAGACACGCCGCTCCATCCACATTGGCGCGTTCCACGAGAGTCGAATAGAGCTTCTTCTTCGCGCCTTTGTTTGCAAGCGCCCAAGGCTCCAGCATCCCGTGCGCAGACAAGACATAGGGTTTGCGCAGCGCGTGTGCCGCATGCGCTGCGACTACACTGCCCGCTTCCCAGAGACCGTGAATGTGTACGCCGTCTACTCCGTCGAGCAACAAACGGAAGCGTCGGCGCAGGCTGGGTCGGCAGATCCATGCGACTCTGCTTGCGGGCCAGCGAGTGAGCATAAGCTCCTCGGACCCTGTCCAGGCTTCCTGTTCTTCGGCATCGCAGAATGCAGCGACGTCGATGGAGAGACGCTGCAAACTCGCGAGGTGAGAACTTAGCTGCGGTACGACCGCAGTGATGCCGCCATAACGAGCCTCAAGATGAGGCATCACCTCCAGCCAGCGTGGAGAAACACAATATCCCACGGCGTCAGGCTGTACCGGCGTTTGAGTTCCCGTCCGAGGTCCCAGAACGCTCATCATGTGATCGGCTCCGAAGAACGGTGCAGGCGAACCGGCGCAGTTTCGTTCCGAGCTGAACTGGCGATCCGCGCTATTTCGCGGCCAAAGTTTCGGGCGAGTAGGGCTCGATAGTGTGGGCTGAGAACGCGCCCATCTCCGACAAAGCGTCAGCCGAAAGCTTCTCAAACCGGTGAAGACAGGCTGTCAACTGTTCGTTGCTGGTGGGATCGAAGATGAAGCCGTTCTGCCCACTGATTACCAGGTCTTCGGCACAGCCGCAACGATCCGAAACGATCACCGGTAAGCCGGCGGCCATTGCTTCATTCACCACCAGACCCCACGGCTCACGTGTGCTGGGCAGGACGAAACACGCGGCAAAACTGAAGAGGGGAATGAGGGCCTGCGCCGATTTCTGTCCGGTGAAGAGAACTTCCTGTCCGAACGGAGACGACGCTGCGAGCTTGCGTAAACTCCCGGCCTCAGGTCCGTCCCCTGCAAGGACCAGCGGACGCGTGCCGCCTTCACATCGATAGGCCAACCACGAGCGGAGCAGCCCGGCGACGTTTTTTTCCGGCGCCAAGCGGCCGACGTAGAGGAAAAATCTCTCGGGCAGGCCATGTTGCGCCGCTGCACTTATGTCGCGCAATCTGCCCGTTGATTGTTTCAGAACCTCATTGCCGACGACATCGTAGAACCGGGTGATGCGCTGCATCGGGAAGCGCAGTGCGTCGAGATATCGAACATGCGCGCGACCACCCGTCACTGCCCAATCGAACAAAAGCCGGAGGGCGCTTGCTTTCAGCGTCTCCTTCCACGGCGTGCGAACGTGATCGCCCTCGGTGCTTTCGGTCATCAGGACGCGTGTACGGCCATGGAGCTTCGCCCATAGCGCCGCCGCAACTGCCGGCAGCGTGTAGTACCCGGGCACCAGCACTATCTCGGGCTGTAGCTCACTAAGCCGCCTCCAGATCATTGAGGCGAGCTTCAGCTTGTTCGCGTCTCCCCAGCTGCTTTGCGGCAATAGGGTCTCCACGTTTACGCCCGGTTTCCGCCCTTCACGGAAGAACAGCCCCGCATGCACACCCACGCCACCCACCATCTCGATACCAGCCACCTGCCCCTCACGTCCGAAGACGGATTGCAGACCTTCGAAACGGGCCAGATGGTATGCGTACCAATCGATCCAGATCACAGCAACGCGGCACCGCACGGCGGTTGAGGCTTGACGATCAGGCATGTTCCATCCCTCCCGTGAGCGCACTTTCTGCAGAGAGAAGAGATCTGTAACGGCGCGACCGAATACTCTTCCTGGCACGAGCGGGTAAAGCCCAGCGCCAGATCAGCCAGCAGGGGATGGATAGCAACAGTGTGCGGAAAATTACGGCCTCCATGGTCTGCATCACCAGATAGATCGTGACCGCGGAGAGCACCACGAGTTGGCTGGACCAGGGTCCTCCGCGTGTAGCAGCCTTTCTCCAGGTGTAGCCGTAAATCCAGCCGATCAATCCTATGAGCGGGACTGCGAACCACCAGACCTCTACGAACAAGTCAGCTACGAGTCCGGGCG
>CAXSHQ010000031.1:11891-18757 GCA_964236875.1 uncultured Acidobacteriaceae bacterium | reverse complement strand
TGCACCCACCGCACCGACCCAACCCAGCGCGTCACCGAATCCTTCTCCCGTGCCGGCGTTGTAAAGCAACTCCGGAACACCAAAGTCCTCGTATTTGGTGGGCCAAATGGAACTCGGGATAGGCCGCACCAGGATCTGCGCGAGATACCGACGCATCCAGAAATAATGCTCACGCCGTTCAGCGCTCAGGATCGTGCCGGCGCCGTAGATCCATTCGTTGCCGGTGTCGGGCTTCTCAACCACTTCCCCGATATCGGTCTTCATGTCGAAGTTCGAGCCGAGATAGATACTTTGCCTGTTGGTGACCAGGAACAGCACAAGCCAGCCGACGCATACCCCAACACACGCGAGTGCGAGGAGCGGGGGCCGTTTCCTGCGGTTAACGTACCAACTCATCAGCAAAACAATGACCAGTTCAAACGTGGGACCACGACGGGCCATCAGGACTGCGGTGGAAAGCCATGGCAGGCCAAAGGCGGCCACCATCAGGTAGCTCGGCCAGCGCGGGCCGCCTGCCGATCGCACGATCATCGCGAACATCACACCCAGAAGCAGCAGGAGGCTGCCATCACGGATGTAGCCGCTGGTATCGTACCCGCCTGAGTAAGACGTGCTGTAGGCGTTCACAAAACCGCCGACGTTGATGATGGTGATCCCCCAGCAGATCAATCCCACTGTTCCGGCGATACACCCACCCAGCAGGAGCCGCTGTAATGTCCGCTCCGGGAACCGTATGGGGCGTCTGATTTGTTTCTTTTGGAGGCGTGCGCCTGCTGCCAGGCAACAGGCCACAAGAGCAGACACTCCCGCGACGTTGAGGACTGCAATATGCAGAAGCTGTGCGTGATCGAAGTACTGCGCCAGACCATCCCGCGACAGCAGCTTCCAAGGCATCCAGCAGTAAAGAAATGCAAGCATGGGACCGAGGAACACAAGCGGATGGAAGACATCACGGCTGCCGTCCAACGCGAAAAGTACGCCCAGTAGTGCGATAGCTCCTGCAGCTATGAGGAGGGCTAAGAACATCAGGCTACCTCCCTTTTGACCGCAGGGCTCTCACCTGTCAGGAAGGTTTGTACAAAGTCCGCGGATGAAGTCCGGAAGCGTTTCCACGTGAAGTATTCGGCTCTTTGCCGGGCGCGTAAGCCCATCTCTGCCAGTTGCACACGGTGCTGCAGCGCCCACTCGATTCGTGCCGCCAACAGATCCGGTCGCCGAGGCTCGACGATGAAGCCTTCTATGCCGTCCTGGATGAGATCGGGGGCCGCTGTGTTGGTCGTAGAAAGAATCGGCAGACCACAAGCCAGGGATTCCAGCAGCACCTGGCCGAATCCTTCCGCGACGGACGGAAACACGAACAGATCTGCCGCCTGATAGGCACGCACCAGGTCCTGCCCACTGATGTTTGGCCTTATCTCTACATGAGATTGAAGCGGTTTGAATATCTCCAGAGCATCTACAACGCGGCCGCAGATCACGACTTCGATCTGGCTCATGGGCAGGAGCCGTAGCGCCTCAACCAGGTACTTGATCCCTTTGCGCTGATTGATGCGGCCCACAAAGAGCAGGCGCAGCCTGGCTGTGCGTGTGAATCTCTTGCCGGGATCCGGGCAAAAGCGTTGCAAATCTATACCGTACGGAACAACTCGTATCCGATCCTTCGCGATGCCATTTGCCACCAGGCTGTCCCGCGTAAAGGAAGACGCCGCCAGATAATGGGAGGCCATGCTCGTCTCGCGGAGAAGGTGCTGGAAGTCCTCTTCTGGAAGAGCGAGTTCCCACTCCTTCTCCAACGATTCAGCACAATCCGGGTGATCGTTCAGTTCCTGGTGCAGAATGCGGCGCATGGTCGCGGGATGTGGGTGTGCCTGGAACAGCAGCCCACCACGGCCATATGCTTTGAATGCGTCGTAGCCGAAGTAGCTATAGCTCACGAGCCCCGTGCCGGCTTTCTTTGCGAGGTTTCCGGCCGCTCGCCCAAGTGCTGCGTCTGAGCTACGCGCAATCCACCGGCGCATCGAAAAGGGCAGGAAGGAAAGACGATCAATCAAGCCGCCCAGCGCGGCTGTTCGGACCATTCGTACGTAATCACCAGGCAGTTCAACAGCACTGCGCTGCCGGAATAGTCGGAGGATCCGTGCCGGCAGCAAACGAGACAGCGTACTGCCTCCGGCAGAGGCTTCTGACCAGAAGAGGTCCGTTACAAGGGCTTCGAGCAGTCCCGCCTCGGAAAGGCCGATTGCCAGCTGGTATGCGTCTCGAGCTCCGCCGTGGACCACAACGGCCTTCAGTTTGCTGTGGGGCTTCTTTCCTGCCCTTGCGGGGGCGGAGGAGATGAAAACAGGCAGATTACGCAGTCCACTCGCACTGCTTCTCTGCGCAGCCGAAGGACTCCAGGCAAAGAGGTTCCGTTCACTTGCCATGCAGAGCCTCCTTGCTGCTTCCGGAGAAACTCTGAAGTTTTGCGGAGAACTTTTGCGCAAGCTGGCGAAGCGCAGCACGCGTCGGGAGCCATCCGTGCTGCTTGGCCATGAACAGCAGGATGGCAACGCAGGCAAGCAGCACAAAAGCCATCAGAGCCGATATGGCGAAAGTCTGCGCTGGGTTCCGACTGCGCAGGTAAGCACCAAGAACCAGCGCCACAACGGTCAGACCACTCAGCGCAAACTGTTTATCCATTCCAGCGGGAACGTGATCTGTGCGGTGGAGTACAAGGAGAACGAGCGCAGCGGACACAAGGTGTGCTACGAGAAAAATTGTCAGGCCAATCGCCGCATTGCCTTTGTGGAGCAGCAGCATCGTCGCCAGGCCGGCGACTAGGAGAGCCCAAAAGGTGTTGATCATGCCTGTGGCCCGAATGGAAACGATGCTGAGGCGTGCCGCGGCGGGCGCGTTTCCCATGTGGACCACGGCAATCGCGAGTCCCAGCGCCGCAGTGAGTGAAGCTCCCTGGTAGCTCGGACCATAGAGGCGCGGAAGTACCCAGGGCACAGCGATCATCCCGAAAGCCGCAAACACGAGCGCTACGGATGACGATGCGAAGGTGCATAGCGCCATGACGCGCTGCGGCGTTCGCAAATGCTCTTCAGAAGGATCGGCCATCACTGCGTAGCTGCCTTCGGTGAGCAATCCAGGGGCGAGGCCGGCCAGGTTTCGTAGCTGACTCGCGATGGCAAAGAAACTCATCTGCACAAGCGTGGTGTCGGACCGAGCCACGAGCGCAGTAAGCCACCAGCCCGAAACATTTGCTCCGATCAGTCCCGCGAGCTGGATCCCACCGAAAGACCAGACTTCGCGCAGCATGGGCCGGAAAGCCTCCGGATGCTCGTCTCGTCGTGCTCGGCTAAGTCCCAGTGGCCTTGCGAGCAGCACGCAAAGGATTACCGCCGCACACAGGATCGCTCCCTGCGACACAATCATCCGAGTTGGCTGATGCGACGATGCCGCTACGGGCAGGAGGGAAATCATCCCTACTCCCACGATGAGAGAAAGCATGAGGAGAGCAACGAGCCGGCGCTGCCCAACAAAAAAACCTCTGGCGCATTCCAGCAGGATCATGCCTGCCGCGGAGAGGGCAGCCCACCGCAACAAGGAGCTTAGGCCTGGTTTATGGAGCAAGTGAGCTATGGGAGCGGCGCCCAGCCATATCGCGGCTGAAGCGACCACGGCCGACACAAGCGAAACAAAGCACAGCACCCGAGCCAGGGTTGTGTATCCCGCGCTTTTGTACGGGTACTTGCCTGAGAATCGCGTCGCAGTAGCCCCAATGCCGCCAGCAGCATATGTCGAAATATTGTTCGCTGTTGTCAGCGCAAGGGAATAGGCGCCAAACGTTCCTGCACCTGCAAAACGTGCCGCCAGGATGTTTGCAAGAAATCCGAGGCCGCGCTCGATAGCGATACCCGCGCCTAACGTAGAGGTGCCACTCATGAGGTGCCGCGCTACCCGCCCTGAAAGACGAGATTGTCCCGCAACCGGCACGGGGAGCACGCCACTGAGTTCAGCGTCCGGCAGGAGTGCGGGTGTGCTCATGTGCGCACCACGAGGTTCGTTTTTTCGTCGTTCCGCTTCTGATAGGCGTGGTACGACTTGTAGTAGTTGTATTGGCCGTGCTTTACCGGATCGAAGTCATTGAGAACGGTACCCATCACCCGAACCTGATCATGATCGAGCAGATCGCGAGCGTTCATGGCTTCTTCGCGCGTCGTCACTCCGGAACGCAGGATCAAAATTGTGCCTTCTGCGTGACTGGCAAGAATGCGGGCGTCTGCCATATGGAGCATGGGGGGTGAATCAATCAGGATGACGTCAAATTCTTCCCTGAGGTGTCGTATCACCGCTCCCAGATCAGGCGAATGAAGGAGCTCTACCGGATCTTCGCCACCGGACCCCGCAGGCAAAACGAAGAGCTTGGGGAATGCAGTGGCCTGGCAGAGTTGCGTAAGCGCTGCCCGCGATATGGCAACTTCGCCGCGAAGAACATCCCGCAGGCCCACCGCATTGGAAACTGCCAGACTGCTGTGCAGATTCGAACGTCGCAAATCTCCGTCTATGAGCAGAACCCGCAACCTTGACTTGCTGAGTGCAACGCCGAGATTGGAAGTCACCGTCGTTTTGCCTTCGCCTGCGCTTGGGGAAGACACGACATAGACGCGCGAACGGACGTTCCTGTCAGAAAGCATGATGGACAACGTGGCGTTCCGGTAGGCTTCTGCCACCAGCGAGAAGCTATCGTCCCAGCGTGCGGTCCGTATGGACGGGTGCTCGGTATAGCCTGGCAACTGCGCCAGGGTTGAACTGCTGGTTTCTCGCACGGGGGCTTTTAGCCAACCTGCAGTTGGAGGAGAAGGGATTACGCCCAGTTCATCAATCTGCAGGAGCCGGAGGCTTTCTCCCGGCTCACGGAGTACAGAGGTGTTTCGGTCGCGAAAGAAAGCAATGGTTACGCCCGACAGCAATCCGAGGATCAAGCCAACAGCGGCTGCCGTAATCCGTTGCGGATAAACGGCAAACCTGGGCGGCCGGGCTGCATCCACGGTGCGGATTGTGGCGGCCTGCATGGCCGAGGCGAAGCCCGCTTCTTTGGCCCGCTGCAGCAGCGTTTGGTAGAGCTGTTGCTCTGACTCTACTTCGCGGCGGAGGAGCGATACCTGAGATCCCTTTTCAAGGTCCAGAGAAACATCGCCCTCCTCGGTCTTGTACGCCAGCGCGAGAAGGTCCTCACGATGCTTCGCAGCGGCGAACTCATTCTGCAACCGGCGTGAGCTATCGGTGCGCTGTATCAACATCGCATCCTGCAGCTGCTTGATCTGTGAGCGAAGGTGGATCACCTTCGGGTTCTCCTCAGTCAACGGAGGAACCAAAGCTGCCACCTGGTTTTGCAGCTCCGCAAGCTTCAGGCGTGAGGCCGCATAGGCAGGGCTATCCACCACGCTTAGCGTGCTGTCCGGAGTAGCCGTCTGCGCGATCTCCGCCTGGGCCTGTTTTTCCATGCGGTCTGCTTCGGCCTTTACCAACTCCGCCTGGATCTGCCGCAAGCGATCTTCACCCACCGTGTCGGTCTGCTGGCTGAGGATCAGGCCGTTGCCACCTGTCGCAGCAAAGAGCTTCTGTTGTGACTCCTCTTCTTTCTGGCGTATGTCGCCGGCCTGGTGCATGAGCCAATCACTGGTCCTCTTCGCCTCTGAGCCACGGCTCTCCAAATCCTGTGACTGAAACTCGCTGGTCAGCATGTTGCAGAAGCGCGCAGCGAAAGCCGGATCCCATGAATCACACGTGATCTCTACCAGGCGCGTGATTCCAAGCGGTTTCACCGTAACGCCCTTTGCCGTCTCTGCCAGCAGAGCGTCGAAGGGAATCGCGTCCGAAGAATGGACGTGCAGCAGCCGCTCGGTCCGGGATAATAGATCGTTCCGCTGCACGGATGAAGGATGTGGCTCCATGGTGAGCCGCTCCTGCACTCTTTCCATCAGCGAATCACTTTGCAGCAGCTTGATCTGGGTCTGGACATCCGTTTCACCGGGCGCTGCCTCGATGGTTGGGCTGATCGACTGCATCGTGAGGAAGTCGCGATTGAGCGTTTCAATGTTCAGTGAGGTGCGGGTGCGATACACCGGTTGCGTTCGCAGGTGGAGCAGCAGAGCAGCTGAGGCGCCAAGGCACGCCAGACCTACAATGAACTTCCAATTGCGTTTGAACGTGCGTAAGTAGTCCGCGAACAGACTTGTGGTCTGCTCGTTACTATCCGCCGGTGTGTCCCACTGCGGAGCATAGGGGAGTTGCCCTGTAACAGGCCTCCCTAACTCCGACCCCGGCGCGTTTCTCTTTTGAGCCCGTCTCATGAATTCCTAACGAGTTTGTGAACCTTGTTACCGGGAGTAAATGGCAATTCCCGTGGCGACTTGCAACACAGCTTCGCTCGCGCGCCGCACACCCGATTTCGCAGCGCTGGTCGGGATGAAGAGAATGTCTCCTGCGTACAGCGACACGTCTTCTGCTTTGCCGTCGATGATTCTTTTCACATCCACGGGGATCTCTTTTGGAGTTCCATCGCTGCCTGGCACCGGTCGCAGAATTCTTGCGCGCCGCGCTGCGGGGTCAGGACCGAATCCTTCTGCCAGCGACAACGCCTGCAGAAGGGTCATGCTTTCGTGCGACGTGAGCGGGAATCCTCCAGCGCGTCGCACATCGCCGACGACATAAACGATCTCGCCCTTCGGTATGGAAACAACGTCATCGGGCTGAACAAAGCGGGCACGGCCAGCCTGACGACTTCGCCCGTCCTCACCATCGGCGTCAGGTTTCAAGACACCGCTTCGGGCAACATCGGCGGCACCGCAGCCAACACGCGCAACGTGATTGCGGGG
>CAXSHQ010000031.1:6549-11881 GCA_964236875.1 uncultured Acidobacteriaceae bacterium | reverse complement strand
TTCGAGGCCAGGAGATCATCCAGGGACAGGGTTGCAGTTGTGAACTTGCCGCTTGAATCCGTTTTGGCGTCCGCAAGAGGAAGGGGACCGCGCTGCATTTCACGCGTGACGATGATCTTCGGACCGGCATCGGGCTTGGTACCGCCAGCGAGGGAGATTACCTGGATCAGGGTCGTCGGCCCGGGTAGCTGGTGCACGCCGGGGACATTGACTTCCCCAATCACAGAAACCGGCCTGCTTTGATTTGTAATCAGATTCACCGAAATTTGCGGTGAATCGATGTACCTTTTTAGCTTCTGACTCAGTTCGGCTTTGAATTCCGAAATCGTCAAACCCGCCGCCTGGACCCGCCCCACGAGAGGTAGATCCATTCCACCGTCAGGGTCTACGCGGACCGGCTTATCCGGTATCTCCTCCATGTCGATCACACGGATTGCGAGCTCATCGCCAGGTCCGAGGCGAAAGTCGGAACTCCGGTTCTCCCAACCCGTTACGTTCGGGACCCCTGGAACTCTCGGGGACTGCGCACGGCCAGCGCAGAGAGTTGCCGTCGCGAGAACAAAGCCTCCGGCCCACCTCAAAAGTTGTAGCCTGTGTTGAGTCATTATGTAAGAAGACGATGCGTAACCGTTGTAGACACTGCGTCGTCGTCGTCGGACGACAAACGCAGTCACAGCAAAGTAGAAGTACTCAGCGAATAAGTAACTAAAGATCTTCAAAAAGGGTCGAAAGACTGATTTGAAGGCCTAACGCGATTACTTCGAGAAGGGGCAGAGAAATGGATTTTCTGCCGCGCTCCACATCGCTGATAAAACTTCTGTCTATTCCGAACTTTTTCGCCATATCTGACTGGGTCAGCTTGCGCTCAAGCCGGAGCTCACGGAGCCGCCTGCCGAAGCGGCTGCTTACATCAAGCTTTTCTCGGTTAACGTTCGGAATATGGGTTCTTACCCCACTATTCCGGCTGAAGTCAGCAAGATCCGTGAGAGCCAGTGAATAGCTGTGAGGTGGAGGAGCAACCCAGCGGGTGTAGAGGGCTGCAACGACCGGCGTCGGATAAGACGTCTCTGCAAATTCCATAGCTTCCCTGTTCCTAGGATGTCGAGCTTGGTTTGTGACAGCGCCCAAAAGCTCAAAACGTGCTTTGAACTGAGAGACGGAAGACCGATCTATTTCATCGTCCCGTGCATATGAAATCCGCCTCAGGCAGCAAGGCTGATTGAGTCGTTATTAGGAATACGACTTTTGTGTGAGTCCGGATGTACTCTGTCGCCGCGCGCCTACATTTGCATCAGGCGAAGTGCACAGTTTCGTCGAAACAGCATAACGAAAGGCTGCAAAGCGAGCGGAGGCGAGTCAGGGATGTGCGAAGCACCCGAAGGCAGGATGCGGAGCAGGGTGTGCGTGTGCGCATCCACGGGCCATGGGATGGGAAGCAGCATACTTAGCCCACGCGGTAGTCGTCATACTGAAGATCTATGGGAGCTCGCTTCTTGAAGGTCTGTGCCTGCTTCATCTGTCTTGTTTGTGTATTCGGAGGGGTCACCTATGGCACCATACCCACACACAACATCGACGCAAGCCACTTTGACACGATCATTGTCCTGGGAGCACCTCCGGACCCCGATGGCAGTCCTTCCTCGGAAGAACGGGCGCGCGTGACGGAAGCTGTTCACGAGTATCAGACGGGGCGTGCTGCACACATCATCGTCACGGGCGGGTCCCCGCATAGCCGGCAGCCTGAAGGCGAGGTGATGGCCAGGGTCGCGGAAGCCGAAGGTGTTCCGGCTACGGCTGTCGTTGTGGAGTCGCAGGCGAGGAATACAGTCGAAAACATCTACTTCAGTCACCAACTCATGGAGCAAAACGGCTGGACCACTGCCGAAGTGGTAAGCTCTCCCAGTCATCTACCGAGGGCCGCTCTGATCCTCGAGCACTATCATCTCGGCTGGCGCACCAAGGCCGCGGTTTGGCCGCCGGAGTACTCGTGGCGACGCATCGGCAGATATTACCTGCGTGAGGTTCCCGGGACGATTGCACTGCGTTTGTTTGGATTTCGGCCCTCACCTTTCCTCCCGCGGTCTCAAACCTCGTCAGGGACCATCGTTCCGCGTCAGCAGTGGAGCGCTTTCGAGCGCAGCAGGTGCGCATGAACCTTCTTTCCTATGTGCATCTGCGAAACATCTACCGCTCCACAGGCGTCGGGCGTGTCGCGCGCGAGCTCACAGAGCATCTTGCAGCTCTGCCGGGCGTCCACCTGGAGGTGCTTGCGGACCCGGAAGACTACCGCAAAGTGGTGCATAAAGTTGGCGCGCCGTGGACCGGCTACCGCTATCACTTTTTCAAGCACGAGACCTCTCGTCAACAGGCCCTCTGGTTTTTGCTGAACAGCCCGGTTGCAGAAGACTACTGGTCCGAAGCTCAGATCGTGTACTGCACGGCGGAATCCTATGTTCCTGTCAGGAAGGCTCGGTTAGCCGTTTCGTGTCATGACGCTCAGCATTTCGAGCCCGGCGTGCACAAGAACTCCGTCTGGTTGTGGAAGCAGAGGCTCAAATGGAAGCTCTTGTTCGGTCGCCTGGGCAAGACTGCCGACATGTTCCACATGATCTCGGAGTATTCGGCTGAACGTACCGCGCACTACTTTCCTGCCATCAAGTCCCGCCTTCGTGTCGTCCCGAACGCGGCCTCGGACAGCTTTTTCCACCCTCCGTCGACTGTGGGAAACCAGGTACTGCAGCGGCTCGGCATCGCAGGAAAGCCCTTTGTGCTCGTTCCGGGTGGTCTGCACCATCGTAAGAACGCCGATCTCATCCTGGAGGCGTGGCCGCACCTTCATCGACTACACCCTGATGTTCTGCTGGTGATCATCAATCACTCGAATCCTGTGTATCAGGCACGCGCAGGGGCGCTGGGCCCGTCTGTAGTGATCGGTGGCTTCCAGGAGGAAGAGCAATTAGTAGCTCTTTATAACGCCGCGACGCTTGTATGGTTTCCCACTCGCTATGACGGGTTCGGCATGCCCGTGATCGAGGCGATGGCGTGCGGCGCTCCGGTTGTGAGCAGCAATACAACCGGAATCCCCGAGGTTGCAGGGGATGCCGCGATCCTGATCTCTCCCAATCGTCCTTTCGAACATGTAGAGACCCTTTCGGGGCTGCTGCAGGATGAGCACAGCCGCGAGGACCTCTGCCAGCGGGGGCGAGCACGCGCGCAACGGTACACCTGGGCAAGCTCCGCCGGGAAGCTCGCAGAGCATTTTGCTGACCTACTGTAGAGGGGTTGATCGCTTCACCGCCCCCTGATGCACACGAGCAGCAAGGCCCCTCGTTCCAGGTCAGCTGTATACACTCACACGATCTTCTACAACAGCCGGCACCCCGACAGGGGTGTCTACAGGTCGGGGGAACCAGCGGTCGCGCAACTTCAACATCGGAAACTCCACTACCTTCGTGAACAGCGAGCCAAGCGCGATTCCAGCTACAAGAGGGGCGAGGCCCGTCCAAAGCGGCTCCAGCCAGCCGGGCATCCTCCTGCCCAGCGCTGCCGTAGGCGCCAGCACGGACACGTGCCACAGGTAGATGCCATAGGAGTACACCCCTATCCAGGCGATGGCACGGTAAAGCAGCGACCGCGGCGCTGTGGAGCCGTCCGGGCGATAGAGCAACATCAGCAGGCAAATGCCGAGCAGATTCGCCATGTCCCAGCCGATCGATTCCGACCACGGCCGGGAGGTCTGAAAGCGAAGAAAAATCAGCGCGATCGCCAGACCTGCAAACCACAGCCACCTCATCTTCTGCAGGCTTCGGAATCGCTCCGGAGCGTAGTGGTAGAGAATCGCGAGGATCACGCCGTAGAAGATCCCTTCGATGCGGGTGTGCGTGAGCGTGACGACCTCATGTCCATGTTCAATAAGGACGAGTCGGCCGATGGCTACACAAGCTGACGCGGCAATCAGTCCCCAGAAGAGGCTACGCATCCGCAGGTTCAACCGCGCGACAAGCAGGAGACACAGCACAAGGAGCAGATACGCATGTTCTTCAACAGCAAGGCTCCACGTATGCTGGATGCCGCCGGTGTAGTTCTGCACGTTCAGCAGGTTGCCCCAAAGATCACGTACAGAGCGATGTCCAGTAAGAAGAATGACCGCGAGATACACGTAGTACTGCGGCCAGACCTTGAATGCGCGGCGAACCAGAAACCGTTTGGCATCGATCTGCTTGTCTACTTTTTTTTCCTTCACAAGCAATCCGCCTACAAGGAAACCGCTCAGAACGAAGAACACGTCGACGCCTGCCCATCCGAAGTTGGGCAAGCCGAGCAGGCTGAAGGGCTTCGACAACCACTGGGAAGTAGAGTGGTAATCCAGCACCATCAGGATTGCCAGGCCGCGAACAAAATCCAGTTCGATCTCGCGCTTGCGCACAGGTTGAGCGTCGCCGGCGATCTGCCTGCCAGTCGGGCACATATTGCCGCTTGGACGTAATCGGAGCGAAAGGTTCATCGTCTGACGGCTATACCCTACAAAGAAGGGCCGCTGCTAACGGCAGGCCCTCAGCGCCTGAGCAGCGTCTCAGATGAGTTCAGAGTTTCTCGTCACCAGTTCTGCTTCAGATTCGCTCGGACTTCCTCGCTGAGATGGCGTGGCACCAGAAGCTGGCAGATGGTGGTCGCCCGCTCTTCCCAGGTTCCCTTCAGGCTTGCCTGCCAGCGCATTGCTTCCAGCCCATCGCAAAAGCCTATTTCTTCCAGCTCCGAAAGCGCCGTCGCCATTTCCAGACCTGTGTCCACCAACTTCAGCAACGGCTCTTTCCCCAGCAACTCGGCGAAACCTCTGGTTGCAAGCATCGGGCGTCCAGCAGCGAGATGTTCGTAGAACCGGGTTGAGCTACCGGAAAAGGTCGGTTCCTTTTTCTTGTAAGGGAGCACAGCAACGTCCAGACATCGGGCATACTCCTGCAATACGCCGTAAGGCTTGAAACCGACGAGGCGAGCGTGCTGTTTTACCCATTCCCGCGCCGTGTTCTGCGCGCGATCCTCTATTCGTTTGTTTGCTGGTCCAACGAACAGCCAGGACATTGCGGGTGTCCGCTTCATCGCGTCCGCGATCAGCTCCCAATCCAGGTTTCCAGAAAGGTCGCCAACCACCCCCACCAATGGGCGGGGCAGATCCTGGACGTCTTCCGGGCATGGGCCTGGCGCATACAGCGGCTTTGCAGCCACATTACTGGCGCGGGTTGCATTCGGCACGATCGTGATCTTGTCAGCTTCGCAACCAGCTTCCCCGATCAGGTATTCCGCGATTCTGCGTGAGTTCGGACAGACCGCACGC
>CAXSHQ010000031.1:1536-6539 GCA_964236875.1 uncultured Acidobacteriaceae bacterium | reverse complement strand
GCCGATCCAACCGCTTTACCTGCATGGCATTCAAGCTTGGATAGGCGACCGCCATGTCGGTGAGGTAATACACCACAGGTCCCGGCCAACGCTCTGCGACCGGAGCATAAAAGGGAGTCGAGCAGATCAGGGGTGCTTTCTCTGGCAGTGGCGTTTGCGCCAGCATAGTCCTGAGCAAGCCCGACTCGTACCGCGCCATCCAGCGGAAAGGCGCTCTCGCATACCCTCGCTGTAGCGGAAACACCTGCTCCTGTAAAGGAGGATCACTCAAGGACTTCTCGCGATGCCATCTCTGGAACATCCCAAAATTCTCGATCTTGGGCGCCCACGCCACCACGTGCTCATTCTGGCTTAGGGCAGATGCAAATTCCTTCATCCAAATGCTGCCGACGTCAAGAATGTGCCAAGTTTGCATAGTGTTCGTGCAGTGAAAGTATCGCACCAAATCTGATGTGTCAGCCCACGCTCGCGTGTGCAGCCCTACAACTTTAAGGTAAATACGACGGTTTGTAGCCTTTCCGACGTCACGCGGACTTTTCCAGTAAGACCTGAAGCATGTTGGCAGCACGATTTTCCCAGGTTTCCGAGCTACTCGCCTGACAGCGCATCGTCTCACGCTGATCGTTAGGGTGTACAAGGAGTCGGCGAAGTTCCAAAGCGAGTTCTTCTCCGCTGTCCACCAGAGTCAGGAACGGCTCCTTGTGCAGCAACTCCTCCACACCACGCGTGGACAGCAAAGGCCTGCCCGCGTCCAAGTGCTCATAGAAGCGCGTGGAACTCCCGGAGAAGGTCGGTTCAATCCGGTTATATGGCATCACAGCAACGTCAAATGCTCGCGCGTAACGGAAGAGCTCGGCATAGGGACGCGACCCGAGAAAAAGAGCACGTGGTGAGCGCATTACCTTTGCTCGAGCATTCCAGTTGCGGCGCGAGAGCATCGCTCCTGGCGAGGGGCCGACAAACAGCCAGTTGTACTCAGGAACCTTTTCCAGTGCGGACCAGACAAGTTCCCAGTCGATGTTGTCTCCCATGTTTCCAATCACGCCTGCAACAGGCCGCGGAAGACCGGATGCATCGGCGGGGAGTTCATCGCGCTCGTCAAAACGCTCAGTACGGACGTTCGCTGCGCGCGTGGCATTTGGGATTAGAACGATTTTGTCACTGGCGCAGTCCGCGTTCTTCAGGAGGTAGTCGGATAAACGCGGAGAGTTCGGGCAAACAAGGTCGGCAATGCCGCACATCATGCCATCAGCAGCAACCACGCTCCTCTTGGACAGGCCCGTGTAAGCGGCCGTGAGATCAGTCACGTAAAACACCACCGGCCCTGGCCACAGAGCGGCCGTCCGCGCCCAAAAAGATGAGGTGCAGACAAGCACGCTTTGCTCAGGTTCTATAGTCTGCGACATCAGCATCGCGGAGACCTTTTGAAATGTGCTCGCACCGAGTCGCACGGGAAATCGCGCATATCCACGTTGTAATGGGAGGTGGAGTCTCTTCAGCGCCGATGTGTCTTCTGCATGCTCATGTCGAACTCGACGTCTCATCAGCCCGGTAAGCGACATTTCAGGGATCCAGGAGGTGACAGGCACGAACTTGCTCAGAGCCCGGCTGAACTCTGCAACCGGAACGCTGGTCTCAGCCAGTATGTGCCAGACGACAGAGGGCTCCATGTTCGAGAGAGTTTGCATCCGTCCAATCAGATGCCCCAATGAGGAGGAACGCTTGGTACGACAACCCATACCGAGCAGAGCCATATGTGCTGTGCAGACTGGCGCAATGGTGGCCACGGCACTCAGCGCGGTCGCGGCTGCCGGACTCTATGCAGTCAAAGCTCGCTCTTCACAGGTGTTCGGACCGTCCGTCTTCTCAGGGCCGGGCAATCGACGCTCACTCGCGCTGACCTTCGACGATGGACCGAGCCCGGGGACGCTCGCATCACTGGACTACCTTAAGCAGGAAGATGTACGTGTCACCTTCTTTCAGTGCGGCGCTAATGTAGAGCGTCATCCCGAGATCACGCGTGCTGTACACGTTGCAGGGCACGAAGTCGGGAACCACACATTCTCACATCCGCGCCTTTGTCCCCGCCTTGGATGGCAGCCGAACTTTCGGTCGAGTGGAGAAATCTTCAGGGAATTTGCGCTGCCGCAGAACCTCATGCAGGCACTCGGCATTCAGCCCAGACTTTTGCGTGCGCCCTATGGTCTGCGCTGGTTCGGGTTGCGCGAAACACAACGCCGCCTCGGTTTACTGGGAGTGATGTGGACTGTAATCGCCCATGATTGGGAATGGGATGCGGAGGCCGTCACAAAGCTGGTGCTTGGAAAAGCAGCTCCCGGCGGGATCGTCTGTTTGCATGACGGCCGTGACACACGTCTGGATCCTGACATCCGCGTGACGTTGGCTGCAATCAAGCGAATTGTCCCAGCGCTGAAGAAGGAAGGCTACACCTTCGAATCCGTATCGGAAATACTTCGGCAGGACCCGACATCCTCCGCCTATGATCGATCATGGCCTGGCTTTGGTATATGAGCGGTCGTAGCCTGGCGATCTGTGTGCGGCAGGCGCGCTGACCGATACGTCGTCCTTAAGACCCACTGGCTCCCGCTGCAATTTCTCGCTCTATCCAGTGGTAGGTTTTTTCCAGTCCATGACGCAGCCTGATAGATGGCTCCCATTTCAGTTTTTCCAGAATCATTGTGTTGTCGCTGTTCCGGCCGTTCACGCCTTTGGGCGCTGTCAGGTTGTAGGTCCGCTTTAAGCGGATGCCGGCGATGGTTTCGGCGAGATCCACAAGCTTATTGATCGTCACCATCTCGCTGGATCCCAGATTGATAGGCTCCTCTATATCGCTGCCCATGATCATCTGTGTGCCCTGCACGCAATCATCGATATACATGAAGCTGCGGGTTTGATGTCCATCGCCCCAAATTTCGATCTCGTGTCTGCCGGTGTTCACCGCCTCGATCACTTTGCGGCAGATCGCAGCCGGCGCCTTCTCGCGACCGCCGTTCCAGGTGCCATGTGGCCCATACACGTTGTGGTATCGCGCCACCCGGGTGGTCATGCCATAGTCTTCTTCAAAGTGTCGGCACATGCGCTCGCTGAAAAGTTTTTCCCAGCCATACCCGTCCTCCGGCAGCGCCGGGTAGGCGTCGGACTCTTTAAGTGCAGTCACATCCGGATTGGTTTGCTTCTCGCCGTTGTACACGCATGCCGAAGACGAATAGAAGAAACGCTCCACTCCGGCATCTTTGGCGGCAACGAGCATGTGCGTGTTCGTCAGTACGCTGAGCATGCAGAGCGTTTTATTGTTCTCTATAAAGCCCATGCCGCCCATATCGGCGGCCAACTGATACACCAGTGAGACGTCACTTACGGCTCGTTCACAATTCAGCTTCTCTTTGAGGTCCAGCGACTGATTCTCGACAGCTTCCGTGACCTGATACCACTCAGAGAGCGGCTTGAAGTCCACAGCGCGGACGACATTCACGCCGGCAGCTTGGAGTGATTTGACCAGGTGGCCGCCAATGAAACCGCCTGCTCCGCACACGACTGCTGTCTTTCCCAAAACATCCATCTCCAGCTTGCCCCTCATTAGGACTTACTCATGCGGCACCATGTGGAGGAGTTATCATCCCACACGGCTCCGATGATTGTTCCGGATACGATGCTGAGGAACCCTCAGACCTGCGCGTGTCGGCTACCAGCGACAGAACATGCACTATCGATATGGCTCACCACGGGAACGTCTTTCGCTTTGGATCAGCCAGGTAGTCTCTACAATCCGGCAAGGATCATTGGTAGGGTTGGACTTTGGGAGCCGCCCTCAGCTTCGATCGTTACCGCGAAGCCCCTGGCCGCTATTGCATTTGGAAAGTGCGGGTAGATTAAGCTTGCGTTCCCACTCGTATCCGGAACGAAGGTGCCCGCCGGCACGGGGTTGGAACCATCCATGGGCATCAGCCAGAGTTCATAAACCTTATGCAAGCGGAGTGGGGTCAGGTTATTTGCAAGGAACACCAGAGTTCCCTTACTTGCCACATACGAAGCCCTGCCTTCGGGCGCAGCCTTGGAGGATGGCTTTTTCAACGTAACTCGCAAGGCGGACGGATCCCGCAGTGCGTCGAGCACAAGTGCAGCGTTCTGCCGGTCCGCCGCCAACTGGGCAACCTGGCCGGCTTGCGCGGCCAACGTTCCGCGAAGTACATCCCGCTCGTGCTCCGCAGAGGTAGCTGCCTCCGTCTTTTCGTTCAGCGCGGCCGCTTGCCCGGCGACCGCATGCCGCAGACCCAGAGCCGCGTTCCGCGTCCGGTCCACTTCAGCTTGCAATTGCGCCACTTCTTTCGCCTGGGCCGCAGCACTCGCCTGCAGAGTTTCACGTTCGCGAGTCGCAGCAGTTTCTTTTTCGGAGAGGCGATGCTGCAGCTCCGTCCGGCCCTCGTACAACCTCCCCACAGCCACTGCGAGCAGTGCTGCCGCCGCCCAACCGATCCAGGGAATCAGCCGCCCTCTTGTTCGTCCCGATGGAGCAGCTGGCATGGCAAGGACAACAGGAGAGCGCCCGCCCTCCTGATGAATCTGCGTAACCAGACGAGCCCAGCTGCCCTCCGGGACCGCCTGCAGCTCGATAGAGCTCTCGGCGAATGCGCCGAGCTTCGCCTGTACCTCTCCGAGTAGCTGTCTTGTTGCTCCATCACGCGTCACCGCTTCCGCGACAACTGAGGCCGTGGGATCGGCAAGCATATGCAAAGCATAGAACGCCAGATCATCTTCCCCGAACTGTTCGTTGGCCCTCATGTCTTGAAAGCTTCTCCCAGCTTCAGCAGTGCGCTTCTGATTCTCGTTTTTACCGTCCCGAGTGCTGTTCCTGTGGCTTTTGCAATCTCGTTGTGTGTCATTCCTTCAAAGAAGGCCAGTTCTAAAACGTGGCGTTGATCGGCCGGAAGTTCTGCTACGAGCGCCCGCGCACGATCCAGCAGAAGGTGCCGCTCACAAACTTC
>CAXSHQ010000031.1:0-1526 GCA_964236875.1 uncultured Acidobacteriaceae bacterium | reverse complement strand
TGTCAGGTCGACGCTTGACGCGAGCGGAATATCGTCAACGAAGTCGGCCCGCTTTCCCAGCCGGATCAGATCGATCGATCGATTCCGGGACATGACAGCCAGTAACGGCGCCACACTCCCTGCTCCTTCGGCCAACTTCACTGGCGCTCGCCACAGCTGCATGAACACTTCCTGCAAGACATCCTCAGCCATATCCTTATGGCGAAGAACACGAAGAGCAACGGAATACACCAACCTCGAGTGCCGATCGAAGAGACGCGCCATTGCCTGCTCGTCCCGTTGCACTATCAGGGCTATCAGAGACGAGTCCGTCTCTTCCAGACCTGCTGCGTTCGCGAGCGGTTTTCCCTCACCATTCATAGGACGACTTCAGGGCCCTTGCGGATTTGCAAAGAGGTCTGCAGTCTACAGGAACTGTGGCGACTGCGCTCAGGCAAATGACGACATGGGTGATCCCTCACCTTGCACTGCTGATCTTCGCTCATGACGCTGAGGTCGCGATCGCCTCGCATCTGAACTTCACAGGGATCGTCACTATTCGCATTCTGAAGGCACACAAGGCAGCCGGCCGGCCGTGGACGCGCGGCAGCTATCGAAGCAGCAAATAACGGCTCGATTGCTCACTGATCGGCAGAGATCTAACAGTGACCATCCTGGTACGGGCTCCGGTATCGAGGGGTGTCGTTAGCGTGCTTTGGGTAGTCAGGTTTCCACGCAGCCTCGTCCCCGCGCTAGCAATGCGAGAGTCGGACTGAGGCATTCATCGATCAGGAACTTGGAACAAGTCAGTTTGCTCGACTCTTTAGACTTCCGCGGGTGGTAATGACCAGCTTGCTTCCGGCAGGGACTTGCAACCGCTTCGGCCGTCCTTCGGATGGGTGAGGTGCTGTACCAAGTCTCCGGCAGAATTCTTTCGTCAATGACGCGATTGATCTGCGGCAGGGAAACGCCCGCAGCAACCGCCGCCTCCGCTGTGGTGAGACTTTGCATGAGGGTATCCATTGGTGACCTCCAATCCCAGTATAAATGTTCTAGAGTTCCTGAAGATTTATTCGCTGGCTGGATTGGAGGTCAATGCTTTAGCCCAAAGCCATCCTGGGTTGGCTCCCCGTGAACCAACCCTATGCCCCTTTCCAGTGTGATGGCTTTGTGGCATTTTTGTGGCGAATACCGGCGACTGGGCCGGTTTCGCCGGTTATACCGGTTTATAACTGCTTTGCCGTCTATAACTTGCGTCTGGAAGGGCACCTTCACACGGTGGAAGTCGGAGGCTCGCATTCTGTGCCACCCAGCCGCAGCCTTTTAGGATCGCTACGTCTGCCTGGCAGCCGCATCGGCCCCATCAGCGATTCGGTTATCGTGAGGATGAAGACGAGTGTGACCCAGCCCAACTGTAGTCGAATTCGTTCCTGTCAAAGCTTCACCGATGTAGGCGTTTCAACAGATTCAACAAGTTCGCTGATTCCAAAGAGTGGAGTGCCCGATCTTTTGTGCCGTTGGAAGAGTTAGTGTAGCGCAGCTATTTC
>CAXSHQ010000030.1:17148-22091 GCA_964236875.1 uncultured Acidobacteriaceae bacterium | reverse complement strand
CTTGTTTTTAGCGATTTGCTGATTTCCGGCACTTCTGTTTCGGGAGCAGGGGGTCGTTGGTTCGAATCCAATCGCCCCGACCATTCCAAATCTTCAAGAATCAAGCAGATACGGCGATTCCGCCTAGCGCATCTGCTTTTTTACGCCTCGACTGTAGGTGTTTTCGTAACTGTAGGATCCTCCGAGTTCTTCTGGAACAGCACATTCCGAAGCCTTGCATGCGCAGATGAATCGCACGACGGCTGCTGAACTGATTTCACTTTGTGGCCCTTGCAAGCCAAGAACTGTCCGGATAGCCGCCTTCAACTTCGCGTAGACCAGCGCACCGAAAGTTAGGGCATGGCTTCCGAGAAGGCCTTTGTAAAGATTCACCAGAACAATCGAGCGAGAGGCGAGCGCATCATCGAAGGAAATGGTCGAGCGGGACTGCCCAAGCACGTACCTGAAGTGCGGATTTCCGGTAAGCTCGGTGAGCTTGTTCAACACCGGCTCACGCATCGTCGCTTTCATGGCATCGGAGAGTGGATCAAAGCGCAGTTCGAAGTACTCCCGGACATCACCGTTGGTCACGTTCTTGAGAAGCTCGGCGCGATAGCCGTCATTGGCGAGCAGGACGGCGACTTCGAGGAATGTCAGTCGGTTTACCGAAAGGACATACAGCGCATAGCGCAGCAGTTCTTCTGTACGCGCGCCCGTGAAGTTCCATCGGTCCGCCAGTGAGTGGGTGATCTTTGCGATCTGTCGGAACCGTGATGGTTCACCCGCCGCCTCCAGGGGATTCATGCCCACGGAGTACTGGGTGTTCGTCGGATCGATGAGGACGGCGCTTGGGGTCCACGCCGTGCGCTGCGGCAAAGCGCAGGATGGCAGGGATCAGGTCACCGTGGAGATCGAAGAGAACGAATCCAGGTCCGGCAAGGATGTCCGGCTGGGTCAGATACAGAATGAAAAAGGTCTTGCCGGTCCCGGTCTTGCCTTGAACAGCGATATGCCGCGTCCGTTCCGGCGTGGGCAGGTAATCGGCATGTCCGTCACGCCGTTCTCTCGAACGCTGTGATCGAGCAACAGGCCGCCTTCAAGGCGCTTGGGGCGCCTCGTCCTGTTGAATGCGTTGATGAAAAGGTCTTCGAGAAAGGGTGCCCTCGCAGGCAGTTGGGGCGGTGGGGTCGACCATCTAATCTACGTTTCGCTCAACCCCTAGCTCCTCGAGGCATCGGACCGGATGTCCGTTTTCGACAGCCTGCCCAGGCTCGAAGACACGGACTCTACCTGTCCTGAAAGAAAGGCAGGGCGATAGGAGCTCGCTGGCGATTCCATTTTCGCGCCACTGCGCCACGTGAGGGGGGCAGTTCTGGGCTGGTGGAGCGACCAGTCTGTTAGCCACAGTGCGATCAGTACTATGAGCGCTACAACGAGCATTCCCACTGAGCAGCTCGTGAGAGTGGCGGCTGCGCTGGGCCATTCTAGGCAGCGGCAGACTTCTGAGGCTGACCACATCAGGCAAGTCGCCAAGGTATGTATCCCCAGCAGGGAGAAGCTTACGTTGGTCGCGGTACGCATTAGCTGGGCTCTATTTTTCATCCGGGAAGCGCTCACTTACAAGAATGCTCCCTCCTATTCGTTCATGAGAGCAGTCTTTAGTGATGTCGCCGGATTACTGATGTAGAAACGACTGGGGGCGGCTATTTCGCAGCACCAAGTCCAACACCCAAGTGCAGACCCGGGCAGCGAAGACCGGCTATGTGTATCCTGCACCGGTTGCGGAAGAGCTCGAGCAGCTCGGGTGTCAGTCAATACCTTGCTCTCTCGATATCCTTCCGTCGGGGTTGTCAGTACCTGACATGCAGATGGTCGAGGATGGCTTTGGCCATGTGGTGGCAGACCATGCGAACTCTCCGCAGGCGAGCCGAGCAGGGAGTGGCCCTATCATGTCCTTTGAAACCTAGCACCGATTTCCGTCCAGTGTTGAAGTCTGCTGATACGGAAGAGCTGCCCGGGTCTGCTAGCTATTGACTGCTCCAAACTCGTCAATAGCGAACCACAAGGGAACAGGTGCGTTAGCGAGACTCGCCCTATCTCATTCATTCCTCAGGGATTTGGGCTTTCAGCGTGAGTCAATTCTCTGCCCCAGCACCTGCTCTTAAAGCGGAGGATCGCAGGCGTAGAGAACCGTCGGCAGTGCCTTCTCAAGGTACGGCGTGAAGTCACGACCGACTGCCATTGTTGTGGATCCGAGCGGAAATGTGGTCGCCGCGACAGAGGCGGACAACTTGAACGCTGCTGACTTGCAGGCTGTCGGCAAGGGGAGCAGCGTTGTATTCAAACCGACAATGGAGATCGTGACGCAGAATCCGGCTGTCGCATCTTCCGCCATGACTCATCCCCTCTTTTCTGTCTCGTTTGGTAAGGCCGACCCGGGCTCCAAATTCGCAATGGTGAAGCATTCACCTACCGGTACTGACTTTCTTGGAATAGACGCAGGAACGCTACTGACCTATATCTACAATCCAATCGATCAGCGCGTCGTGATTGGCGACCCGCTCCCAGAGGGGCTATACAGTTTGCAGGTTGAATTGCCCGGAGTCACCGATTCCCAAGCGGAGGCCATCGTGCAAACCGCAGTATTCTGCGGATTGCACCTCCAGGTTCAGCCGCAGATTGTCAAAAAGACTGAATTCATTCTCAAAGCCACTGACGCCAGCAATCGACTCTTGGCCCCATCCATTTCGAAACGAAAGACTTTGCGAGGCTATTGGAATGGAAAGCTTGTTATCTCAAACGGATCAATGGAGGATCTTGCCTACGCGTTGGAAACGGGTCTCGGGAATCCGGTGACGAACCAGACCGGCATCGACGGAAAGTTTGACGCGCGCCTCGACTTCAAACAGTACGATCTAGCCGATGCAAATGCAGTGCTTAGAAAGACTCTTGGCCTCGAACTCGTGCCAGGCATCGAAGAAAAGTCGATCACCCTGCTTGAACTCGTAAAACAAGAACAAGGTCAGTCATGCACATCAAAGCTGGCAGGAAGTGCTAAATAGATTTCAAGTAGACGCTGAGGCCTCCATGAAGAAGAGCGTTTGTTGGGGAGAGTGGGGTAGGAAAAAGCCAAGCCGCCGTCCCTATTTACGACGTGGAAGAACAACAGCGTCATGGACTTGTTAGACGAAGAGGACAGTGATAGCAGTCGTTGACCATGTTGAGAGGCAGACTGAATTAGTAATTGCTTTGTCGATCCAACGATCAATGAGAGGATGGCCTTTTGAAAGCGCGAGGACATCGTCTTTATGGCTTACATCGAAGGTGAAGGCCGCCGTCAGGGCTCACTGTTTCCGGTAGTTCTTGACGACCTTGTTCCGCTCGATCATATGTGTCGTGTCATTGACGCTTTTGTCACGCAACTTGCGCTGGCAGAGCTTGGAACCTCGTTTGGAAGAATTCGATAGACGTTGTGTGCCAGAACGACGGCGGCGCCTAATAGAACCTCCATTGCAGCGGAAGTGCGCTCCGCGCGGGTGAGCGGGAAATCCGAAGTGGACGCGGTGGTTGTCATCATTCACTGCGGAGCAGGCAGAATTGAGAGAGCATACACACGCAAAACTGAGAAGTTCCTGGCTAGATCACAGAACTCCCCGAAATGGGAGTGCGTTGGCGAGTTAAGCGTTTTCTCCAAAACCTATTGAACCGGCATGGATGCTGGCCTGTGGTCGCGTTTGCTGCGATTGAGCTAGGGCTGATAAGGAACGATGGCCATAGCTGCCGCAACGGGCTGTGCGTGGAGGAAGCGACGCAAGCTGGAAGTGTCAGCCAGTTGCGTTCCCATATGCCGGCTTCTGGTCGGCACGACATTCTTTGAGGTGTTTGAAGTAGTTCCCAAGCTATACAGGAACTGAATCACGTCTGACCTTTGACCTGAGTCAGAAAAGTAGAACGGGTGAGGCGCTTGCGAGCCGCGTGAGGGATTGAGCAGGTCGTCCAGCGTCGCAACGGAGTTGTCGTGTAGGAATATGGGCTTGCGAGCCAGGTCGAGCAGCAATGGAAGCGCGATGCCGCGATCGAGTCCCCGAAGGCTGGCATTGATCGTGGCCATCTTTGTATCGAAGGTGGCACCTGGGGTGTATTCGATGGGAGACAGCGGCGCCTGGCGTTGCGCCACAACCGTTGGGTTATCGCCGGGGAAGATCTGCTTCATCGGAATGATGTTTGTCGGTACGTAGACGCTTTGGTCCACATTATGGCAACTTGTACACCCGCTCGTGCGGAACAGGTGCTGCCCGCGGGCGACGGCGGCCGAGTCTTTTGTCACCCCAGCAGGCGCCTGCAAACCGAACACGTAGGCATTCATGTCAATCAGTTCCTGCTGGTTCACCCGAATACCCAGATTGAACGCTTCCGTTCCAGCCAGGCTCGGGTCAGACGGCGGGGCCGCATTGACGTAAGGGTAGCCCGTGACTCCTGTCGCCGCTAAGATTTGCACGTATTTAGCCACCAACTCATCGCCATTGGCGCCGCCCACTTTGTGCTCGAACGCCCGGCCGCCGGTGGTCGTAATCGTCGTTGGATCGAGCAATGCGACGTACACCTGATTCGCAAAGTTGTCTTCGGTGCTGATCTCTCCTGCGCTGCCATAAGGCGCCGCCAGGCCCTGACGAAAGAGCGGCTGATTGTGCATGGGTTGACCATTCCCGTCAGGAGTGTCATCGAACATACCAACCGGGTAGTAGTTCTTGTTGGTCAGATAAGCAATGGCATCAGCTTCGGTGGAATTAACGTCGAGTCCAAGGGGGGCTCTACCGAGCGTCTTACCGCCAAGCGTCACCTGTAGCTGTGGAAAGTACGCAAGCGGGTTGCGAGCCAACGCGACGATGCCGCCAAAGTCGAGGGTATGCGCGGCCCTGCCGTCCTGCCGGTGTCCGATTGCGCCGCCGTTTGTGACGTTCAGC
>CAXSHQ010000030.1:14602-17138 GCA_964236875.1 uncultured Acidobacteriaceae bacterium | reverse complement strand
AGCGTCGGTGTTCGAATGGCACATCGCGCAGCTCGCACCTACGCGGGACCCCTTCGTAATGTCAAGGTAGCCCAAGTTCGTGCTGTCTTTTACGGGAAAGCCGATCACTGCATTTTCATTGAAGAGAGTGATCATGAACTTAGGGTCGTTGAGGAGAGCTGATTTCTGACCGGTGGGATCCGATTGGAGCTGAGCCAGTAGACTTTGCTTCGACGTCGCATCGATGGCATCAGAGTCGAAGCTTATCCCGAGTTTCAAAGCCTGCAAGGCAGTGAGATTTTTGTCCATCATGCCCTGCGGCAGGCGCACGGCATCGGTCCAGAATCCCTCGTTGCCAAATGTTTCAAAGCGAAAGACCTGCAGCCCATTTGTGGCGCTTCCCAGCAGGGTCGTTGGCGGTGTGCCTGGATTTGCGGGTCCGGTCGGACCATCGTCCGACGAGCAACTCAAAAGTGTAAGAGAAGCTGTGAACGACAAGGCCAGCACTATGTGTTTCCGCAACATCTTCATCGCAAACCCCGGCGAACGGAATGTATCCCTGAAGTGTGGAGGGCTTGCGTTCACGCACTAAGGACCCGCTGTCGAGTGTGATGGATATCGCTCGGTCGCTGGGGGCCAGATCACTGGTGGCCCTTTTTGCGGAACGACCGTCCTCTGGGAGCCAGCACCTGGCCTCTACCAAATCTACCGATTCGTTATAGCCTTGTGAGGGCGGCGCATCACGAACGGGATAGGCGCCGTTGTTGGCCTTCTGAAGACTCGGGATCCAATCAGAAGCGGTTCAGGGTCCTCTTTGCGACTGTTTTTCTCAGCCTTCTTCTTAAACCGCAGCCGACGAATACGCGTTCGCGAAGGGAGCGTTAGCGCCTACGTAGAAGAGACGCGATTCCGCAGCTTAGTCCCGAAATGAAGATTGTGCCCGTGCCCACCAGTAGCCAATGACGACTCATCCAGGCCTGTCCGCTCCACGTGCTCGACTGGTCGCTGAATGTTCCGTGAACTCCTGGATCCTTGTCCACGGGTTTCCAGAGATTGTGAGGACGAGCTGGATCTTCCGCCTGCGCAGTCATCTGCCCCTCGTATCCCGTTCGGCCGAGGTACAGATCCAAGACCCCAGGGAGCACCTTGTTTCCAACAATTGCCTCGACTGTCGGCAGGCCCACGTTCCATTCGCGGCGGTAGTGCCGGGAGGCAAACTCAAGTGCCCGTGCGGCGACCTCCGGCTCGAAGATCGGTGGCACAGGCTGCGCCTTGCGCGGCATGCGGCTCTTCGACCAGCCGAACTGCGGCGTGTTCATCGCAGGCAGATTGACCATTGAAACCCGAACGCTACTCTTTTCATGAATCAGCTCACAGCGCAGAGAATCCGTAAATCCAGCGATAGCATGTTTGGAGGCGCAATAGGCGGCTTGCAGAGGAATGCTTCGATACGCCAGCGCAGAGCCGACCTGCAAGATGACGCCGGCATCCCGAGGAGTCATACGACGTAGTGCCGCAAGGGTGCCATGCACAACTCCCAGGTACGTCACCTCTGTGACCCGTCGAAACTCCGCGGCTTCTGTTTTCTGGATAGGAGAAAAGACTGAGCACATCGCATTGTTGACCCAGACGTCTACGGGACCGAGTTCACGGTCGACCGTCGCAGCGGCAGCTTCGACCTGCTCGGCGTCGGAAATGTCTGCCTGAAGGATGAGGGCCTTGCCACCCGCGCTTTCCACGTCGCGCGCCGCGCCCTGCAGGCCAGCTATGCCTCGGGCTATGAGTCCGACATGGGCGCCGCGTTTGGCGAACTCGATAGCCGTTGCCCGGCCAACTCCCGCGGATGCGCCCGTGATCACGACGGTCCGAGCCTGCTTCGACTTGTGTATGGATTCCATCTTTTCCCTGTCTGCTAGGAGTGGTACAGGCATCAATAACAACGCCAAACAGCACGTGAGAGACCGTGAGTGGCTACTGGGGTTGGGGCCGTTAGTTGGGCGCCAGGAGTCCAGCGGATTCAGTTGTCGCCGCGCCGCCGGGTGCTGCCGCTCGGAGCAATCGTAGGGCAGCGTCCCGTGGGGCCGCATGCCAGTTCGCGGTTGGCTCTTTCATCCAAGCGCTATTCGCCGTCAAACACAGAGGCGCTAATGAGCGATTCAACGGAGACGATGCAAGTGAATCCTGAACTGCATGACCTAAGACCTTCGAACGATGCAGCACTGGGCTATGCGCTCCTGCGCATCTGCCTCGGAACCAACATCCTCATGCACGGAGTGAGCCGGCTCGCGTCGGGACCTGCGGTGTTTGCAGCCGGGCTCCTAAAGCAGTTTCAGAACACGTTCCTTCCGGTGTGGTCTGTCCGCGCGTTCGGGTCTACTCTGCCCTTCGTCGAGGCCGCAGTCGGCCTGCTTGTGCTGCTGGGTCTGTTCACGCGCACCGCGTTGGTCGCCGGAGGAATCTTGATCACGGTGTTGACCTTCGGCATCACGCTGGTCCAACAGTGGGAAATTGCGGGAACTCAGCTTGTATACGGCATGGCATTCGCGGCGCTGCTTTT
>CAXSHQ010000030.1:13102-14592 GCA_964236875.1 uncultured Acidobacteriaceae bacterium | reverse complement strand
ATCGACCGTTTCCTGGTGAAACGGAGATATACGACGGCTACCCTGGCCATCCTTATGACTGTTTCGCTTTCAGCGGTATCGCTGCGCCCCAGCCCGGTAAAGGCTGCCTCTATCCAACAGCCTGTTCTGGTTGAGTTGTTTACCTCCGAGGGTTGTTCCAGCTGTCCGCCAGCGGACGCACTGTTGACGCAACTGGCGCGAAGCAACCCCAATGTGATCGCGCTTTCCGAGCACGTCAACTACTGGAACTCTCTTGGGTGGACGGATCCATTTTCTTCGGAGGCCTCGACGGAGCGGCAGGAGGAGTATGCTCGCCGCTTCGCAGGCGAGGGGCCTTACACCCCACAAATGGTGGTGAACGGAAACAAGCAGTTCGTCGGAAGCAACCGTTCTGCCGCGCTTGCTGCGCTGGAGGCATCCTCCGCGCAGGCGAGCTTGCCCCTTACGCTCGCGCAGCCCGCGCAACAGGATGGGGGCAAGATGGCAGTTTTGGTGCAGCTCGGACGTACGCCAGAAGCTGGACACCTGATCGCTGTCCTGGTTCAGAACCAGGGACGCACCGAGGTGCAACGCGGAGAAAACGGCGGCCGCACGCTTACGCACGTGGACATTGCGCGTGACTTCCGCATCTTGGCGTCCGTGCGCTCGGGAGGAACCTTCGAAGGTCAAACAAGCTTCACGCTGCCGTCGAAAGCCCGCACTTCGGACTTTCACATCGTGGTCTTTTTTCAAACGAGTGCCGGCGGCCCGGTACTCGCTGCGGCTTCCACTGAGAGTTCAGCAGCCGCACGCGTTTGAAGCTGCCGAAGGATGCGTCCGAGCACTTCCACACCCTTTCGGACTTGAGCGGCTGACGCGGCTGTGTAGCATATCCGCACAAAGTTACCCGGGTCTTTCTCAGGAAAGAAGGCATGCCCGGGCGCGAAGTTGAGCCCCTTCTCCTCGGCCATTTCCGTCAGCAGATCGATGTCGACATCTGCATGGAGCTTGCACCACAGATAGAGACCGCCGGTCGGCAGTGCGTAAGACAATAGGCTCTCGTTGACCGACGGCGCTGCTCCCATCACGGCCGCATCGCGCAAGGTGCGGTGGTGTTTTCGCAGTTCTGCCAGATGGCGGTCAAAGCCTCTGCTGTCGAGGAACTCGGCGAGCGCCAGCTGGTTCAGCCCTCCCGTAAAGAGGTTCGCTCGCATTTTCATCAAGCAAAGCTGTTTGATCATGTAAGTCGGCGCGACGACCCACCCCACGCGCAGACCTGGAGCCAGCATCTTGGAGAAGGTACTGACATAGATCACACTCGAGCGAGTGTCGAGCCTGTAGAGACTCTCTGGTCCGGGCCGGTCATGGAAGTAAGTCTGCGAGTAGACTTCATCCTCGATGATGGGTACACAGTAACGGGCCGCCAGGTCCACCAGGCCCTTGCGCGTCGCCAGCGGCATGACGCGTCCCGTCGGGTTCTGAAACGTGGGCGTGGTGAAGATGAGCTTCGG
>CAXSHQ010000030.1:0-13086 GCA_964236875.1 uncultured Acidobacteriaceae bacterium | reverse complement strand
CCCAGCCCACCAACTGGGCGCCGGCCGCACGCAGGCACTGTAATGCTCCGGGGTAGGTCGGGCTTTCGACAATGGCTACGTCGCCGGTTTCGATGAGGCAGCGTGCCAGGAGGTCAATTGCCTCTTGGGCCCCGGAAGTGATCAAGACCTGTTTTGGCTCGACTTTCAGCCACTTGCCGATCGACTCACGCAGCGGCCATTGGCCTTCAGTCGGAGCGACGGCCAGTGCCTTCGGAAACTGGTGCTGGATGACGCTGTTTACGCACGCGTGATAGGCCTCGCGGGGGAAGCACTCGAGCGATGGAGTGCCCGCGGACAGTGGGTAGGCCATTCCCGTTGAACGGCTCCGTGCCAGCAGGTCCAATACGGGTTCATCAAGAAGATGCGCTTTGGACGAAACCTTACCGCTCCAGGAAAATGCCTCGCGGTTTACCTGCATGCTGCACATGAACGCACCCTTGCCGCGGATTCGTCTGATGAGGCCCTTCTGTTCAAGCTCGTTGTAGGCCGCAGTCACGGTATTGCGACTGACGTGGAGATCAAGGGCGACGGTGCGTTCGCTTGGGAGCCGTGCGCCTGGTTCGATACACCGCTTCCGCAACATATCTTCAACGTGCGCGGCGACAGTTGATACAACACTTTGGGAAGTGCCGATTTGCAGAGGACCGAAGTGCGATACCGACGTGGGCGCGGATCGTGCTGCCATGGTGCGATTATGGAAGGAACGCTCTTCCCGTTGCGGGCCACTCGCAAAGTGGCCTTGTGAACACTGGCGTAGCTCCGTCCTACTCTGCAACAGACCGTCTCATACCTGTGAGGCACCTTCTTTGCCGGAGAACATACAGGGGCATGCTGAATCATCAGGTAACGGGCACCGGAAGTGTGACCGTCTTCTTTCTTCATCTGCTGTGCGGCAGTGGACGCGGCTGGAACAGCACCATTGCGGACCTAAGCGGCGACTTCCGCTGTGTCGCAATCGACCTGCCGGGCTTTGGAGGATCTTCGGAAATTGCCGGGACCTCTGTCGCGGAAATGGCGGATGCCGTGACCGAAGTGATCTGTGCGGAACGCCCGTGCGAGTTGATGCTTGTGGGCCACAGCATGGGTGCCAAAGTAGCTACCGTGGTAGCTCGCCGCATTGAGACAGGAGTGACTGAGGTGGCTGGCCTGAGAGGCATGGTGCTTCTCGCCGGATCGCCACCCGCTCCTGAGCCGATGGACGAGAAGCGGCGCGAGACCATGAAGGGCTGGTTTGCGGGGGATGCTGCGAAGAGCCGGGCGGAAGCCGATCAATTTATCGACAACAACTCCAGCAACGCACTTGGTGCGGCGGAACAAAAACTCCTGGTGGAAGAGGTGCTGCGGCTGAATCGCACGGCATGGCTGGCATGGCTGGACTCCGGTAGCCGTGAAGACTGGTCGCGCCGTGTGGGCGTGTTGAAGACACCCACACTCATCGTGGCGGGCGCAGAGGACGTGGATCTCGGTCCGGATGCGCAGCGCAGCCTGATGCTGCCGCACTTTGCGGCAGGCAGGCTGGAGGTCCTTCCAGGCGCCAAGCACCTGCTCCCTATGGAATGCCCGCACGAAGTGGCCAGGTTGATCGCCATGCAAGCCACAGCGACGCAGAGAGAGGAGAGCGACGAGCGTGCGGTGGGGGCGAGCTACGAAGCTTTAATCGACTCCGATCGAGTAAGCCCACCGACTCGCGAGGTGCTCAGAGCTCGTAGCGGAAGCGATGATCCAGCGTATGAGCCCGAGGTGTTCACGCTGGAAGAGCTGTTCACACAGCGCGCGGTTCTTGGTCGCATCGTTCCGCAGGAGAAAGGTGAAGCGATCGACTTGGCTGCTCGCCTCGACCGCCAGCTCGCTGGTGTGGGCGATGGCTGGCGCTATGCGGAGCTGCCTCCGGATGCTTCCGCCTACCGAACTGCCCTATTCACCCTTGACTTGGAAGCAAAGGCCGCACACAAGCGACCCTTCGGTGTGCTTGCCCCAGACGAACAGGACGTTTTGCTTGCGAAGGCAAGCAAAGGAGACCTGGGCAGCGGGTTACTGCAACGAGCGGCGGTGTCCATCGGACTCGCAGAGCCGGAGGCAGAACTGAGCCGTTCCCAGATGCGACTGTGGTTCAAGGGCCTATGTGGCGACGCGGTACGGCTCTATGTTGCGCACCCCGCCACGCTGGAGCGCATAGGCTACAGCGGCTTCGCTGACGGCGCGGACGCCGCCACAACGCAAGGCTTTCTCCAGATTGATGCGGGACAACATGAGCCGTGGGAGCCGGTTGGAAAGCAGATGGCCAGACGATGAACCTGAACGCGATGAAGCAGTACGCATTTGACGAAGTGGTCGATGCGGTCGTCGTCGGCACTGGTGCCGGCGGAGCGCCGTTGCTAGCACGGCTTGCCGAAGCCGGGCTGAAGGTGGTCGCGCTGGAGGCCGGCCGCAACTGGACGCCGTCCGAAGACTTTGCCACGGACGAGCTCGCAGCGGAAAACCTATATTGGCTGGGCGAGCGGCTGAGCGCAGGCAGTACGCCGGAGGCTTTCGGCGGGAACAATAGCGGGACCGGCGTTGGCGGTTCCACGCTCCATTGGGGTGCGTTTGTGCCACGAGCGGACAGGCGCGATCTAAAGATCAGGACCGAGTTCGATGTGAGCGCCGATTGGCCTCTCGACTACGCGGAGTTGGTCCCGTACTACACAGAGATAGAGAAGTTCATTGGTGTGTCAGGCCCGGAGCAGTACCCGTGGGATCCCGAGCGGCACTACGACCTGCCGCCTGTCCCGCTCAATGCTCCGGCGCAGAAGATGCAACAAGGTTGCGAGGCGGTGGGCGTCCTCACCAGCGAAGCTCCTGTTGCCGCACTTTCCAGAGACCGAACGACGTCTCACGGCACGCGTCACGCATGCGTGAGTCGCGGGTATTGCCACCAGGGCTGCCGCAATGGCGCCAAGGGGAGCACGGATGTTACGTATCTGCCAGTCGCGGTTGCGGCTGGTGCGGAGATTCGTCCTGAAAGCTTTGTGCACGGAGTGGAGCAGGATCAGCGTGGCCACGTCAGCGCCGTCATCTACCGCAACAACGGCATGGACGTCCGACAGCGTTGCCGCGCTGTGTTCCTGTGTGCCGGAGCGGTGGAAACGCCGCGGCTCCTGCTGCACCTAGGCCTGGCGAACTCGAGTGGTCAGATCGGCCGCAATTACATGGCCCACGTTGCAACGCAGGTTTGGGGCACCTTCGCGGAAGAGATTCGTCCTCACAAGGGTTTCCCGGCGTCACTCATCTCTGAAGACACAATTCGTCCGCACGGCGCGGGGTTCGCCGGTGGGTACCTTATGCAAAGCCTTGGCATTGTGCCCGTGACCTGGGCTACGCAGGTGGCGCGCGGGCGCGGCCTGTGGGGTCAGGCGCTGGTGGAATACCTTGACCGGTACAACTACGTGGCGGGCATTGGGATCAACGGCGACTGTGTAGCGCAGGACGGCAACTTCCTGGAGCTATCCGATGAAGTGGATGCCATGGGTATTGCGAAACCGCGAATCACTTTCAGCTACGGACCGGACGAGAAAAAGATGAGCCTGCATGCCGAAAAGCTCATGACCTCGATCTGGGAGGCAGCGGGCGCAACCGACATCTGGACGTTTCAGCGGGCCGCGCACACCATCGGGACGTGCCGCATGGGGACTCACAGAAATAATGCGGTAGTCGATCCTGTGGGTCGAAGCTTCGATGTGCCCAACCTTTGGATCTGCGATAACTCGGTGTTCCCCAGCGCCCTTGCCGCGAACCCCGCTCTGACGATCATGGCCCTCAGTCTCCGCTCGGCGGACGCTTTTCTGCGAGATGCCAAGACTGCGTGAGCTGTAGGGATGCTCTGACGCAGTCCCCGAAGTGGGGAACAGGGCAGCGAAAAGGGTCGCCGCCGGCTCACAGGCTCATGGCTCAGGCCGTCTGAGCTGCACCCTGGTCAGAAGCGGCTTTTCTCCAGCGCCGCATCAGAAAGCGCCGCACAAGCTCAGCGACCATGCCGTACATCAAGTGTGTCAGCACTTCACTGGATTGTTCCCGGAAGGGCTGCTTCAGGGGCGGTTCCACAAGACCCTGGAGTGGCAGCGTCGACTCGTGGGTTCCAAGCAGGACCGCAATGCCGAACGCTGCGCCTCTGGCAATCGTTACCTCAGGCACAAACTCCGCAGCCACGCCATAGACGGCACCGATGCCAGAGCCGAGCGTCCAGTGAAACACCTGGCTCGCAGCTGTTTTCTGCCCCTCGCTGAGAGGATGACCGACGATCTTTTCAGTCAGAAGGGCGGGGGGTGGCTCCTGGCCTTGGTTGCGAGGGGGGTAGAGTGCCTCGCCAATCAGCTTGGCTGCCGATCCGGCGACTCCGCCGATCAGCCCCGCCAGCAGGCCTTTCGCGATCATCTTGTTGGGCTGTTTCCACATCGAGAGAACCCACCTCCGCTACGCGATAGCCGGGTAGCTCTGTCAACATCTCATGCGACGAGTGTTCTCACGAGTGCCACTCCCGAAGTGGCCGAGCGGCGGATGCTTACGCGAGCGATAGCGGCGATTCCTTAGAGCTGCTGACGTACTCCAGCTTCGTTCGCGATGTGCTTCATCTGCTGGCTGAACCGTCCGTCCATGGCTTCCTTGGCGTCCTGCCGCCGGAAGGTCATGGGAAGCAGTTTTCCCTTGGCGTCTTCGATAAGGAAGGCGGCACCGCAGTAGAAAGCGAGCAGCCCCACCATGCCGTCCAGCATGGCCGCGATGATGTCCAGGGCTCCATGCACACCAAACTGAGTGATCCCGGTGGCGACCGACCGCAAGACAGCAACGATCAGCAACACGCCGATAACTGGCTTCACGGAGAAAGTAACCTTCGCGAGCACAGCCAGACAAACCGCGAGCAGAAGCAGAAAGATTCCGTTGCAGATGCTGGGCGTCATGGGGTCGGCCATAATCAACTGCACTCCCTGTACCGCCCAACCAGCGGCAAAGAGTCCCATGGCAATTGAGGCTCCACTGTCACGCGACAAGAACGCCATGATGCAGGGGATCAATTCCAGCGGAGCGACAAAGGCGAGCAGGATCACGGCCAGTGTGGTCTTTTCGCTGAGAGGAATCCAATGAAGTGCAAACGCGGCGAGCAGCATGTTTCCGATGCCGAAAGCGAATGCTCCAAGCGGCAGGGAGCTTGCATAGGGCCGGACGACGATGCGCACAGCCGAGAGGGCGTCTTGCTGGTTGGTCTCTATATGGTTCGCGTTCACCCTGTCACCTCGTTGAATGCGGCTGGTTGCGCGAGCTGCTACTGCGCCCACATCTGTGCTTTCCGGACTCGATCCGCCACTTGATCCGGCTGCACCAGGGGCGTGGAACAAGCGATGCGGTGCACAGAAAGAGGGCCGGGTGGTCGAGGGTCGGATAGGTGACAGCAGTCGGCAGCGGATTGCGGTCGCCTGGATCCCGCCATTCGATCAACTCGTCCGATGCCAGTGAATGCAATGCCGCTGCATGGAGCGCGGCGGCGCGAGGATCCGAGGGCGAGCCCACGACTGTGACATGCAGAGGACTCCGCCCCGCGTCTTCATGCGCCAGTAGGATTCCCGCCGACAAAGGTCGTAGTGCAACGGTTTGCGATGCCAGGTAGCGCATAGCCTCCGCCGCTATGGCGTGGTATCGGGCGTCAGACGTTGCGAAGGAAAGCACCGACGCGAAGCGAACGAGGGCGGCATTCTCATCGCGGTCAGGATGCGGGCGAAAGGCTGCATCCGTGCGTGTGGGTGAGGTGATGAAACCGGTGCCGGGCGCAAGCGGTGCAAAGTGAGCAGCGATGAAGTCCCCAGCAGAAGCAGCGGCACGCAGGTACGTACGGTCTCCAGTCACGTTGTACAGCGTAAGGAACGCCTGGCCAATCGCAAGCGTATCGCCCAGGTAAGGACCGGCCGGATCGGCATCATCGTGGCGAAAGCCACCACCTGGCAGTCCGCGATGCTGCACGATCGCTTGTGCCGCTCTTTGTGCTTCGGCCAGTGCGGAACTATCCCCGCTCACCGCATATAAATCGCACAACGACGCGATCGTCCACCCATTCTCACGCGCGTACACGTGCCTGTCGATACGTGGCGTGCCAGGGGCGCGTCGGCCTCTATCGTCGAGCTTGAAGTAGGCCTCATTGTCTTCACCGTCGTGGAGGTCCGCGTCCTGCGAAACAAAGAACACTCCTGTCCCCTCTTCGCTCAGAAAGCCATGAACGTAGCGGTGGACGGCTTGAGCTGCGGCAAGGTCTTCGGGGTTGTGAGTTTGTGCGTAGGCAAGAGAGTACTCGCGAAGGAATGCCGCCTGAATGGAGATGAGCTTCTCGAAGTGCGGCTCGTTCCAGTGGCCTCCCACGGAGTACTGGTAGGCTCCGCCCCAGACGGGGTCAAGCAGGGCGGTTGCGGCGTGTAACGTGGCCGCCGCACGCCGCGTGTACAAGTTGTCACCGTGGGCCGACAACCGCATCGCGTACTCCACTGAATCGGCGTCGAGGTATTTGTGACTGAATCCCCAGCCTTGGTTCGGCTTGTCATACTGCGCTTCATAGGACGCGCGTACCCGCGCCAGCAGAGCAGACGGCATATTCGCAGTTGCTGCCGGTCGCAGGCTTACCTCTTTTTCTACGCTGGGGCCGGGAGAAGGATCGTCGATGATGGCCTGGAGCATCGATGACATCGGCCGCGGCGGGATATATCCCTGACGCTTAACGATCTCGGAGCCATCGCCGGCAAACACAACCGTCGCGGGCCAGCCGTAGTCCTCATAGCGATTGGATATGTCCGGACGCGAATCCTGATCGACCTTAACGAGGATGTACTTCTCCTGCAAAAGATGGATCACCACAGGATCGCGATAGGTGATGTCATCCATCACGTGACACCAGTGGCACCACACGGCTTCCAGGTCGAGCAGGACGAACTTGTGCTCCCGACGAGCCTGGGCAAAGACGGCATCCGACCATGGCTGCCAATGAAGTTGGGCAGGCTGCGTACCACCGGCCGAGGCTGCGGAGACCAACAAGGCGATCGCCAGGGCAACGAAGTGATTGAGCGATCTAGATCGTCTCATCGAGTGCCTCCGCACATAGGCTGGGGCCGGAATATCGCTGCGCGGACGCTTGCGAGCGGCGCTTTGTCCTCATACCGCACAGCCCTGCCAGACTTCCGGACACCCAGAGAAGCCCATAGTGCGTCGAGGTCTTCCTGCACCGGCTGTTCGCGCACTTCACGGTATAGAGGCAGCAGTACGGAGACGCCCGTCGCGCGATCAGCCTGTGCGAAGTTTTCTTCCGGCGTCCCGCCCACGGCGATCGTCTGGCCATTCGCGACGAGCGCACGTAGCGCGTCCTGGAGGCCTTTGCGGCCGTTGGTTAGCTGGCGAATGCGTACGTCTGCCACCAGATAGAACATGGCGCCGCCCCAGTATGTCCGTGCCCAGGTGTGCGTCCTGTCCAGTCCGCGATCGCCTGCCGCCGGCTCCCCTTTCGGCATATCGCGGATCATGTCAGCCCACACGCTTTCTTCCGACAGCACGCCATGCTGCACGCGCGCTATTGGTTCTATGTAGGTTGCCAGGCCTTCTTCCATCCAGTGGTGGTTCTCCTCCAGTTGCGGTAGAGAGGTATGCACGAACTCGTGAGTCATTACCCAGTCGTCATGCAGATCGGCTAGAGTGGCATGCTCGCCCAGCACCATGCGCGTGTGGACGGTCGGCGAACCCCACGTGGTTCCGCTTACGATGCCGCGTTCCCCTGCTGCCGGAACGATCTGTACACGCATATGCAGAACGGGAAATCTGCCGAAATAGGTGGCAACCGAAGCGGCTGATGTCTGAACCCACTCCATAACCTGCGTTCGGCTCAGATCGAGCGGCCCCTGCGCGAAGTTCACCTGGATCTCTGAGCTGCAAACGGTAACGTTCTGCGTGGAAGACGCTTCCGTCGACATGAGACCCTCATGGGACTTCACAAGGCTGCCTGCCAGCAGGAGCGCCGCCGTTCCCGCACGAAGCCAAGCGATCATAGAGCGGCAACCCTCATGGATTCCCCCACTGCTGGGTCGTCAGCGAATCTACGAGCCAGCCGAGTTCGCCCCAGTTTGCAAACCACGCTGGGATGTTCTCCACGAAGTGTTCGTCTTCCGACACGGAAAGCGCCTGCTCGAGCGCATCCGCAAGCGGCACCGCGGTTGCGAGGCGCGTAAGAATCTCGTAAGCGCCACGATCCAGCCGCTTGTAATAGACCCATTCCTGATGACGATGCACCGCGAGGTAAAGCGGCTGACGCTGGAGCTTGGAGAGAAATCTCTTCTTCCTTGCTGCCGGCGGGCTTTTGACTGCATTGCTAGCCATGCCCGGCTCGTCTTCATCGTGATGAATATCCACCACGAAATGATCGACTGGATATTGAAGCTGCAGCAGGCGCAGATGGGGCTGCAAACCGAGCTTCGAGTGTTCGGCTACGGCGCTCACACGCTCCGTGGTGACTGGCGGCAGCTCAGCATTGTCGAATGCCTCGATATGCGCCCACTCCAGCGTGGCGACATCGACGAGAAGCTGCCGGTCGAGCATCATTTCTTCCTGATAGGAAGGAAGCCATGCGCTGAGTTCGCTGCCCAGATTGCGCAGCGTAAAAGACCGTGATGGCTGTGCCTGCAGATACTCCACACAGAGCCGCTCAAAACGCTTCTCTCCTAAAAGGGCCGCCAGCGCGGGAAAGTCGTCGCTCAGCGACCCGAGTAGACGGAACCAGTACTGGCGGTTATAAATTTCCAACCGTTCGAACGAGCTCAGCCGGTCATTGGGCTTGATAAAGGTGGCGGCTTCCGCATACATCGATTTGCCGTCCGGCGTGCGTGCCCGCATTCCATAGCCCGCGGTAAGCGGGCGCGTAACGGCCTCCATCGTTTGCCGCTGCAACTCCACCAGGGTCATAAAACTGCACCCTCCGCAGCACTGGCGGATTCCAGCATGACGGCCGGCACCGCAGGCACCGCTGCCGCGGCAAGATACTTGTTCGCTTTCTTGGCTTCACGATGCACTTCTTCGAAGGAGGGGATGTTGTCATCCCACTCCAGCAGAGTGGCCGTGGGGCCGCAGCGTTCGATGGCCCGCGCGTACAGGTCCCACACCGGATCGATGGGCGCGTGGTCGTGCGTATCGAGAATGTACTTCTCGAACTTGGAGTGTCCCGCAATGTGGATTTGCGCTACGCGCTCCGCAGGAACCGCGTTCACATAGTCGAAGGCGTCGAAGTCGTGGTTCTGGGAGGAGACATAGATGTTGTTGACGTCGAGCAGAATGCCGCAGTCTGCCTTCTCAACCACTTCATTGAGGAATTCCCACTCCGTCATCTGCGACTCGTGGTACTCCGCATAGCTGGAAACATTCTCGACAGCAATCGGTATTTCAAGGAAGTCCTGAGCTTGGCGAATGCGTTCCGCTGTAACGCGTACAGCTTCAAAAGTGTAAGGAATCGGCAGCAGGTCGTGGCTGTAGGTTCCATCGACACTACCCCAGCAAAGGTGATCGGAAAGCCACGGCGTCTTTGTGCGGCGCACAAGTTCCTTCAGTCGCCGCAAGTGCTCGCTGTCCAAGCCTTGCGCCGAGCCGAAGTACATGGAGACGCCGTGCTGCACAACCCGGTATTGGTCGAGGATATCGTCCAGGATCCGCAGGGGACGGCCACCGTCCACCATGAAGTTCTCGGAGATAATCTCGAACCAATCGACAACGGGCTTGCGCGAGAAGATGTGCTGGTAGTGCGGAATGCGGAGCCCAATGCCAACGCCGTATTGGGTGAAACCGTTGAAGCGATTCGCCGGCATGCTTACCTCGATAGCCTTGTGATGTTGGGAGCGTCCGGTGATCCCCTTCCCTCCGGTATAGACCGCTTCACGCTGTGGACTAAAGGCTAGTCCACAGCAACCTCTCGCCTGCCAGCGAGCAAATAGTCCAACGACATTGCGCCCGCCCCTAGTACAGCGATGAGGACAGAGGCGAACAGGAAGGTAAACGGATCGGCTGCATAGAACTTCCCCGGGTCCGAGAAGACGAACGTAAGGGCATCGGAGTCCGCGAGAAGGAAGGCCACCAGCATATCCATTGCCAACAAAAAGGCGATCAGCCGCGATCCGAGGCCGAGCGCAAGCAATATCCCGCCAACTAGTTCGAGAAGAGAAATGGCCAGAGCCGTAAAAGCGGGCAACGGAACGTGGAGAGTCGTGAAGTATTGCGTCACATGGCCCAGGCCAGTGATCTTTCCCCATCCGCTTTGCGCAAACTGCCATCCCCAGTAGAGACGAATGAGAAGCAGGAGTGGCGATCTGCAGGATGCGAGCGCCTGCTCGAAGCGGACGTACAAACCGCGCACCGCCAAGAGAGAATCTTTCATTTTGTGCCGTCATCCGAACTGGTTCGCTCAAACTGAACTGGCGAAAGCGAAAGGGGAGTTTCGCTCTCGCCAGCTCGTGAGGATTACTGTTGTGGGGGCTTGCTGCCGTCGGTCGCGCAACCGCCCTTACCCTTACAGCTGTTCTTGCCCTTGCATCCGTGGTCGCCGGTCTTGCAGCCGCCCTTGCCCTTGCAGCTGTTCTGACCTTTGCACGCGTGCTTTTCCTTCTTGGTGGAGTTCTCGTATGCGCTCGAAAGCAGGCCCGCCGAAAGACTGTGACCGGCCTTCGCCGGCGCAGCCGCATGCAGTGCCGGAGCCGTGCCAACCATCAGGCCGGAAATCGCCGCGCCCACCATAAACGCCTTTGTAGAAACTTTCATCGTGTACATCCTCCTTGTGAGTGGGGTTCGAATGTCCGAGCCCTTTGTGACTATGACGTCGCGGCAGATATAAGTTCAGGGCCACTTTCGCCGTGGCATAGCATCCTCGCTCGAAAGACACACGTCGCCGCGATGCCTTGATCGAGGGCGAATCAATTGTTCCTCCTCCAGCGCCGCGAAAAGTCAATCCATGCCGCAGAAGCACCGGTTGGAGAGCCCGGGAGCGTGAGCGATTGCATTGACCTTGCACAGTAGAACTGAGCTTTCAGCTACACGCCTTTACTGCTGTTCGGAGTCACAGGGATGACGTTCTCAGCCTGCGGTCCATTTTTACCCTCAACGATCTCGAACTCGACGATGTCGCCCTCATTCAACGTCTTGTATCCCAGCTTCTGAACGGCACTGTAATGCACAAAAACATCCTTGCCCGTTGAGTTCGTCAGAAAGCCATACCCCTTTGCGGAGTTAAACCAAGCCACCTTACCTGTTTGCATAGCCATTGCTTCTCTGTTCTCTCCGCCGACAAGCGTAACCGTCTGCGACTCGTTGAGCGGGCCAGTTCGCGCGTGGCCGACCGATGTGTGCGGGCGAGAGGTCTAATGATGCAATTACTGCTCGGACACTTCGGTGAGCAGGTATCCCGTCTTGCCTCTGCAGCAGCGATAACCGCGCTGCCTTTCACGCCATGAGCGCGGCAGAAACAAAGGAGCACAGTTTGGACATACAGATCGAGACTCATGACGTTACTCGCCCAGCGCAAGTGCGGCGAGCCCCCGGAAAGCCGGGCGACACACCTTATTGGAGTTCCGGAGCGAAGACAATCGTCGGCACGGCAGCTTCGGCCCGAAGCCGGGTCTGGTACACAGTGGGTGAAGGCACCCTCAACGAAATCTTTTTCGCTGATGTCGAACAAGCGAACACCAAGTCGGTCCGCTTTCTTGTCACGGATGGAAGCTCCTACTTCTCAGATGAAGCCAGCGACGCTGAACACACGGTGACGAGTGCGGCCGGTGAACCCTGCTGCCAGATCGAATCACGATGCAAGACCGGGCGCTACTCGCTCGTGAAGGAAGTTCTTGTCGACCCCATCCACGATGTGGTGATAGTGCATGTGCAGTTCAAACCCCGCGCCGGCGAGGACCTGAAGCTGTATCTGGTGGTCGATCCTCACATCGGCGACATGGGCGCCAAGAACAACGCGTGGGTAGGCCAGTACAAAGGGCGTCCGATGTTGATCGCGCAACGCGACTCCATTGCGCTTGCGGCGGCCTGTACAGCGCCGATCCGGCAGGCCAGTTGCGGGTTCATCGGGAAATCAGATGGCTACACAAAGCTCTCGCGATACAAGCCTTTGCCCGATTACAACCTTGCCGAGGAGGGAAACGTCGATCTCACGGCGGAGATCGACTACTCGGCAGCAAAGGAAAGCTTCACTGTTGCTATCGGCTTCGGGACAACTGCTCCGGAAGCCGCGCAGGAAGCGACCGCAGGTGTCCTCCAGGATTTCGATACCGTCTATGAGCACTTCGTGAGCGGCTGGCGGGAAGAACAGGCCAAGTACACGCCCATCGAAGACCTCTCCGGCCAACCGCTCGACATGTACCGGGTAAGCACGGCTGTCCTGGAGACGCATCAGTCCAAGCGGTTTCCTGGAGGGTTCATCGCGAGCTTATCCATGCCCTGGGGCTTTGCATGTTCCGATGAAGACAGCATTGGTTATCACGTGCTTTGGCCCCGTGACATGGTGGAGACAGCGATGGGTAAGCTGGCCTGCGGCGATGCTCGGGCAGCGCGCTCCACGCTCTTCTTTCTTCGCTGCACACAGGAAGAAACTGGTGGTTGGAGCCAGAATATCTTTCTCGACGGAACTCCCTACTGGACAGCGGTTCAGATGGATGGCACCGCCCTGCCTATACTTCTGGCTGACCAACTCAGGCGTGAAGATGCGCTGGATGGCTACGACGCCACGCCGATGGTGGCGGCAGCGGTGCGTTTCCTGCTGAAGCACGGACCGGTGACAGAGCAGGACCGCTGGGAGTCGCTGCCGGGCTATTCGCCCTATACGACAGCGACGGAAGTGGCTGCACTCCTCGCGGCGGCGGATTTCGTGGAGCAAGCCGGGAACGTCTCCGGTGCAGAATTCCTGCGTGAGACTGCCGACGCGTGGCAGGACACCGTGGATGAGTTCACCTACGTGACAGGCACGCCACTGGCAGAAGCTCACGGCATTGCAGGGTACTACGTGCGGATGGCACCGCCGAGACGTGT
>CAXSHQ010000029.1:16064-22093 GCA_964236875.1 uncultured Acidobacteriaceae bacterium | reverse complement strand
GTGGCGACCTCGCGTGAGGTGCAGGCGGCTTTGAAGCCAAGCGGCGGCCAGGGCGATGCGACCACAAGCGATGGCAAGCCCGCGGGCACGGGCAAGACGCCGAACCTTGACCAGTACACGGTAAACCTGACGGCCAATGCCAAGGCTGGAAAGATCGATCCGGTGCTGGGGCGCGATGCCGAAGTGCGGCAGATGATCGACATCCTGATGCGGCGGCGGCAGAACAACCCGATCCTGACGGGCGAGGCCGGCGTGGGCAAGACAGCCGTGGTGGAAGGGCTGGCGAATCGGATCGTGGAAGGCGATGTGCCGCCGGCGCTGCAGGGGGCGCACCTCCATAGCCTGGACATGGCGTTGATGCAGGCTGGGGCGAGCGTGAAAGGTGAGTTCGAGAACCGGCTCAAAGGGCTGATCGCGGAGATCGCCGGGTCGACGGAGAAGATCATCCTGTTCATCGACGAAGCGCACACTATGATCGGCGCGGGCGGGACGGCGGGGCAAAATGACGCCGCCAACCTGCTGAAGCCGGCGCTGGCGCGCGGCGAGCTGCGGACCATTGCGGCGACGACGTGGTCGGAGTACAAGAAGTATTTCGAGAAGGACCCGGCCTTGGCGCGGCGCTTCCAGGTGGTGAAGGTGGAGGAGCCGAGCGAGGAGGTGTGCGCGACGATGCTGCGCGGCATCGTGGGGTCGCTGGAGAAGCACCACGGGCTGCGCATTCTGGACGAGGCGATCACCTCGACGGTGAAGCTCTCGCACCGCTACATTGCCGGGCGGCAGCTTCCGGACAAGGCGGTGAGCGTGTTGGATACAGCGTGCGCGCGGCTGGCGCTGGGGCAGAACTCGATGCCCCCGCAGCTGGAGGATACGCTGCGCCGGATCGACAGCCTGAAGGTGCAGAAGCGTGTGCTGGAGCGCGAGAACGTGCTGGGCGGCGGGCATGAGGAGCGCGTGGCGGAGATCGATCAAAAGATCGCCGACAACGAGGCAGAGCTGGAGAAGCTGAAGGAGCGCTGGGAAAAGGAAAAAGGGCTGGTGAGCGGCATTCGCGCTCTGCATGTGCAGCTGGAAGGCGACGCAGGCAAGGATGCGGAGAAGGCAGCCGCGGCGCGCACCGAGCTGAACAAGCTGGAAGACGAGCTGGAAGAGTTGCAGGGCGAGCATGGTTTGATGAGCGTCGCGGTGGATTCCCAGATCGTGGGCGCGGTGATCTCGGCGTGGACGGGCATTCCGCTGGGCAAGATGATGAAGGACGAAATCTCCACGGTGTTGACGCTCGACGAGCACCTGATGAAGCGGGTAATCGGGCAGGATCATGCGCTCGCATCCATCGCGCAGCGGATCGTGACCTCTCGCGCCAACATGGACGACCCGGTGAAGCCGGTGGGCGTGTTCATGCTCGTGGGACCGAGCGGCGTGGGCAAGACGGAAACGGCGATCGCGCTGGCCGACCTGCTGTATGGCGGCGAGAAGAACATGATCACCATCAACATGTCGGAATTCCAGGAAGCGCATACGGTGTCGACGCTGAAGGGTTCGCCCCCGGGCTATGTGGGCTACGGCGAGGGCGGCGTGCTGACCGAAGCCGTGCGCCGGCGGCCGTACTCGGTGGTGCTGCTGGATGAGGTGGAGAAGGCGCATCCGGACGTGCTGGAGCTGTTCTTCCAGGTGTTCGACAAGGGACGCATGGAAGACGGCGAGGGCCGCGAGATCGACTTCCGCAACTGCATCATCCTGCTGACCAGCAATGCGGCCACGGAGACACTGATGAAGCTGTGCGCCGATCCGGAGACGATGCCGTTCTCCGACGGTCTTTTGAGCGCGATGAAGCCGGAGCTGGACAAGATCTTCAAGCCGGCGTTCCTGGGACGCATGATCGTGGTGCCGTACTTCCCAATCCGCGACGAAAACCTGAAGAAGATCGTCCGCTTGAAGCTGGGCAAGATCGTGCGCCGGCTAAAGGAAACGCACAAGGTAGATATGAGCTACGACGAGAAGCTGCTGAACGAGGTAGCATCGCGGTGCACCGAAGTGGAGAGCGGCGCGCGCAACGTGGACAATATTCTTTCCAACACCATGCTTCCGGAGATTTCGCGGCAGATTCTTGGCCGCATCGCGGAAGGCGCACCGATTGAAGACGTGGCGATCTCTGTTGCGGACGGCAAGATCACCTACGAATGGCAGCAAACCGCGCAGGCGGCCTGAGAGATCAGGCCCGCTTGCTCCCTAGCCCGTCGCGCGTGAGCAGATGAGCACGAGCGACTTTCGATAACGGGGCCTTATGGCGTCACTTACACAAACCGCACGCTTGCTCAAGTTCACCAGTCCACTGGGACCGGATGCACTGGTGATCGAATCCCTGGAAGGTGTCGAAGGGATTTCGAGGCTGTTCGATTTCGAAGCCGAGCTGTTGGCTGAGTCCGGGAGCGACATCGACCCGGCGAGCCTTATCGGGCAAAAGGTGACGATCGAACTGTCGCTGGTGGACGCGGACGACCCGCGCTATATCAACGGCATCGTGGCGTCTTTTGTGCAGTCCGCGGGCGACTCGGAGTTCGACGTGTACCGCGCCCGTATCGTGCCTTCGCTGTGGCAGCTGACGCTGGGCTCGACCTGCCGCGTGTTCCAAAGCAAGACGGTGATGGACATTATCAAGGAAGTGATCAGTCCGTATGGACTGAGTGTGGCGGACAAGACCGAAGGCTCGCTGCAGGCACTGGATTACTGCACGCAATACTCGGAAACGGACTTCAACTTCCTCTCCCGGCTGGCCGAGCAGCACGGCATCTTCTACTGGTTCGAGCATAGCGACAGCGATAACAAAGTGACATTCAGCAATGCGCGGAGCGCGTATGGGGATTGCCCGCTGGTGAGCTCGATGACGTTTGCACCCAATGCAGACACCAGTGAACACCGCTACATCTCCTCGGTGGAAGAGCTGCGGTCGACGGCAACCATGGTGACGGGCAAGCACAGCACGCAGGATTACGATTTCCGGTCGTACGCGGTGAACAAGGTAGACCCGGTTTCAACCACCAGCACCTTCGCGAACAATGCCTACGAAAGCTACAGGTACCCGGGCGGCGAAGAGGGCTACGTCAAGGACACCACCAAGGCGCTGTCTACACCGGCGCATGCCAAGGGATTTACTTCCGCAAAGGCGGGCGCGAGCGATACGGGAGCGGAGGTGTATCACGGCTCCGCGAATGCACGTACATTTGTGAGCGGGTACACGTTCACGCTTACTGACCACCCGCGCGATGCGTGGAACCGGAAGTACCTGCTGACCGAAGTGATCCACCATGTGGACCAGGTACCGAGCTATCGCAGCGCCGGCGCCCAGGACGGGGAGTACAGCAACCGCTTCACCGCGGTTTCAAGCGACCTCGTGTTCCGGGCACGGGCGGTGACGCCGAAGCCGGTGATCCCAGGCCCGCAGACGGCCATGGTGGTGACGCCTTCGGGCGAAGACATCGCGATCGACAAGCTGGGCCGCGTATGCGTGCAGTTCTTCTGGGATCGGGTGCGGGCGGCGAACACTGTGGACAACACGTGGGTGCGTGTGGCGCAGCCGTGGGCGGGAAGCGGTTGGGGAACGTATTTCTGGCCCAGGGTGAACGACGAAGTGATCGTGCAGTTCATCAACGGCGACCCGGACAATCCCATCGTGATCGGGTCGGTGTACAACGGCACCAACGTTCCCAAATACGGACTGCCGGATATGAGCACACGCTCGGGCATTCTGACGCGCAGCAGCAAGGGAGGCAGCGCGGCCAACGCCAATGAGCTTCGCTTCGAGGACAAGACGGGAAGCGAGCAGATTTTCATCAACGCGGAAAAGGACATCGACCACCGGATTGAGAACGATGCCCGCGAGTATGTGGGGGCGAAGAAGTCGCTGATGGTGAAGGGCTCCCGGATGGAAAGCGTGGGTGGCGACAGCGCGCACACCATCAGCGGGAACCGGTCGGAGAAGATAAGCAAGAAGTCGGAAGTGGACGTGGGGACCGACCTGAATGAAAAGATCGGCCAGAACTACTCGCTGAAAGTGGGGCAGAACCACGGCGAGAAGGTAGGCATGAACTATGCCGTGGACGCGGGCATGGAGGTCTACATGAAGGGCGGCATGACGGTCGTGATCGAAAGCGGCATGGAGCTCTGCCTGAAGGGTGCGGGCGGGTTTATCACGATCGGGCCGGCGGGCATCGCGATCTCCGGGACCCTGGTGCTGATCAACAGCGGAGGTGCGGCGGTTCCCGGAACGGCACCGCAAATCACCGAACCGCAAGCGCCCGCGGCGCCGGACCAGGCCGACGACGGTACCAAGGGTACCAAGATGTAGCTCACCGGCTGCCCCCGGGGCTGAACGGCCGGGAAGCCGGCCTCGGTGCGAGCGCGATGGACTTTTGAAACTGCGGAGAGAGTGATGCCTGAGGAGCAGTCCAGCCCGGAGAAAAGTTTCCCCACGGTGGGGAGATGGCTGGTGACGGCTTTGCCGCCGGGCTGGATCTATGTAACGAACTTCGGAGTCCGGCAGATGCTGATGGATCCGACCGCAGTGGCGGCCACTATCTCGCTGGGGCAGGATGACCTTACCGGACCCGAGGCGTTCGGCGCGTATGTCGCCAACCAGGTGAGGATGATCGCGCACTACCTGCTGAACCCGGCGGTGGCCGGACCGCAGGCGACCAGCTTCAATGGAGCGGCCGAGGCGAAACTATTTTTTGTGCGGCACACGAACCAGAGCGGTGCGAAGATGCTGCATGCGCAAACGTATGTGCGACGCGATAACTGGGTCGGGATCGTGATGCTGACCACGCCGGAGGAAAAGCTGCAAGCCGTCCGGCCGGATTACGATGCATTTCTCAAAGGGCTCCGCATTACCGATGTATGAGGTTTTTAGCCGCCGCGCAGAGAGGTGGAGGCGGGACGCGTTTCATTTGACCCTCCCAACCTCCCTGCGTATCATCGTGTTATTTTCTGAAGAACTCAAAAACTGCCGGTTTGCTTCGCTGCGGACGGCCTTCCGTCTATGGGCCGCACGGCACACAAAGACAGGTACAGGTATGGCTGCGCTTCGCCCGTTGATTTCCGTTATCGCTTCTGCTTCTCTTTCTCTTCTGCCGGTTTCGCTCGTGGCCCAGGCCAGCGTGGCGAAGGCGCACGACCGTGCGAACAGTGCGTCCCAGAAGAGCGCGTCCCAGACATTGCCGCTCGTCTTCGAGAGCAACCAGGGCCAGTACGCCCCGGATGTAGCGTTTGTGGGGCGGACAGGGCACTACTCTGTCGCGATCGCGTCGCATGACGTGCGGTTCTCGCTGCCGGGTGCGCAGAAGACAAGCGAAGTTGTGCTGTCGCTCGAAGGCAGCCGGGCGGTCCAGCCAGTGGGGCTGGCCGAAGCGCCTTTCCGGACCAACTATTTTGTAGGCTCGCAGAGTTCGGATTACAAGCTCGGTATTCGCAACTACAACCGGGTGGGCATGACCGGGGTGTACCCGGGCATCGATGAGCAATTTTATGCAACCGAAGGAACGGTGGAGCACGATTTCTTCGTGGCTCCGGGGGCCGACCCGTCGCTGATCACTACGCGCATCAACGCGGGGCAGAAGTTGGCTACGCTGTCTCCGGCAGGCGACCTGCTGATTGCCGGCGACCAAGGTGAACTGCGCCTGAAGAAGCCGATCGCGTACCAGGTGAATTCCCAGGGCAAGCGCACGAATGTGGACGTGGCGTTCGCGCTGACGCGCGGCGAGGGCGGCCAGGAGCTGCGCTTCCGTCTGGGTGCGTATGACCATGCACGCGAGCTGGTGATCGATCCAGTGATTCACTACGGCTCCTTCTTCAGCGGACGCGTGGGCTCCACGGCAACGGCGCTGACCTCCGACCGGGCGGGGAATGCATACCTGACCGGCTATACCACTGCGGTGGATGGAAGCTTTGGCGTTGCCGAGACGAACAGCGTGGTGCCGGCGAGTGTGAAAGCGGGTCTCAACGGGAACGGACGCGCCGCCCCAGCCACCGTGTTTGTG
>CAXSHQ010000029.1:15016-16026 GCA_964236875.1 uncultured Acidobacteriaceae bacterium | reverse complement strand
ATTCGTCTGACGCAGGCTCAACGGTGGCGTGGCTGAGCTACTTCGGCGGATCGGCGGGTGATTCCGCCTCGACGAGCATTGCGCTCCAAGACGTCAAGCACCCCGGCAGCGTGGCCGTGGGTGGATCGACGATGGCGATGGACCTCCCGACTACAGCGGGGAGCGTTTTGCCCGCGGTGGTCTCCTCGGCGTAGCGCGGATTTGTTGCCTCGTTTTCTACCGAGAGCGGCGGCTTGGTGGCTGCGACGTACCTGGACAGCGCAGCGGGATCGGATACAGGCGTGACGGAAGTCACCGCGCTGACGGTGGATCGTGCGGGCGTGGTGTATGCCGTGGGATCGGCGACGGGCGGGTCCCTGCCGACTACAGCGAACGCGCTAGCCATCGACGGCGCTGTGCTTTCGAGCAGCGCGCGCAAGGGCTTTCTGTATGAGTTGACGCCGACGCTGGGCGCCGGTCCGCTGGTTTCTTATGTGAACGGAAACCAGGTTGCCGACACGACCCTGACGGGCGTTGCTGTTGACGCGAGCGGAAATGTGTATGTGGGCGGCTACACGTCGGGCTCGTTCCCGAAGGCGGGAGCATCCTCCGGCACGAACATGTACGTGCACAACGTGAGCGATGCCAAGGGGAACGACTCGTTCGCGGCCCAGCTTGTGCCCGGTGCGGCGAGCACGGCGATCGGCTACAGCACATGGCTGGCCGGCAGCGACGACGAGAAGCTGAACGCGATTGCGCTGGACGCTTCGGGAAACCTGTTCGTCTTTGGGCAGACCGCATCTGCGGACCTGCCGGCCAGCACGATGTCGACCTCTGCCACGTCGGTTGCGAGCGCGGCGACGCATGCGCCCGCGGCGGTACGTTCGGACGCCAAGCCGGTGACGGCAGCGTTTCCAGCGAAGATGGGCACGGCCACGACCTCAGGCTTTGCAGCGAAGCTGGATCCCACCGGACAGCCGCTGGTGGTGACATTCCTGGGCGCGGGTGGCGATGACGCCGTCACGTCGGGC
>CAXSHQ010000029.1:12230-15006 GCA_964236875.1 uncultured Acidobacteriaceae bacterium | reverse complement strand
CGGGAAGGCGATCCGCACCGGGGCCGAGGAGTTGCCGATCGGCGGCGGTGAGCAGGGTCAGCCGGATCGCGGCGGCGGCGTCCGGGTCGTCCTCGGCGCCGGGCGCGGTGGATGCCTCGGGACAGGTGTACGCTGCGGGGCGTTCCAGCTCCGCGCAGACAATGGGTTACCCGAAGGCGGAGCTCCTGCCTGAGGAGCAGGACCTGACGGCGACGAGCCAGCAGCATGGGTTCGTGCTGCAGATGCCGAGTGACCTTTCCGATGTGAAGTACGTAGCCAACATGGGCGGCGCTGCCGGCCCGGACGCGGCAGTAGGCGTGGCGCTGGACGGCAAGGGCAACGCGTACGTCGGCGGCAATGTGAGCTCTACGTCGGCTTTTACAACGGCCGATGCGTTCCAGTTGGGCCGGAGCGAGTCAGCGGGAACTTCGGCGTACCTGGCGAAGATCACACCGAATGCTTTGACGGACCTGCCGCTGAAGCTGCAGGCATTGACCGAAACGAACGCGCCGGCTTGCAACGTTGTTCTTGACCCGGGACCGAGCCCGGCGCAAAGTTGCCCCGCCAGGCTTCCCATCCTGACTCCAGCCACCGCACCGCAGGTGACCTACACATACCTGTTGACTCCCCAGGCAGGAGCAACGATCCCCGCGACGACAGTCACCTTCGGGCCAGCTTCGGCGATGCCGGCGTCCACGGTGGGCTTGGCGTATACGAGCGCGGCATTGCGCGATGCCGTGACCGGAACGATGTACAACTCGCTTACTGCGAACTGCGCGGTGACGACGGCTGTGCTGGTGACCTGCACTCTCACAACGTTTCCCACGACGAATGCAGTGGCGATTGTGCTCCTCGCAACGGTGACGGTGCCTGTCACCGCCACGCCTACTACGCTGGCAGTAACGGGGACCTTGGACGATACGGATTTACCCCACACGCACAACACGCAAACCGCTGAAGAGGACACCCGCGTCGACTACCCGGCGAAGCTCAGCATTTCTGCGCCAGCAATCACGAAGCCGAGCCCGACATTTACGACCGATCTCCCAACGGGAACGGCAGCCGTCGACGCCAAGACCAAGGTGAGCTATGCGTTTACGGTGAGCAACGCAGCCGGTGCGGGCGATGCGCCGGACGCTACCTTCTCCATCGGTCCCAAGGACGTAAGCGTGCGGAACCTGGTGATCTCCAGCATCTCCTCCGGTACGGCGAACTGCGCCACCAGATCGGACCCGACCGCCGGCCCCAATACGGTAGCCGAGTGCTTCAACCTGAATATCCCGGCCGGGAGCTCGGTGGTGGTGACGGTAATGGGAACTTACCCCGACGGAGCCCTCAAGGGAGGGGCTACGGCTACTACACCGGGCTTCCTGACGAATGCAACGGGAGGGTTCTCCTCTATGGATGGCATGAGCACCGCTGCCGACCAGTTCACCCTGACACGCGGCGTGCACCTGATACTGACCGGAGCGGTCGCGCCGACCGCGGTCAACCTCGGCGATATCGTGACCTATACGCTGAGCGTGACCAATAACGGCCCCAGCGCCTCCAGCGGTACGGACAAACTGAAGATCACTCTCCCGCCCGGTTTCACTGCCATCGCGCCGAGCGGAACGTACCCCGCGGGCGCGACGAAGTCGACAATCGACTGCACGACCTCCCCGTGTACGACATCGATCAATGCACTGGCGGCGAATGGGACTAGCAACACAGGCTCATCGCTGGTGGTGACGGGCACGTTTGTAGATAACAGCGCAAATGCTGGCATCGTCGCGTCCGCTGTGTCGAAACCCTTTACCGCTATGGCGACGCTGATGGACTGGATCGGTTTTTACGATTTCAAGCATTCGATACAGAGTCGAACCTGAACCCAACTCCGGCGCCCGCCAATGACTACAGCACTTCCTCCAGCATGACCGTGACGCGGACGGCTAACCTGTCTCTTACGACCAACAGCATTGTTGGGCAAGCAACCTCCTGCGCGGTTGGACCGAACTGCATGTATATGCAGAATGGAACCGGCTTGAATGATCACACGCCGTTCAACTTCACTATCACCAACGCGGGGCCGAACGTGTCGGTGGGAACAACGGTGACCGTCACGCTGCCTTCCGCCCCAGCCAACGGCGGCAACCACCCGCTGCTGGCCACGCTCGGCAACGGCGGCAAGCCGGTGGTCACGGCCACGGGAGCTTCCTTTGGGACTAGCGGCTTTGACCTGACCTGCACGGTGAACACGAGTGGGACGGCGCTGCCCGCGGCGAACACCATCTCCTGCACACCGGGCGCAAGCGGGACGATTCCGGTCGGCACCTTCACCCTGAGCGGCACCCTGACGGTGGACAACGGCACCGTGCCGAGCAGCTCAGTGTTTGTGAACACGTCGGCCGGTACCCAGGGCAGCATCACCGCCAGCCAGTCCGCGAACGGTTCCACGCTTTCGGCTACCACTTTGCCCAATGTCGAGATCGACCGCGCGGCTCACCTGGTGACCACCACCACGGTGGCGGCGAGCGGCTCCGCGCCTGCGCTGCCCATTGATCTGGATGAGACAGGCACGACGACGCCAGGCGTGGATGACTCGGTGACGGTCACGGTCCGAGTGGGCAACGTAAATGTGAACGCCGCCGGCGCTTCGCTGTCGGCGACCCTGCCGCAATACTTCCGCATCACGGCGCTGCCGGCGAACGCCCTCTGCCTCGCGTCTACAGCCGTATTCTTCGGCTATGTGCTCGCGCGGACCGTGACCTCGCCCGTGGCGTACCTCGCATGGTTT
>CAXSHQ010000029.1:9081-12220 GCA_964236875.1 uncultured Acidobacteriaceae bacterium | reverse complement strand
GCGGGTATTGGGGTGAACTCCACCACGACGAACACACCACCGAACATCACTTGCAACCTGGGCACGCTCGCGCCGGGTTCGGCCACGCCAAGCAACGGCGGCACCGCAGCCACCAACCTGGCCCCGCAGTTTACGCTCACCTATTCGGGCAAGTTCCTGGATAACGGGACGGGAGCGGACATCCTGGGGAGCTCCCCGCCGAAGGCGGCGAGCCTTGCCGCGGCTTCTCTGGGTACAGCGAGCGCGACACTCTCGGGCGCGGTGGACGCCTACCCTGGGAACACGGATGCAAGCAACTCGCCCACGGTGCCCGTGCAGCGCCTGGTGCACATGTATGTGAGCAAGGCGAGGAACACGACAGTGGCCAACCCTGCCAACTCACCGGGGTCGAACTTTGTCGACAGCACCTCACCAAACCTCGATGAGAAGACTACGGCGACCAAGTTTGGTTACAACGATGAGATCGAGTACGACGTTGCAGTCGCCAATGGCGGCGTGAACAAGGCGCTGGGTGTGCAGTTCAGCGACATGCTGCCGCCGTACTTCACGGTGGTGAATACGTTCCTGATCTCACCGGGCTTGACCGGGAACCCGGACACGAAACCGAATACCGTGCCGGCAAACCAGCTTGCGAACAGCCTTGCCTGCTATCTCGGCACCTCGGCGAGCGGCACGGCGCTGACGCTGCCATACTCTACCGGAGCCGCGCAACAGGCGATCACCTGCACGTACGGCACCCCGACGAACTCGCTGGCACTGGGCACTGGACCCGCGGTGGCCGGGACCTTCCGCAACGCGTCCTCGGTGGAGTTCGTGTACCAAGGCAAGTTCCAGGACAACGGTGCTACAGGCGGTGCGGACGATATCCCCGTGGGTTCGAACGGCAGCTATACGGTGACTTCGAGCACGGGGGACGCGAGCGTGTCCTCATCGCAGTCCGTGGATAACGGCGTGGCGACGGACCGAACCAGTGCGGCGCTCCCTTCGTACACGATCCAGCGCGCGGCGCACCTGACCGTTCTGGGCACGCCCGCGGTTCTAACACCCGCCGACGGAGCGCTGACCCTAAACGGGACAACGCCCATCATCGCCCAGGCGGAGCCCAGCACTGCAGGCGGCACGCCGGTGTTCAACTGCCTTCGCTTCAAGGTGTACCTGCAGAACAGTGGACCGAACGTGGCACCGGCGCCGCGGTTGACGGCGACTCTGCCGAATGGACTGGTGCTGACCTCCGTCGCGACGCAACCGACAACGACACCGGGCTCCGACACGCCGCTGGCGAGCAGTTGCACGTACGGCGGCGGGCCGGCCTCGACCACGGTGAACGGAGCCCCGCTGGCCCCGATCACCGAGGTGGCCAACTCCTCGGTGATCGTCGACCTGGACGGGTACTTCGGGCTGAATACGATCCCGGCTGGACCGAACGCGAACTCGCTCGCGGGCGTCAAGCTGACCTACGGTTCGCTGACCGATCCGAACATCAAAGAGACCCAGAGCGGAGCGCCCGTTATTCCCCCTCCTCCGGCCCTGACGGTGGTAAACACACCGTTTGGCAGCAACTTCTCGGTGGCGCCGTTCTCGGGGACCGGAACGCAGCCGGTGGCGTTGAGCTTCGGGACGGTGACCACGCCGGGCGCTACCACGCTGACGGTGACCAGTACGACCACCGCCACCCTGCCTCGGGGCACTTCGGCGGACCCGCGGAACAGCGGCACTATCAGCCTCTACAAGGCAGGCGCGGCGCCGAACTTCTACACCATGGGATCGACGGCAGCGGCCAACCCGGCTACGGCTACGGGTATGTGCATAGCAAACCCTGCTGCCGGCGCCAAGGCGCTCACGGACGGATTTGCCAAACCGGAACGCGTGCTGCTGTGGGGGTTGGCCAACCTCCCGGGAGCCGCTCCATACACCGTGCCGAATGTCACCGCACCGTACGTGAGCGATGTCACCACGAGCGTGCAGACCTACGACACCGTCAACAGCAAGACCATAAGCTACGTGTTGCCTGGCGGGCCGGCGCTGCCGTATGACTCGACTCACACTACTGTGCCTGCGGTGCAGCCACAGCCGCAGCAGGTATGCGGCACGGTGAAGGGCTTTGCCACCGCGGCCGCGCCCGCGGTGTTCGCGGTGCTGGAACCGGTGAACTTCGCGCCGGTGTTTACGCCGAACAAGAACACGCCAACGCAGACGCCGGGCAAGGGTGTGTCCGAGGTCTCGTTCCTGTTCCCGACCAGCTTCGACTACAACAACAACGACCCCTGCTACATCGCATCCAGCACCTCCGGCACGGCCACCCGGCAGAGCTGCGACGACAACCTTGTGCTGACTACCCGCGTGTTCGGTGCGGAGAAGCTGGTTCCGGACCAGACACACGTCATCGGGCCATATACGCCGGATGCTACCTCGACCTTCGTCAGTACGGTATTTGAGGTTCAGGGCGGCGCCACGCTGTTTGACTTCGTGACGGACCAGGTTTCCGAAGTCGCTTACAAGGCGGCGGGCTCCTGCGATCCGGGCTTCGCCGTTGCTGGGTACACACCGGTAACGCCGTGTGGCGTGGGCACCTTCGCTGGCCTGAGCTCGGCAGCGACACTGCCCCCACCTCAGGAGACCGTGTACGGCAGTGCGCAGCTGGCGGAGCTGATCCCGAGCGTGAGCGGAGGCAGCAGCGCGCTGATTATTCTGCCGCCGGGCGCAACGACAGCAGCCAACACGCCGGTCGCGACCGGCTACACGGCCGCCTCGGCAGTTGTGACCGCGGGGCAGTCGGTTGGGTTCCAGTGGAGGCTGTTCACCGACATCCCCACCCTGAGCCAGACGGTGACCTACAACCTCTCCTGCTTCATGGTGGATGCGGCGACTAAGACCACGCCGACGCCGTTCCCGGCTGGTCTGAGCTGTCAGGTTCCGGCGACGGTGGTGTACCCGACCAGCCCGGCTATCTACATCGTGACGCAGGGCTCGCTGATTGGGCAGAACCATACGCCCGGGTGGCGTGGAGTGGGTGGGGTGATGTTCGCCACGCTGTTCGTTCCATTCCTGCTGTTCCGCCGCAGGCTGGGGGCCGGTAAGCAGTTGGTGGCCGTCCTGTTGCTGCTGGGATGGCCCCTGTACCGGATTCTCTGGACGGCTG
>CAXSHQ010000029.1:0-9071 GCA_964236875.1 uncultured Acidobacteriaceae bacterium | reverse complement strand
TGCTGCTGGTTGGCGCAGCCACCCTGGCGGGCTGCGGGTCGGGAGCCAACAGCACCACGGTGGGCGCGGCTGCGGGCACGTACTACTTCCGTGTTTCGGCAACTCCGGTCGGCGGCGGCACAACGGTGACGAGCACAGCCTTCTCCGTAACCGTGCTGCCGGGGAGCTAAGGAGCTAAAAGGAGAGCGACTTGTACGGGGAAGGTTCCTGTTATTGTTGCTTTACGGTTGTGGAGGAACGCTGAAGGGAAGAGCATGACAGCGTTCCTCCACATTTATCAGGACCGATAGATACGGCGATCAAGCCTGGGGCCAGAGCACGGAAGTATCAGGACTATGGACACATCGACACCAGTTACGCACATCGGCAAGTACGAGATCATCGCGGAGCTCGGCCGGGGCGGCATGGGTGTGGTGTACCGCGCCGAAGATAAAAACATCGGCCGCGAAGTGGCCATCAAGACCTTGACGGATGCGACGCCGGAGCTGCGCCAGCGGTTTCTGGTGGAAGCCCGATCCGGTGTCCTGAACCACACGAACATCGTTACGGTTTACGACTTCGGCGAGCAGGACGGAAACCCGTACATCGTCATGGAGTATCTCCATGGCGAGTCGCTGGAGAAGTGGCTGCGGGGCTCCAACCTTTCGCTGGTGGACAAGCTGGAGATCGTTCGGCAGGTGTGCGAAGGCCTGGCATACGCCCACCAGAAGGGCGTGGTGCATCGCGACATCAAGCCTGCTAACGTGATGGTGCAGCCTGGTGGGCACATCAAGATCGTGGACTTCGGCATCGCGCGGCTGGAGAGCAACAACACGGGCTATACGCAGACCGGCGCGGTCATCGGGACGTTCCACTATATCTCGCCGGAGCGGCTCAAAGGTCATCCTTCGGACGGGCGCGCCGACATCTGGGCAGCGGGCATCATGCTCTACCAGATGATCACGGGCGTGTTGCCGTTCCCCGGGGAAGACATCTCCGCGGCGCATAAGGTGGTGAGCGAGCCGTTCCCGCCGCTTTCGAACTACCTGACGAACTACCCACCGAACCTTGACTGGGTGCTGGAGCGGGCGCTGGCGAAGGACCCCGAGGAGCGTTACTCGAGCGCCGAGGAGATGGCGGCCGACCTCGAAGGCATTACGGAGACGCTCAAGCGGGCGCGCATCGGCGAGATGCTGATCCAGATCAAGGCGCTGGTCGAGGAAGAGAAGCTGACCGCCGCACGGCCCATGCTGATGGACCTGCAGCGCCTGGATCCGCAGAACTTCGAGATCAAGAAGATGCTGCGCGACGTGCAGGAGCGTCTTGCGCGTCAGCAGAAGTCCGAGCAGGTTCGCCAGACGTTGAGCATGGCGGAGGAGGCTGTGCTTTCGCAGAAATACGGCGAAGCGCTGGAGCTGTACAAGCAGGCGGGCCGCATCGATGCGAACGCTCCCGGACTTCAAGAGAAGATCCAGCATGTGCAGGGCCTGAAGGAGAAGGTGGAGCGGATTTCGGCTCTGCAGGACCAGGCCCGCGCCGCGCGCGAGCGCCGCGACCTCACGTCAGCTTCGCAGTTGATCGACGAGGCGCTGCGGCTGGATGAGCGCAACACTGACCTGCGCAACGAGCGGGCGGGCATCGTCCGCGAGATCGAGCGGCAGGCCAAGGACAGCACGCGGCGGAAGCTGAAGGATTCGGGCAAGGAGCACTTGGCCGCGCGGTCGTATACGGCAGCCATCACGAACCTGCGCGAAGCGCTGGATATTGACCCGACGGACGTCGAGGTCCAGAAGCTCTTCCAGGAAGCGACAGCTCGGCAGGAAGAAGACCGCCGGCGCAAGGTCATCGAGCAGATCGTCGGGGAGATCCAGGACTCGCTGTTCCGCAACGAGACAGAGCGAGCGCTGCAACTGATCAACCGCGCGCTGGAGCGGCTGCCGGCGGAAGCGCAATTGCTGCGGCTGAAGGCAGACACGGAACAGAAGCTGCAGGAGGAGCGCGCGCAGAAGTTGGTGCAGGCAACGTCGCTCAAGGTGCAGGAGCTGTTCTTCTCCAATCCGCAGGAAGCGCTTTCGGTCGTGCAGCAGGCGCTGATCGAGATGTCCGGAGAAGAGCATCTGCTGGCATTGCAGGAGCGCGTTGTTACGCAATTGAAGAAGGCCAATGTCGAGGGTCTTCGCGCGCAGTACCTGAAGCATGCGCAGGAGTCGCTGGCGACCAAGCACTATGACGAGGCAATCTCCACGCTGGAAAATGCGGCGCTGGATTGCGGCGAGTCCCCGGAAATCACGTATCTGCTCGAGAACGCACGCACGCAGAAGCGCGAGGGCGAGCGTGCGCAGGCTTCTGCCAGTGTGCTGGAGAAGGCACAGAAGCGGCTCGCCGAAGAAGACCTGGAGGGCGCGCGTGACATCCTGAAGGCAGGCTCACAGGAGGTTGGCGGCGGGGCCATCGACCAGTTGCTGCGGCAGACGCAGGAGCGCCTCGACGACATAACCCGGCGGCTGGAAGCGGTGGTGGGCCGCGTTACCTCGCTGGGCGAATGCGACCCGGCACAAGCTTTGCAACTGCTGGCCGCCCAGCCGGCCGGTGTGCAGCAGCACTCGCGTTTGCGGGCGCTGAAGGCGAAGCTGGAGATCGCCGCGGAGCAGCAAACAGCGACGCAGCAGGCTATTGCGCAGGCTCATGAGCTGCGCGAGAAGCGCGACCTGCGCGGTGGCATGGAAGCGCTGGAAGCGGTGCGGCGGGCCTACGGCGATTCGCCCAGGATCACAAGCGCGATCGCGGAGTACAACCAAAGACAGACGCCGATCGCCAGCGCGATGGTCAGCGAGTCTGTAAGCAAGGCGCGACAGGCACTGTTGGCCAAAAAAGCGCCGCAGGCTCTGGAGGAGCTTCAGCGCTCGGCGGAGGTGCTGGAGCTTGCCGACGCAAATTGCCGTGCGGACTGGAACCGTCTAGCGCAGGAGGCAGCGGCGCTCGCCAAGGTGAAGGTTGGGGCGACCGGCACTATGCCGATCATCGTGCAGGCGAAGGGTCCAAGCACGATGATGATTGCCGCGATTGCGGCGGTGGTGCTGGTGGTTATTGGCGGCATCCTGTTCTTCACGCTGCGCGGAAAGGGAACGGGTGGTACCGCTGCCCCGACAACCAGCTACCTGGAACTCAATGCGTCGCCATACGCGGAGGTGGTGAGCGTTACAGGCAGCGATGGAAAGAAGGTGCCGCTCGGCGCGGGGTCGCACATGACGCCGCTGCGAGTAGATGGCCTTGCGGATGGAAGCTACACGGTGGTGTTCAAGGCCTTGGATGGGAGCGAACAAAAGCAGACGTGCCCTGCGAGCGCAGAACAGCCGTGCACCGCACCCACCGCAGCCGTTGGCGACACGCAGATCGATGAGATTCTAGCGGGTGCAAAATGAGACGCTCCTGGTTTCGAGTTGTCGTGGGAACGGTGCTGCTGCTGACCGCCATTGGAGTGCGGGCGCAGGAGAAAGCTGCCAAGGAACTGGAGCAGCAGGCGCTCGCCGAGCCGGATCAGGTGAAGGCGGTAGAGATGTTGTGCCGAGCGGCTGATATGGCACCGAAGAATCAGGAATACAGAAACACCTGCAATACAGCCAAACGAACGAAGATCGACTCAGATCGCAACTACCTGAAGACGGCCCAGGACGACTTTGACGCCGGCAAGATGGATGGCGCCAAACGGTATGCGAAGTATGTCACGAAACTAGATCCCGAACTCTATCAGCAGGCGCAGCAACTGCTTGCGAAGCTGAATGGGGGCTCTCAGCCCGCTGTCACGCCGCCGGTGGTACCCTCCAAGCCCGACCCGAGCCTTGCCCTGATGGGGCAGGCCCAGAACGCGTTCGACGCTGGTAATTTGGCTGCGGCAAAGACCGCCGCGCAGGGGGTCACTGAGGCGAACATCAAATCGACCGCGAACCACATGCTGGCGGACATCGAGAACTATTACAGCTCTGTGAGCGCCGGACGGCGTGCGGAAGAAGCCAATCAGTACCAAGCAGCTCTCTCCTCCTATGAAGCAGCGCAGCGCATCAATTCTCACGTTTCAGCCGATGACCTCAGTGGGAGAATCGCCCGTTTAGGTCAGCAGATGGCGAGTGCGGCAAAACCGCCGCCGCCAACACCTGGACCGGTGTCGCCGCCGCCCGGGCCCGTAGCCAGGAATGTGCCACCAGTGGCGCCGACCACACCCAAGGTTGAAACTCCGGAAGAGAAGAAGAAGAAGTTGATGGACGCGTTCAATGGATCGATGGGCCGCAAAGATCTGGAAGGCGCGGAGCGGGCGCTGAAACAGGTGGTGCAACTGGATACCAAGGACATGGACGCCAAGGCGCGTCTGGCTGACGTGGAGAAGCAGCTGGCCGAAATCGTGAATCGGGATCCAGTGAAGCTGGAAAAGACATTGCGCGATGCCATCGTAGCTTTCTACGCGTCCAGCTTCGAAGATGCCGAATCGGATTTGAATCGCTACATCGGTGCGGACAGTGCGAAGAAGAAGGGCGTCGCATATTTCTATCTCGGGGCGACGGCCCAGGCACGCGCGTTGCTGGAAGCACCCGGCCGGCAATCCAGTCGTCGGGCGCAGGCCCAAGGCTATTTCAAACAAGCCCGTGCTGCCGGGTATCAGCCGGTGCCGAAGTATGTGTCCGAGAAGATTCTCGATGCATGGCAGCATGCAGGAATGTGAAGCACGTCCAAGCAGGTGCCGAGCTGCCTGTGGCGTTTTGCGAATTCGTCGGTACGGGCCGGGCAGTACTTTGAGTGAATTCATTTGTAAGTAAGCTTGTCGGGACCAGACTGCATCGCCAGGAACTGCTGCGCTTGAAAAGTGCAAGAGCTCTGTGCGCCGGCAGTCAAATCGTTTCGAACTTGATGCCCGAAGTGGAGTTGCAATCCGAAGGATGGTTATGAATCGTCTGTTGAAGTTCATTGTGGTTGCACTGTTAGTCTGCGGTCCTGCCGCTTTCGGTCAGTCTCTGGTGGACGGCACCGTCATCAACGGCAACCAGTTTAAGCCTGTAGCGAGCGTGACCGTTCACTTGGTGAACAAAGCGCGGAAGCCATCTGTCGACCTGATACAGCAGACCAATGCTGAAGGAAAGTACAGCTTCGATGAGGTGCCTGCAGGCAGGGACTATGCGGTGGCTGTGTATGACGTGACGGGCAAACTCCTAGCGACAGACCCATCGTTCGAGGTGCTGCCGGACCAGCCGCACACGGAGTTGCCCGCATTGGATATATCAAAAGGCGTTCTGGCCGACCGCGCCGTGAAATCAGGTGGACTGATCCAGAATGATCTTGACGTTTCGCTCGGTGCGAACATCTCCAACCAGCAGCTTCGTGTGCTTCCGCTGTATAACCGCACTTTTTTGGCGCTGGGGCTCATACAGCCGGGCGTGCATGATGTGCCGCAGGGCTCGCCGCTGCAGCAGGCTGGCTTCAGCATCGCGGGATCGCAGCCTACGTCGACCAACTTCCTCTTGGACGGTGTTGACAATGTGGCTTCGAGTAACAATCAAGCCATTCCTTTTCAGATCAACGAGGCCGTGCAAGAGTTCCGCGTTATCTATGCGGCGCCGGACATGCGGTATGGGCAGGCGTCCGGTGGCGTTGTAGACGTGGTGACCAGCCGCGGCAATGCGGCCAGCGGCGGCAAGAGCTGGCATGGCAGCGCGTTCGACTACATAAACCACGATGCGCTGAATGCCAACTCTCCGGTCTCGGTGTACTCCACGACGACCTTCGCGAAGGCGGCTGCTACGGCTTCTGACGGCGCCGGGGACAACGTGAGCGCCGCGAACCACGACATCATCTCGGTGCCGGGCGTATACACCGGTTACGCGCCGCAGCGCTATAACCAGCTCTACAAGCTGGTGTCGCCGGGCTCGCAGGTTGCTGCGAACCCCAACGTGAGCGCGGGGACGGTGGCCGCGATCAACAACTGCTCTACGGCGCTCTGCCGGGCGGGTGCGTTCGACCCCGGGGGGCTCCTCGGAACGGGCGGCAACAACAAGTACCCCATTACGTCACAGCAGTTCGGCGTCAGCACGGGTGGGCCTCTGCTCGCCAACGACAGGCTCTTCCTGTTCGTGAGCTACGAAGGCACGCGGATCAACAACCCCACACCGATCTTCGAGCGGGTGGCGACGGGCCTGGATGCTCCAGGTGTGGCGAACGCCGATGGGAATACGGCACGGGGGCTGCTCGGTGTGTTGCCGGCACCGAACGTAGGGCAGACCGGCAGCGGCGTTGCAGCAGGGACGGGCGCGGGGATCTTCGGCTTCTATCGGGGATATGCGCCGAACTATACGCACGTTCACAACCTGCACTTCCGGCCTGAAGTTTCGCTGGGCAAGCTGGGGACGGTGGCTTTCCGCTACACGGGGCAGTTGATCGACCAGCTACATGACGACACCCTGCCGGCCGGCGGGAGCTATCCGGGCAACGGAGCCAACCGGAAAGCGCAGAACCAGAGCACGGCGATGACGCACACCTATCCGTTCGGGCAGAGCATCAACACGGCCAACATTGGGTTTACACAGTTTCGCGTGGACGAAGTGGCGCAGGACCGAGGTTTCAACGGATCGGCGCTGGGCCTGCCCGCAGGCAGCCTGAGCACCTTCGCCATCAGCGGGATCGACACGCGGACCACAGGCGCGGTGCCCGGAACGGCCGGTGTGATGGGCGGATGGTACGACTCGTTCTGGAATCCTTGCACCAACGGCACGGTCGACCGTGGCTGCGTGGTCCGACAGGTCTCGCCCTCGCCGATAACCCCGTCGCTGGACGGCCAGTTTCCGATGGCGCGCATTGGCGCTCCGCTGGAGGCTCCGTCCAAGCATCGCGACACGGAGGCGTTCTTCTCCGACCTGCTTAGCTTGCACCTGGGTGGGCGCAACACGTTGATGGTGGGCGGAGACTACCGCTACCAGCAGAACTACAGCTATGACGGCGGGCTGGCGCGTGGCCTGGTGGTTTCCAACAACATCGGCGAGTTCACCAGCGACAGCGAGACGTGTGTTTCCTGCGGCATCGGTGTCGCGTTCAAGAATCCTTCCTTCGATTACGAGCTTCGCCAGCCGACCGGATACGCGGGCGACCTGCGCAGCTCGAGCTTCGGCATTTTCGCCGAGCACAAGTTTCAACCCACACCGCGCCTGACACTGAGCGCCGGCTTCCGGTATCAGTTCTTTGGGGAACCACTGGACACGCTCGGCCGCTTGTGGAACTACAACAACAGCTATCAAGGGCTGGTTCGGCAGGGAGGACGCGGTACGTTCGACGGCTTCAACTACCAGTGCGGCGGGCAAGATGCGACCTCGCTGGACTCTCTCTACGGTAACCGGCGCATCACGTTTACGAGCGGCTGGAGTTGCACGCCGAACGGCACCTTTGCGCTGCCCAGCAACAAACGCAATGTAATGGGGCATTTCGGGTTGGCATATCAGCCAGACAGCAAGGCTCACCGGGTGATCCGTGCGTCGATCGGCCTGTATGACGATCATCTGCCGGCGCAGTACAACGAGATGCTGCTGAAGAACCGGCCTAACCCCTATAACGTCAGCAACCCAAGTGCGATCTATGGCCAAAACTTCTATTCGGCGGCGTGTGGAACGACGCAGACGCAGTGCGGTTTTGGACTCCACACATTGAACTTCGGCGGGTTGAACGCCAGGGACACTGCAACGTTCCAGAACTACCAGGCGGCGAGCGGTGGAAACATCCTTTATGAGCGCGATATCGCGCATCTCTCTACGCCCTACAGCGTCCAGTTCACGGCCAGCTACCAGCAGACCCTGGGGCCTTCCTGGGCGGCTGAGATCGCGTATGTGGGCTCGGTGAACCATGCGCTTCCGCTGATCTACGACAGCAACTACACCAACGAGTTTTACTGCACGCAGGGCGGCTCGTCCACGGCGCCGCGGGGGGTTTGCAACAACACGACCTTCTTCCCGGTGTTCACCGAATCCAACATCGGCGCGTCGAGCTACCACTCCGTGGTCCTGCGAGTGCGCAGCGAACAGTACCACGGGCTTTCGCTGCATGCGGCGTTCACGCTATCCAAGTCGCTGGACGACATCGCGAGCAGTGTTTTCCCCCGTTCTACCGACGCGCTATTCTCGCAGCTGTTTGGTCGGCAGCTGTTCGGGCTTGGCAATCCTCTGGCGTTCTCGCTGGGCGCGAACTCGCTCTCAAACCCGAACTCGAACTCGGCACGCTTCAACCAGCTGGCGCCCACCAGCAATGGCCTCTCTTCACTGGCGCTGCAGGTGATCCAGAGCGCGAACATTCCTACGTTCAACCCGGTGACCTCGGCGCTCACCACGACGGGTACGCGGGCGACGGAGACGAGCCAGTACAACCTGCCGCAGAACCCCCTGGGGTTCTCTACTTCGTCCGGTGGCGGCGATTACGGGCGCTCGGACTTCGACGTGCGGAGCCGCGGCGTGGCCGACTTTGTGTATGCACCGAACTTCGGCAACCGCAAATGGGCAAATCACTTCATCTTTTCGGGTATCTTCACGGCGCAGAGCGGCCAGCCCTTCACCATCTTCTCGGGTCCCGCCTATGGGCAGGTGACGCAACGCATCAATGTGCCGCAGGTATCGTCGATCAAGACGACGGGCAATCCGGCCTCGTACTTCAGCGGTGTCAGCAGAAACAATCTTGCGTCCGTGTCCGCAAACACGAGCTGCCCGAGCCTTTATGCGCAGCCCACCCTGTACAGCAGCACGTCGAGTCCGGGAGCTTGCGTGGGGAACAGTCCGCGCAACGGCTGGAGCGGCCCGATCTACATCAGCCAGGATTTCGCTTTGCAGCGGACGTTCTCGCTGGGTGAGCGGCAGGTCATCATCCTGCGGGCGGAGGGCTTCAATGTCTTCAACCGTGCGAACTTCTACAACCCGATCAGCGAGCTTTCCAACGATGGCGTACACATCAATCCGGAGTTTGGCTTGATCCGCTCCGCACACGATCCTCGGGCAATACAGTTCGCCGGCAGGTACCAGTTCTAGGCAGTATCGACATATAGCTGGAGTCTGAGCCAAGCGCAGGCGAGTGCGGTT
>CAXSHQ010000028.1:21894-22304 GCA_964236875.1 uncultured Acidobacteriaceae bacterium | reverse complement strand
TCTGGTGCATGGCGTGCAGCACCAGCTTGACCCCGATCAGCGCGAGGATCGCCGCCAGCCCGTAGGACAGGTAGACCAGCCGGTCCAGCAGCCCGTCGATCAGGAAGTACAGCTGACGCAGGCCCAGCAGGGAGAACGCGGTGGCGGTGAAGACCAGGTAGACGTTCTGGGTGAGGCCGAAGAGATGGCCGGAGGCCTGCGTGAGGAGCATCTCCGGGGTGATCGGGAGCTGGCCCTCCGGGCCGGGCGCGTGGGTGCGGACAGCGGCGAAGTCGAGCTGGTCGTCGAGGACGGAGGCGAGGGAGACGGTGGGAGTCATGCGAGGTGTGAGGCGGGCTCCGTAGCCGGCTGGCGGAGCGGGCTCAAGACCATGATGACGGACGCGGCCAGGACGGCGACGGCCATCAGCA
>CAXSHQ010000028.1:0-21831 GCA_964236875.1 uncultured Acidobacteriaceae bacterium | reverse complement strand
GCCGGTGGCGGATTGGAGCCAGCCGACGAGGTAGCTGCCGGCGAAGCCACCGAGCGCGCCGCAGGAGTTGACCAGGGCCATGGCTTCGCCGACGGCGTGCGCGCCGACGCGCTCGGCGATGAAGGCGAAGTAGGGGCCATAGGGCGCGTACATGCCTGCGGCCGCGAAGGTCATGCCGGCGAAGGCCAGGGGGAAGCTGCGGCCGGAGAAGAAGCAGGCGGCGAGCAGGCCAACGCCGGCGACCAGCAGTGCCGGCCAGACGAGCGTGCGGCGGCGAAGCGTGCGGTCGGAGATGTACGAGACGGTGAGCATGCAGCAGACGGCGAAGGCGTATGGGAGCGCGGTGAGCAGGCCGGTGGAGGTCATGCTGCGCGGGAGCTCCGCGTGAACGCTGGAGGCCTGGCGGACGATGGTGGGCAGCCAAAGGACAAAGCCGTAGATGCCCAGGCTCCAGCAGAAGTAGTTGAGCGAAAGGAGGAGCACATCCGGTCGAAGCAGGATGGCGCGAGTCGTCGTGGTGGGGCTCAGGTGCTTCTGGTCCTCAGCCAGGCGGGCTTCGAGGGCGGCGACGGCTTCGGGGGCAAGCCATGTGGCATCGCGGGGATGGTCGCGGACGAGCGCCAACCAGACGAAGGCCCAGAGGATCGCGGGAGCGCCTTCCCAGAGGAAGGTACGCTGCCAGCCGATGCGGTCGATCAGGAAGCCGGTGAGGGCCGACATCCAGAGCACGGTGACGGGGTTGCCGAGCATCAGGATGGTGTTGGATCGGGAGCGTTCGGAGCGGGTGAACCAGCGCGTGAGCAGCAGCAGGATAACGGGAAAGACCACACTTTCGGCCACGCCAAGCCCGAACCGGATGAGCGCAAGCAGCCAGAAGCGTTGCACGATGCCGGTAAGGGACGCGAGGATTCCCCAGCAGACAAGACAAATGAAGACAAGACGGCCGATGCCGAAGCGCCGCGCAACCATCGCGCCGGGAACCTGGAAGCCGAAGTAGCCGAGGAAGAAGAGCGCGCTGAGGAGCGAGAGCTCGGACCCGGTTATGTGCAGGGTTTGCGCGAGGCCGGCGGCCGCGCCGAAGCCGAAGTTGGAGCGGTCGAGATAGGCCAGGCTGTAGGTGATGAACGTCGCCGGAAGGAGATAGACGAAGCGGCGGCGGAGCGTGGGATGGTCTCGGAACGTACTGGCGGAGGTGGAAGTCAAGAAAGAGTTCGAAGCTGCGAGAGAAGTGTACGCGTACCCGGAAGAGAAGTTTAGGATGGGCAGTCATGCAGGAAAGAGCCGTGCGCAAATGTTCCGTGTGGATCAACGCAGGAGTGTGGTTTGGGGTGCTCATGATGTTGTTTGGGTGTGCCGGGAGCGGTTCCGCGCAGACTTCGGCGAGTGTCGCCGAGCCACCGAAGGCAGCCGCCCCGGTGTCACCGACATTCGAGGTGGTGTCGATCAAGCCAAGCGGACCGAACTCCCCGAGGATGATCCAGTGGAAGGGGACCGATCTCTATAAGGCGCTGCATGAACCGCTGTTGACGTCCGTCGTCCTGGCGTTCTACTCGTCCAAAGGCTTCTTGACGCCGGGCACGCGCGAAAGAATCGTGAACGCACCGGCGTGGCTGAAGAGCGAGCTCTACGACGTTGTCGGCAAGGTTATGCCGGACGACGTGTCTGCGTGGCAGCGGCAAGGGCCGGACCTGCCGATGATGCAGCAGATGGTGCGAAAGGCTCTTGAGGAGCGATGCAGGCTGGAAGTGCACCATGCGCCACGGAACGTTCCCGTGTACGATCTGGTCCCGCGCAAGGGAGCACCCGCGATGCAGGCGGTGGACCCGAATCAGCCAGAGCCGCAGAATGCGATTGCGCTCCCCACGGGCGGCAAGATGGTGCCGATTCAGCAAAAGGGAGGTCGCACCGTGACGTATGTGGCCATCACCATGGCGGAGTTCACGGCGAACATCTCCAACTTTTCTGCCCGGCCTATCGTAGATAAAACCGGTCTTTCAGGGCGATACACCTTTTGCGCTGAGCCGGCGGGACACGGCGGGGCAAGCCGCGGGCGACCCGGAAGAAGCCTCACCGTGGGATCTGGAAACGCTGGGGTTCAAGCTGGTGCCGTTGACGGCTCCGCTGGACACGATCGTGATCGACCACGTTGAGAAGCCCACGCCCGACTAGACCACTCGCGGTTGCTGCGGCTGGATGACATAAAGGTCGGCTACGTGCACGCAGAGTCGTTGCGCGACACCGATTTGTGTCACCGCGCAAAAGATTGTGTACGCTCCATGGCCCGTTCGTGCTGCCCATCACGCTAACAGCGTAGAGGAACATCACGATGCCACTACCGAACCCCCCAACCAAAGACAACCTGGAATCTGCTCACTTCACGAGTGCAAGCGCGGCTGTGAAGACGAGACTAACCTCCGTTCTGCGCTCGGACGGCGCCCACATCGGCAAGTTCAGTCCGCCCAGTGAAGCCAACGAGGTGATCAAAGACGCGCTGCGCAAGGCAACGCCCGGCACTCCCGGCATGAAGCCGATCACCGACCCTCCGAACGTTTTCGGAGACTCCACGGCTGCGGCCGTGATCGCCTACAAAGGCGTGAACGGGATCGTTCGTGCGGGGCAGCAACTGGATAACATCGTGGGCCGCATGACGTTGGCGAGACTGGATTCCGAGATGAAGAATCTGGAGAGTGCACCTGTCGTGCCCCCGGCGCCTGCCGAGGACACAAGGAAGCCCATCGACATCTTGATTCAGATCCATGGGGCGAATCCAGCCAGTGCTGTATCCGGAAAGGAGACGACGGACGATGTGTTCGGCAACATAGCCTTTGTGCGCGCGCAGATCGAGACAGACAGGTACAAGCAGGAGCGTGAGCTGCGCGCCATCAGCTTTTTCGGAGCCCCCACGCCACGCGATCCTGTAGCGGCCATTGCGAAGAAAGTGGATGAAGTAAGGGCTCTCAGCGGACCCGGCGGCAAGACCGTGGTGACGGGAAGCAGTATCGGGGGAAAGAACGCGGCCAGACTCGCCGTGACCCTGCAGGCCAAGATGAAGCTGGCTTACGTTGCGTTGATCGACGCAGGCTTCGACAGCGCGCGCGACCCTGATCTTGTCGCTGGGATTCGAGCGACAGGAGACAGCTTTTTCGAAGACATGACCAACAGCTGGGGCGATGTGATGGGCTTCGTCGAATTCCATGGTGTGGCAACTGGAACGACCAGCCAGAACGTACAGGGCATGTCGGCGGGCGTTTACTTCGCGGGCGCGGCAGGCATTACGAAGATACGTGAGCTGCCGAACGTTCCAGGAGTCCGCAAGGCCAAGGTCCTGGCAGCAGAGGGGCTCTTCAAGAAGCTTCATGACCAGGCTGTTTCGGACGGAAACAACCGGGCGATCGCGAAAGTTGCGATGGCACTTACTTTATGAACCTTTAGATGACGTAGAGGTCCACGTACTCGTGGACGGGTGTTTGCTCCAGGGTTTGCTGGTCTTGCGAGGCGGCGAGGATGCGGTGCTGCTGCCTGGTGGGGAAGCGGCGGGTTAAGTTCTTTTTGAACTTCGCTTCGAGGAGCGGGATGCCGTCGGCGCGGCGACGCTTGTGGCCGATGGGGTACTCGACGGTTTCTTCGAGCGTGGTGCCATCGGTGAGCTTGAGGACGAGGCTGTTGGCGATGGAACGCTTTTCGGGGTCGTGGTAGTCGCGCGTGAACTGAGGGACTTCTTCGGTGCGCATGCGGGCGCGAAGGACGTCGATGCGCTCGTCGGAGGCGACGGTGTCTTCGTAGTCCTCGGCGGTGAGGCGGCCGAAGAGCAGCGGGATGGCGATCATGTACTGGATGCAGTGATCGCGGTCGGCGGGGTTGGTGAGCGGGCCGGTCTTGTCGATGATGCGGATGCAGGCTTCGTGGGTGCGGATGAGGAGCGAGTCGATGTCCGACGCCGTGCGGCCTAGCGCGCGCAGCTTGCTGTGGAGCAGCATGGCGCATTCGACCGCGGTTTGCGAGTGAAACTCTGCGGGGAAGCTGATCTTGAAGAGCACGTTCTCCATGACGTAGGAGCCGTAGGGGCGCTGGAAGCGGAAGGGCTGCCCTTTGAAGCTGACGTCGTAGAAACCCCAACCCTTCGCCGTAAGGACTGTAGGCACGCCCATTTCGCCGGTGCGCGCGATAAGGGCGAGGCGCACGCCGCGGCTGGTGGCGTCGCCGGCGGCCCAGCTTTTGCGCGAGCCGGTGTTGGGTGCGTGGCGGTAGGTACGGAGGCTTTGGCCGTCAACCCAGGCGAGCGAGAGGGCGGCGAGCGATTCGTCGCGAGAGAGGCCGAGCAGGTGTGAGACGACGGCAGTGGTGGCGACCTTGACCAGCACGACGTGGTCGAGACCGGCGCGGTTGAAGGAGTTTTCGAGCGCCAGGCAGCCCTGGATTTCATGCGCCTTGATCATGGCGGTGAGGACATCGCGCATGAGCAGCGGCGGCTTGCCTGCGGCGACGGCGGTGCGGGAGAGCCAGTCGGCGGTGGCGAGGATGCCGCCGAGGTTGTCGGAAGGGTGGCCCCACTCGGCGGCGAGCCAGGTGTCGTTGAAGTCTAGCCAGCGGATCATGGCGCCGATGTTGAAGGCCGCGTGGACGGGGTCGAGCTGGAACTGCGTGCCGGGGACTTTTGCGCCGTTGGGGACGACGGTGCCCTGCACGACAGGGCCGAGGAGCTTGGTGCAGGCGGGGTATTCGAGCGCTTCGAGGCCGCAGCCCAGGGTGTCGATGAGGCAGTGGCGGGCGGTGGTGTAGGCCAGCTCGCTTGTGATTTCGTAGGTGGCGACGTAATCGACAATGTCGGCGAGGACGGAGTCGTAATCCTGGTGCGTGGTGGGGATCGAGGCGGACAAGAGTTTCTCCGGTATGCAGAGAAAGGATAGCGTGGAGGCACGCCACGGATGGGCTCCCGGAATGCTGGCGCGAGAAGAATGCTGTTCCGCCGAACGTCGCGACCTGAAAGAATGATCAGGAGTCGAGGAGCTGCTTGCCAGTATCGAAGAAATCCAAGCCCACACAGGTGCCTGCAGGGAATGCGCAGCCGCGGCGGGCTCCGGTGAGCCTGAAGGAGCTGGCACAGCATCTGGGCGTGTCGCCTTCGACGGTGTCGGTGGTGCTGAACAATGTGCCGGGGCGGTCGATCTCCGAGCCGACACGGGAGCGCATTCGCGAGGCGGCCGAGCAGATGGGCTACCGGCCGAGCCTGCTGGCGCGGTCGTTGCGGCGGCAAGAGACGCAGACCATCGGCGTGCTGCTGCCCATGGTGGGCGAGGAATATCACGCGCAGGTGCTGGGCGGCGTGGCCGATGAGCTGGAGAAGAACGGCTACTCGTACCTGATTGCGCAGCACCGGCACGACCCGGCGCGCATCGCGGAGTACACGCAGATGCTGCTTTCGCGCGGCGCGGATGGGTTCATTGCGATCGACACGCATCTCCGGGAGTCGCTGCATGTGCCGACCGTGGCGGTGGCGGGGCACGAGAGCATTCCCGACGTGACCAACATCGTGCTGGACCATGATGTGGCGGGGGAGCTGACGCTCCAGCACCTTCATGAGCAGGGGCATCGGCACATTGCGGTGATCAAAGGGCAGCCGGCCAGCTCGGACTCGGAAACGCGCTGGAAAGCGACCTCGGACGCGGCGGGCAGGGCGGGGGTGTGCATCCCGAAAGAGCTGGTGCTGGAGATGGAGGAGAACCTGACCTCGCCGGAGCTGGCGTACTCGCTGGTGCGGAGGCTCTTGCCGAAGCGGCAGACGTTTACCGCGATTGTGTGCTTCAACGATATCGCCGCGTTGGGAGCGATCAAAGCGATTCACGACGCAGGGTTGCGGGTCCCGGAAGACATCTCGGTGGTGGGGTTCGACGACATCCGCGTGGCGAGCTTTGCCACGCCGTCGATCACGACGATTCATCAGCCGTTGCAGCAGATGGGCGAAATGGCGGCTCAGGTGCTGCTGAAGCGGCTGCAGACGGGCAAGCCGGCGGACGGGGAGATCGCGGTGAAGCCGGAGTTGGTGGTGCGGGAGTCGACGGGCGTGGCGGCCAGGGAAAAGCAGGAACGCAGGTAGCGCGGATTTCCGCAGACTGCGCTGAAGCGGCAGGTGGAAGACACGCGCACGCTCACGGCTGCTAGACTTCGGGGCGAGGATTTCGCCATGTACGTTCCAACCCTTTGCGCGCTGTTGCTGTTCGCTGTTGCCACCCCTGTCCAGAAGCCGATGCCGGCGCAGACCCCGGGAGGCGGCGTGGTCCAGGTGCTACTGCAGCCGCGGCTGGAAGAGCTGACTCCAGCGAGCGTGTTCTTTGCCGGCAAGCTGGCCACGACACAGGTTCGCAATAGCGGCGGCGTGCAGGCGGTTGAAGGCAAGGTGACGGAGTTCGTGATGGTGGATGCGAGCGGGTATTCGTCGGGCATCCGCGAGCGGTACCAGTTCTACGTGATGACCAGCGTCGCGGTGGAGATCGGCGGCAAGCGGCTGGAGCCGGGTGCGTATGGCGGCGGCTTTGTCGGCGGTCACGCGGTGATCATGAATCTGGGCGGGTCGAACGTGCTTGAGGCGCCGCTCGGGAATGACGCGGGGATGAAGCGGCCGCGACCGCTTCAGGTCGTGGCAGGCGGCAAGGCGGGCGAGTACAGGCTCTACCTGGGCCGGGAATACGTCGCGTTCCGACAAGTTGCGTAGTCGAACCGGGAGGCAGGGTGGGTCTCGCCGAGAGGGGGCGTACCCAGAAAGTCGACCCCGGCGAAGAATCGACTTGACAGAAGTGAGTTCATAGCGGTTGAATGGGTGCCGCACGTCAACAGCCGTACAAGACAAACGATTGTTTTCGAATCGGCGTTGCCCTGCACTCTTTGGAGGCGTTATGAGAAATATCCTTCGCGGACTTCTGGCCATTGCCGTCTGTTCGATTGCAATCACGAGCCCGGCTCACGCGCAGAGCACGAATTCCGGTGACATCCGCGGAACAGTCATGGACCAGACCGGGGCCATTCTCCCGGATGCGACGGTCACGGTGCTGGACAACGACAAAGGAGTGACGAAGGTGTATCACTCCAACAAAACGGGGCTTTACGACACCGGTCCGATCGTGACCGGCAACTACCGCATCACGTTCGAGAAGGACGGCTTTGCGCCGTTTATTCGGTCGTCGGTGAACCTGCAGGTGGGCATCATCACGATCGACGGCAAGCTGAGCCCGGGCACGGTGAACCAGGAAGTGGTGGTGACCACGGACGTGCCGCTGATCAAGACGGAAAGCGGCGAGCAGTCGACGATTCTGGAAGCCAGGGAGATGCAGAAGCGGCCCAACGTGGGCCAGGACTGGCAGAACTTCGTGCGCGAAATTCCAGGCGCGACGGGAACAGCGTCGTACGGCTCAGCGACGGGCCAGGCGCTTTCGATCAACGGCAACCTGCCCTATAACTCGGTGATGGCTGACGGCGCTTCGTCAACGCTGTCGCACTCGGGAAACGCCGATGTGGCGATCTTCGAGACGGTGCAGGAAGTACAGATCAACACCAATGCGTTCTCCGCGCAGTACGGAATCGGCGGCGCGATCTTCAACCAGATCACCAAGGGTGGTAGCAACCAGTTCCACGGAACGCTGTACGAGTATGCGCAGAACGATGCGTTCAACGCGCGCAATTTCTTCGCAGTGACCGGCACCAAGCCTTATGTGCGTTACCACAACTTCGGCGGTTCCGTGGGCGGACCGGCGCTGAAGGACAAGCTGTTTTTCTTTTTCGACTACGACCAGACGATTAACAAGAGCGCATCCAGCGGGTACCAGTCGGTGCCGACGCAGGCCATGCGCAACGGCGATTTCTCGGCTTTCCTGCAAAACGGCACGAACAACCAGCTCTATGCACCGGTCACGGGAACTTTACGGACGTACGTCGACGCAAACGGCAAAATGCAAACGGGTATCGACCGTCCCGCTATTGCCGGCAACCTCCTTACCAGCTACGGTCCGCTCGATCCCGTGGCGCTCAACATCCAGAAGCTGATCCCGCTGCCGAACATCAACACTCCGAGCATCACTACCACCAATTCGGCAGGTATCACGAGCAGCAATTATTACTACACCACGCGCGGCTCCAATCCGTTCCGCAAGTATTTCGGGCGCGCCGACTACGACCTGACCTCGAAGAACCGCATTACAGCTTCGGTGACGCAGCACGACAATCCGGCCTTTTTCCCAGGCCAGTTTCCGGATTCTCCCCTAGTCGGTGCGTATAACGGCGATGTGGATGGCTATAACGCGCAGATCACCGATGTGTGGAACATCAGCAACCGGACCATCAACGAAGCGCGTTTCGGCTACACCAACCAGCTCAACTTCTACATTCCGGTGAGCCTGGGGACCGGACTGGGGCCATCGCTCGGCATTCCAAGCCTGAAGGGCGACAGCCTGCCTTCGATCAACATCAGCAGCTACAACGCGGTGTACGCAGGCGGTGTCTCTAACGCGGTCTACAAGGAGCACGATTACGATCCGTCGGACGTGGTGACCATGATCCGTGGCAAGCACGTCATGCACTTCGGCGGCGAGTACCTGATCCTGCAGGACAACTCGACGGCGTGGGGCAACGTAAACGTCGGCACGTATGCGTTTACGGGCACGTACTCAAGCTGCACCTACTGCGTAGGCACGAAACAGACAAACGGCTCGGGAGTGATCAAGACATCCGGAAATTCGTATGCAGACTTCCTGCTGGGTGCTCTCAACAGCGTCGGCTATAACAACACGCCGGAGTTCGCCGGCCGCCAGAAGGCACCGCAGATGTTCTTCCAGGATGACTGGAAGATCAAGCCGAACCTGACGGTGAACCTTGGACTGCGCTACCAAGTCATGCAAGGCTGGAGCGACAACAAGGGTAACCAGCGCACCTTCGATCCGCTGGTGCCGAACGATGCGACCGGCACGATGGGCGGCGTATGGTACGCCTCCACCAAGGCCCACGGCCGCACGCAGCTGCAGGACAACGTGTACGACACGGTGCTGCCGCGTGTAGGCTTCGCGTGGCAGATCCATCCCGGCATGGTCATCCGCGGCGGGTATGGCCTGTACGCGTATCTGTGGAGCCTAGACACCTACGGGTACTACGAAGGCAATGCATTCGGCAACAAGGGCACGACGTCGGACACCACCAATGGATTGACTTCCGTCGGCAAGCTGTCCACCTCGAACAACTTCACGTACATCGGCGTTACGCAGAGCAACGCGGGATACAACGGCACGAGCTTGAACTACACCGACCAGACCACACCGCCGGCGAAGATCCAGCAGTACAACATCACGATGGAACGGCAGATCGGGTCGAATATGTCGGCGTCGCTGGCGTACGTCGGCAGCCGTTCCTTCAACCTGAACTTCAATCGGGATATTAACCAGGTACCTGTCGGAAAGCTGGCCGTGGTCGATCAGCAGTTCCGCCCCTACCCGCAGTACACGAGCATCTCGGGAAGCACCTACAACGCGGACGCGAACTACAACTCAATGCAGGCGACGTTCAACCGCCGCCTCACCAAGGGCATCACTTTCCAGGTGAGCTATGTGTGGTCCAAGTTCCTGGATGAGTATGATTCCTCAGCCTGGGGCAGCCGCAACGGCACAACCACCTATCAGAACTCGAATGATGTAGCGGCGAACTATGGACCGTCCAACTTCGATACGCGCAATGCCTTCAAAGGCACGGCTAGCTACGTGTTGCCGTTCGGCCATGGGCAGATGTTCTTCAACAAGAACAACATCGTCGACGAGGTGATCGGCGGGTGGCAGCTTTCCACGAACTTCGTGCTGCAGAGCGGCACGCCGTTCACCGTGACGGTGCCATCGTCCGTGTCACAGTCCTACGCGGGTTCCGGCAACCTGTACCCGAACTACATCGGAAACCCGGCGCTTCCCAAGGGTCAGCGGAGCCGCTTCCTCTGGTACAACCCGAACATCATCGATCCAACGTCCGGCCTGGTGCTCTCCGGTTCCGCGACTTCCCCGAGTAAAGGACTACCGGCGGCATTTGCCGGGCCGTCGTTTGCAACCTTCGGCAACACCCGCAGGAACAGTCTGTACGGACCTGGAATCGAGTTCTTGGACCTTTCGCTAGGCAAGACGTTCAACTTGTACAAAGACCGGTACCGTATGCAAATCCGTATCGACGCCAACAACGCTCTCAACCACCCGGTGTTCGCAAACCCCTCGACGAGCCTTACCGGATCGTCGGGTGTGATCACCGGAACACAGGGAGCGGGCCGCGTGATCCAGCTCGGCGGACGGTTCTCCTTCTAAGTTGTCTCCTAACCCTTGGGGGCGGGCGCTTCTTGCGCTCGCCCCACTTTCTTTTGCGTGCGAGCGGAGCTGAGTGCTGTAATGAACGGGGCCATGCGGGCAAACGCGACGTTCATCTCGATGCTAATGGGTGCTGTGCTGTCGGGATCGTTCGGTCCGAGGGCGGTGGGGCAGACAGGGAGCCGGGCGGGTGGGGATCGACAGGCAAGACAGGCACAAGCGCAAGGCGGGGCGCTCGCTTCTACCAGCGAGCACGTAGCGAAGGCCAATGCGGCGCTAAAGGCAGGGCAGCCGGACAAGGCGATTCCGGAGCTCGAAGCGGTGGTGCGGGCAGAGCCGGCCAACGCGGAGGCGCAGGGCAATCTGGGCGTGCTGCTGTACTTTGGGAAGCAGTTTGCGCCGGCGGCGGAGCACCTGCGCGCGGCGCTCGCGCAGCAGCCGGGCCTGAGCAAGATTCGCGGGCTGCTGGGCATGAGCGAAGTGGCGCTGGGGCAGCCGGAGGCCGCGCTGAACGATCTGAAGACGGCGCTGCCGCAGTTGCAGGAGCCGGGCTTTACGCGGCAGGTAGGCCTGACGGTGGTGGAGCTCCAGACGAGCGCCGGGGACTTGCCTGCGGCGGCGAACACGGCGCAGATGCTGCGGACCAGGCAGCCCACGGATCCGGAGATCCTGTATGCGTGCTACCGGACGGCGACCGACCTCGCCGGGGAGTCGCTGCTGAGCCTTTCGCTGACGGCGCCGCAGTCGGCGCTGATGCAGCAGGCGATTGCCCATGAGCTGCTGCGGGTGCGCGACTTCCCGGGTGCGATTGCAGGCTTTCGGCGGGCCATTGCGATCGATCCGAACCTGCCGGGGACTCATCTGGAGCTGGCGGAGGCGCTGCGCAACTCCCCAGTGCCCGCCGAACGCGAGGAAGCGGCGAAGGAGTATCGGGCGGCGCTGGAGAGGAACTCCGGCGATGTGCTGGCGCAGGTTCGGTTGGCGGATTTGCTGAGCGAGAAGGGGGCGTGGCCCGAGGCCAGGAAGCTGTATGAGAGCGCGCTCACGGCCAATCCGCAGGGGGAAGATGCGGCGGTGGGGCTGGCGCGCGTGGAAAGCGAAACCGCGAACGACCAGGCAGCTGTGGCTCTGCTGGAGCGGGTGGTGAAGGAGGATCCGTCGAACATCCTGGCGCACTTTCGGTTGAGCGCGGAGTACCGCAAGTTGAAGCGGCCGGAGGATGCCCGGCGCGAGTTGGCGGACTACACGAAGCTGAAGCAGGTGAAGGACAAGCTGCAGCAGGTGTACAGCACGATGAAGCTGAGCGCGCCGGGGACCGATGGAGCGGCGGTCACACCCGCATTGGGAAAGACGAAGTAAATGCGCGTTGGATGGAAGCTGTCTGTGGTGGGGCTGATGCTGGCAGCGATCGGTATGCAGGGGCAGGCTGCACAGAAGGCTGCTCCTGTGAAAGCTTCAGGTCCGAAGTTGGTGGACATCACGAGTTCTACGGGCATCCACTTCGAGCACCTGTCAAGTCCGGAGCAGCGCTACATCGTAGAGTCGATGGGCGGCGGCGTGGCGCTGCTCGACTATGACGGCGATGGTTGGCTGGATATTTTCTTTACCAATGCGCCAAGCGTGGCGATGGCGCTGGAAGGCAAGCGCGCGCGCAGTGCGCTGTGGCACAACAACCATGACGGCACGTTCACGGATGTGACGGAGAAAGCCGGGCTTGGCATTGTGTGCTGGGCGATGGGCGCTGCGGTTGGGGATGTGTGGAACAGCGGGCGGCAGGACCTGGTGGTGAGCTGCTTCGGTGGGGTGAAGCTGTACCGGAACAATGGCGATGGGACGTTCAGCGATGCGACCGAGAAGGCGGGCTTGGGTAAGGACACTGCGTGGGCCACGGGTGTGGTGTTCGGCGACTACGACAACGATGGCTGGCTCGACTTGTTTGTGCCGCACTATGTCGACTTTCACCTGAGCGACCTGCCGCAGTTCGGGTCGAAGTCGACGTGCAAGTACCACGATGTAGCAGTGCAGTGCGGGCCGCGCGGGCTGAAGGGGATGACGGATGCGCTGTTCCATAACAACGGGGATGGGACCTTTACGGAAGTGGCGGCTGCTGCGGGCGTCGCGAACTTGCAGCACTACTTCGGGCTGGGCACGGTGTGGACGGACTTCGACGATGACGGCAAGCTCGACCTGTTTGTGGCCAACGATGGACAGCAGAACTTCCTATTCCATAACGAAGGCGATGGGCACTTTGCGGAGAAGGCGCTGGAGGCGGGAACGGCGCTGAGCGAAGACGGCTCCGAGCAGGCCAACATGGGCGTGGCGGTGGGCGACTTCGAGAACAAAGGCCGCATGAGCGTGGCGGTGAGCCACTTCAGCGATGAGTACATGACGCTGTATCGCAACGACGGCGAAATGAGCTTTACGGATGTGGCGCACTCGGCCGGGGTGGCGCGCGGGACGGTGCCGTATGTGGGCTGGGGCGACGCGTTTGTGGACCTGAACAACGCAGGCTGGCTGGACCTGCTGCTGGTGAACGGGCATGTGTATCCGCAGGCCGACGACGCCAGGCTGGGCGTGCACTACAAGGAGCCCGGGCTGGTGTTCCTGAACCAGCGTGACGGGACGTTTCGCGAGGCGACGGCGGAGGTCGCGCCGGGGCTTGTGGCTCCAAGGGTGAGCCGCGGGCTGGCGGTGGGCGACCTGTTCAACCGCGGGGCACTGGACGTGGTGATCGAGAACCTGACGGGCGAGCCCCTCGTGCTGTCCTCGAAACCCGATCCGGCGAATGCGTGGATCACCATCCAGCTCGAGGGCGCGCCGCGCAACCGGCTGGCGCTGAATACGCGGGTGCGGGTGACGGCAGGCGGCGTGACGCAGACGGCGGAGCCGCGGTCGGGTGGGAGCTACCTTTCGCAGAGCGATCTAAGACTGCACTTTGGGGTGGGGAGAGCCGAGGTGATCGACAAAGTGGAAGTGCAGTGGCGGGACCGGGCTGCACAAGTGTTTACGAATGTGCAAGTGGGGCGGTTCTACTCGCTCAAGGAAGGTGGGGAACTGGTGCCGGTGAGCTTCGCGGCTAAGGCTGCGGGACGGTGAGTTGTTTGCGGGCTGTCGGGATTTCACTCAGCTACGAGGTTCGAGGAGAGGCAGCTACGAGGGGTCCGTGCAGGTTCCGCCGCGAGGGTGCCGGTTCATGTGGGGAACGAGCTGTGAGCTTTGAGGTGTGTAGCTCAGAGCTTGTTCTCGAGTCCCTCGAAGTGTAGTGGCGCTGCGGGCAAATACAGAGATCCTTCGCTGCGCTCAGGATGACGTCCCCGTAGTAGTTCTGGCTGAAGCCTGTATAAGGGAGACCAAAGATTCAGTGCGCCTGCGATGGGTTAGTGCTGTAGAGGGATGTGCGGGTAAGGATGTAGAGCGTGCGATTGTTCGGGCCGCCGAAGAGGAGAGCGGTGGGGCGCTCGGGTGTTTCGATGGTGCCTAGCTGCTTGCCTTCGCGCGAGTAGATGTAGACCGCGCCAGCGGCGATGTAGATGCGGCCGTCGGGGCCAGTGATGGTGGATTCGCCGCCGCGATCGGCGAAGATGCGGACATCTTTCAGCGATCCGTCGGGCTGGACGGTGCCGGCGTAGGTGCGCTCCTGGCCCTCGTCGCTGACGTAGAACGTGCTGCCTACGGACGCGCGACGCAGCGCGAAGGCGCGAAGCACATCGGCCATTTTCGTTCCGTAGTAGAGCTGGCCTTCGACGAAGTCGTCACCGGCGGGGAGCATGACGGAGCCGTCGGGCGAGACGTAACGCCACGGTTTCGGAATGCTGCCGATGTCGGAGCGGCGCTCGTTATCGAAGCGCCAGTGGTCGATGGGCAGGACGGGCGTGGCGTTCGGAGGAATGGGTGTGGTCGCGGGTTGCGGCTGGAGGAGATGCATGGTGACGCCCGCTTCGTTGGGATGCGTTGCGTACACGCTGCCCTTGCCGGTGTAGCTGACGATGAGCAGGTTGCCGGCGTTGTCGAAGAGGAGATTGGCGGGGTCGATGGGGCGATCGGAAACAACGCTCAGCTTGTTGCTGGCGGGCGAAAAGCTGTAGATGTTCTGCTTCATCCCGTCGACGAAGTAGAGCGTTCCGTCAGGCGCGGCGGTGAGGCTTGCAGCGTTGAAGAAGCCAGTGACGAGGCGCTTGGGCTGTGTGGTGCTTTTCCCAGGGGTGTCGTCGCGCTCTGGGCAGGAAGCAGATCCTCCGCTTCGCGAAGGATGACAAGCCTTTGAAGTCATAGGCGCAGAGCGCTTGGGGAGCAGGGTGAGGGAGGCTAGCTCAAGCTCGTGGCTGAGGGTGCCAGTTTCCGGGTTTCCGGTATCCAGGTCTCTGACCGAGCCATCGAAGACGGCCTTACTGTCCGAGTAGATGTGGAGGTTGCGGAAGGCGATGTTGTCGGAGTGGTTGACGCGGATCGTTTCCTCGAACGGCGTGTTGCTGCTGACGACGCGGTAGGCGTGCATTTCCGCAACGGTGATGTTGAGGGAGTCCTGGATGGAGAGCGGAAGGCAGCGGCCGCCTTCGCCGCGCTCTTCTTCGGTTTGCAGGGCGACGAGCTCCCAGTTGGAGACGCCGCGCAGGACGATCTCGTTGCGGACGTGGTGCTCGCTGGAAAGCTCATAGACGTGGCCCTCGGTGGCGGTGTTCGAAACGTAGAGGCCGGCCTGGGCGAAGGTGTCGGGCGTCCAGATGTCAGCGAAGATGCCGCCGCCGCCGTTCGTGACCCAGAGGCTGGGGTACTGGGCGTCCCACTTGTAGAGCGGGTTGGGGTCGCCTGAGTGGGTGCTGTTGTAGGGGTCCATGCGGGAGCCGTCGGGGTTGTTGGTGCCGTGGCCGCCCAGGAAGCGCACGTCGTCCATCAGCGAGTCCTTGCCGGAGGACCACATGGCAGCGGTGGCGAGATTGTTCGAGCCGCCGGTCCACAGGCCGATGCCGGTGACGATCGTGGCTCCGCCTGCAGGCGCGAGCAGCAGGGCCTTGGGCTCGCCCGCGCCGGTAAAGCTGGGGGTGTTGTCGGGCAGGTCGAGTTGCGTGGTGCTGGGGTGCAGGCCGATGAGGACGGAGTCGGGGCGCAGGCGGAGGGTGTCGGTCAGCTTGTAGCGGCCACTGGGCAGGTAGAGAATGCGGTGGGTGTTGACGGCCTGTTGCAGCGCGGCGGTGTCGTCGGTTGTGCCGTCGCCTTTGACCCCGAGGTCGTGGGCGTTAGCCCAGCCGGTCTGGGCGGGCAGCGCGGGGATGGCTGATTTGGTGTCGGATTCGTTGGCCGTGATGGCAGCTAGTTCTACATGCGAGGTGATGACGCCGGACTTGTTTTGTGCACCATCGAAGGTGAGGCCCTGCGTGAAGGAGGCGATGCGGTAGGTGTCGCCTTTAGCTGCGCCTTTTTCAGGGAACGTCTTGCCGGACTCGCGGAGCTTGGCGAAGGCGGGAACGCCATGGCAGACGACGTTGCGGAGGTTGATCTCGGTGAGGCGTGAGGTTTCTTCGCTGATGGTGATCGCGGGGCCGGAGATGTTTTCGAAGCGGGAGTTTTCGAGCCAAAGCTCTTCGATGTGGTGGGCTTCGATGTCGATGGCGGCGGGGACGTTGCGGAAGGTGTCGTGGATGAGGGCGAGGCCGGCTTCGTGCTCCTTGATGGCGGCGGTGCGCTGGCCCTCGAAGGTGGAGTCGAGCAGGGTGAACTGCCAGCCGGGCGAGGGACGACCGGTAACGATACCGAACTGGCCGCCGAAGAAATGGAGGTCTTCGGCCTCGTTGCCTATATCCTGCAGGGCGGCCATGCCGGAGCCGATGTGGAAGTCCATGTGGGTGAGGAAGCAGTGCTGCGCGACGTGGAAGCGGATGCCGACAGCGCCCGGGTTGCCGTCGCCGATCTCGAAGTCGACATTGCTCATGGCGGAGTAGAAGGTGCCGGGGTTGGCGTCAACGACGCCGGTCTGCGGAGGCACGCTGCCAGCGAAGGGCATGGGCGTGATGGGGCGCGTGGGTTGGAGACCGCCACGGCGGCGCTCGCCGGTGCGGCCGCCGGTGAAGACGACCATGTACGCCGGCGCGTTGGCGTAGCCGGGGGTGTTGGCAGGCAGCGTCAGCACAGGGCGTGTGGCTCCGTAGCCGATGACGCGGACGCCGGGCCAGACGTAAAGCGTGTGGGTGATGCGGTAGCGGCCGGACTGGAGGAAGACGATGCCCTGGTGGGTGGTGTCGGCAACCTTGTCGATGGCTTGCTGGAGGCTGGCCGTGGCGTCGTGGTCGGTGGTGGGGGCATCGACGTAGACGGCGGTGGGGTCGACGAGACGCTCGGGGTAGAAGGACTGCGCGTGCGCTGCGAGGCTCAGAGTGAGTGCGAGCAGAGGAAGGAGAGGCTTCAGCATGGGCGTCCTGAGGAAAGTAGTGGCGCTACGGGCGAAACGCAGATCCTCCGCTTCGCGAAGGAAGACAACCAAGGTGAGGGCGGTCGATGAGTTACCAGACGTAGGTGGCGACTGCACCTGCGGCCAGGGTGGTGTCGGCTTGCTTGCTGCCGAAGCGGATGTGGACCGGCTGGTCGGTGGTGGAAGGATTGCTCACGATGAGAACGTGGCCCTTGCTGGGAGTGCGGAAAGCGACATGGGGCAAGGTGCCGGAAGGCTCGGCCGGAGGCGCGGGTGGAGGACCGCCGGGCAATGCAGGCCGGTAGCTGCGTTCGACGCTGTAGGAAGGATCGGCCGGTGGGGCGGAGCTGATGCGGACTGAGCCAGCGGGGACGAACTTGGAGGCGTGCGCGGCGACGAAGTAGGCGGTGAGACGCGTGACCTTGTCGCCGTCGAGGGTGAGGGCGCCGGTGCAGACGGGGCAGCCGCCGTTGTCGGTGTGCGGGCCGTTCTGCGGGTCGGCGGCGAGGTTCCAGAGCAGGACGTTGCGGCTCCAGTTCTCGGGCGCTCCGATGGTGAGGCGGGCTACGGATTGAGCGACGGGCTGGAAGATCATCTCCGGGGTGGCTGGCGTGATCGGCTGCGGGGCCGGCGGTGGAGCGGGTGGCGGAGTGCTGCCGGCGGCGGTGTTCGCAGCATTGCCGGGACCGTTGGTGCCGCCGAAGTTGCGGCGGGGGCGGCGGGGGACGACCATCTGCTCGGTGAAGTAGATGTTCTTGGTGGGGAAGGCATCGTGCACCGCGCTGAGGGCGGTGATGGGGCCCGCGTAGAGATGGAAGCCGGAGCCGTCGGTGTAGCGCGCGGCTGCGGGGTCGGCCAGGAGGTTTTCGCTATAGATCGGGTGGTCGCAGTTGTGGTCGAAGCTGATGATTTTTGTCTTGAGGCCGGCTGCGGCGAGCGCGGGCCCCAGGCTCTTGCCAATGAAAGCGGCTTCCTCCTCGGCGGTGACGACCATGCTGGGCGTGTTCTTGGGGTTCTCGGGCTCGTTCTGCGGGGTGAGGGCGTCGATGGGGATGCCGTGGGCTGCCATGCCTTTGAGGTAGAGCACCCAGTAGCGCGCGTAGGCGTCGTAGAACTCGGGCTTGAGGTGGCCGGCTTTCACCGCGCCGTTGTCTTTCATCCACGCGGGCGCGGTCCAGGGCGAGGCGAGGATCTTGATGCCGGGCTGCACCTTGAGGATCTCGCGCAGGACCGGGATGACGTCCTTCTCGTCTTCCGCGAGGGAGAAGCGGGCGAGGGTGGGGTCTGTCTCCCCGGCGGGCATGTCGTCGTAGGTGAAGACGTGGTCGTTCATATCGGACGCGCCCACGCTGACGCGAATGTAGCTGGTGTGGATGTCGTTGGGGCCGGAGCCGAAGAGCTCGCGGATGAGCGCGGTGCGGGCCGCGGGCGACATCCGCATCAGGAGCTGCGCGGAGCCGCCGGTGAGCGCGTGGCCGAAGCCGTCGATGGTCTGGAAGGCTTTGGAGTCGTCGACGGTGATGGCGTCGGGAGTGGGTTTGTCGGCGTTGTGCCAGGCGAGCGGAGCGGACTGCTGCTTGAGCTGGTTGGCTCCGTCGGCGGTGGTGAGCCACACCGTGACGGGGTGCTGCGCGAAGCTGACCACCGGGGCAAGGAGGAGTGTGCCCGCAATCGATAGGGCACGTCGTGCGAGCCCGGAGAGTCCTCGGCGGTTCGGAATACAGGAGTCTCTCCACTCCGCTGCGCTCCGGTCGAGATGACACGCGTTCACACGGCGGGAAAAGAACTTTGAAAAGCCTGGGCGAGATGAAGTGTTCTTCATGGTGTCCCCTTTTGCGGAGAGACCATTCAGCCTTTGAGGGGCGGGGATTGTCAAGCGAAAAGTCTTGAAACAAACGATTGTGTAGCGTGTGCGGGAGCAGGTAGTATGCTGCGGACACGCGACTCTCATGCTGACACGCCGCCAATTTGTTGTTCGTTCCGCCCTTGCTGCCGCCGGCACGCGGGCGTTTGCGCAAAGTGCTGCGAAAGCCGAGGCGATGGTGAAGATGCCGCTGGGGCAGCTTCGCGGTGAAGCCGTGAATGGCGTGCGGGTATTTCGCGGGGTTCCGTTTGCGAAGCCGCCGGTTGGCGAACTGCGCTTTCGGGCTCCGGAACCTGTGCAGCCGTGGCAGGGCGTACGCGACGCAACGAGGTTTGCGGCTGCGGCCATGCAGCCGGGCGAGAAGGGCGCGGAGCAAAACGAAGACTGCCTGTACCTGAACGTATGGACGCCGCCTGCAGGCGGGCAGCGGGCCTTACCCGGTGTTCGTGTGGATCCATGGCGGCGGGTTCACGGGCGGACGCGCGTTCGATCCGCTGTTCGACGGAACGGAGTTTGCGCGGGCCGGGATCGTTTGCATCACGGTGGCGTACCGGCTGGGCGTGCTCGGCTTTCTCGATGTGAGCCCGACCCTGGGGCCAGGCTATGCGGGCAGCGCGAACAATGGGCTGCGCGACCTGGTTGCCGCGCTCGAGTGGGTGAAGGCGAATGTGGGGGCGTTCGGCGGGGATCCGCACCGGGTGACGATGGGCGGCGAGAGCGCGGGAGCCAAGCTGACCGACCTGCTGATGGGCAGCCCTCAGGCCGCGCCGTTGTTTCAGCAGATGATCTCGGAGAGCGGCGGCGCGGAACGGATCTTTGCCAGCGACCACGCCACGGCGGTGGGGCAGGACTTTGCGAAGCTGTGGAGCGAGCAGACGAAACTGGCGGCGACGGCATTGCGGGATGCACCGGCTGATCGAGACGCAGGAGCGCTTCACGGCCACCTACCCGGTGCATTTTCCGTTGCGCGCGGAGCTGGACCCGAAGATGTTTCCGCGTGCGCCGATTGCTACGATCCGCGGAGGCTCTACCAGGGGCAAGCGGCTGTTGCTGGGCACCAACCGCGATGAGAGCGCGATGTTCCTGGGACCGAAGGCGGAGAAGGAGCCCGGTGCGGGCGACCTTGGAAATCTGTCGGTGACGCAGTTCTCGGCCGTGGCCGAGCACTACAAAGAGCTGTATCCAGAGATGAGTGTGGGCCAGCGGCGCATTCGTAGCGTGACGGCGGAGGAATATTGGATTCCTTCGCTGCGGGTCGCGGACGCGCATGTGAGCGGTGGCGGACAGGCTTTCGTGTACCGGCTCGATTTTCCCGGCGAGGGACGGTACGCGGGGCAGGCGTTCCACTCCTATGACTTGCGGTTTGTGTGGAACAAGTTCGGTGCGGAGACGCCCGGGGCGGCGGCTCGCAAGCTGGCGGACGCGATGCACGCGGCGTGGGTGAGCTTTATCAGGACGGGAACACCGGCGGCGCCGGGGCTGCCGGGCTGGCCGGCGTATTCGGCGGACAAGCGCCCGACGATGATGCTGGATGCGGAGCCGAAGGTGGAGAGTGCGCCCGGGGCCAAAGAATTTGCGATCTGGAATGGACTGCTGACGTGATGGTTTCTTTTCAACCTTTGGTTGAGTTCGCCGAACTTCCCTCAGCGGCTAAAGCCGCAATCCTCGCCAGCGGTTTCTTGTCGCGGCTGAAGCTGTTTTCTTCTCGGTTTGGCACCCATGTGTCGCGCCTTCAGCGCTTGTCTCTTTCGCGGCGAACTCACCTAGGCCTTCGGCTTAGGCTGGTATGCGTCGCGCCTTCAGCGCGAGGAGTATCGAAGGCCCTGCTTACCAGTGCTTTGGCTCTGGGCTTGGCGGTGGTGGCGGGTCGATGTGCCAGCGCGCAGCAGACGGCGGGTCGCTTGGCCGATGCGACGGCGCGGCGCATGGCCAACGATCTGCTCGCGAAGATGACGCTGGAAGAGAAGATCAACCAGATGGAGCAGGCGGCGGGGCAGCCGAACAACACGCCTCCGGCCAGGGCGGAAGAGCTGGCGCGCAAGGGCATCGGCAGCTTCCTGTTCTTCACCGACCCGGTGCGGATCGATGAGCTGCAGAAGATCGCGGTGACCGAGTCGCGGCTCCATATCCCGCTGCTGTTCGGGTATGACGTGATCCACGGGTTCCGCACGATTGCACCGATCCCGCTGGCGATGGCGTCGTCCTGGGACCCGGCTCTGGTGACGAGCACGCAGGCTATGGCCGCACGCGAAGCGCGCGCAGCCGGTGTGCACTGGGCGTTCGCACCCATGGTGGACATCGCACGCGATGCGCGCTGGGGACGCATCATGGAGAGCGCAGGCGAGGACCCGTACCTGGGCGAGCAGATGGCCGCGGCGCAGGTGCGCGGCTTCCAGGGCGAGTACGTGGGCGCGCCGGATCACCTGATCAGCTCGGTAAAGCATTTTGCGGGCTATGGCGCGGCGGAAGGTGGGCGCGACTACGATAGCGCGGACATCTCCGATGAGCTGCTCTACAACGTCTATCTGCGGCCCTACAAAGCCGGAGTCAAGGCGGGGTCGGCCACCATCATGTCGGCTTACATGGACCTGAACGGCGTGCCGGCCACGGGCAACAACTGGCTGCTGAAAGATGTGCTGCGCGACGACTGGGGCTTCCAGGGCTTTGTGGTGAGCGACTGGGACGCGGTGGGCGGTTTGCAGACGCATGGCTTTGCGGCCAACCCGGAGGACGCCGCCGTGCGTGCGGTGAATGCCGGGCTCAACATGGAGATGACGGGCTCGCGTTATCGCGAGATGCTGCCCGCGGCCGTGAAGAGCGGCAAGGTCAGCGAGAAGACGATCGACGACCTGGTGCGGCCCATCCTGGAAACGAAGTACAGAATGGGATTGTTTGAGCACCCGCGCGGCGGCTCGCAACGCGGCCACGCAGACGGCGGTGCTGCTGCGCAACGAGGGGCATGTGCTGCCGCTGAGCAAGAGCCTCAAGTCGCTGGCGGTGATCGGGCCGCTGGGGGATAGCGGCCTGGACACGATGGGGTCATGGGCGATCCATGGCGACCGGCGCGACACGGTGACCATCGCGCAGGGGCTGCGCGAAGCGTTGCCCGGCGCACGCGTGGATGTGACCACGGGCGTGGAGATCACGCGCGGGTCGGCGACGATCTTCGACGGCCAGGTGGTGCCGGAGAAGCCGCGGCTGCTGACCGACGACGCGAAGAAGGCAGAGTTCGCGCATGCGCTGGAGCT
>CAXSHQ010000027.1:10100-22593 GCA_964236875.1 uncultured Acidobacteriaceae bacterium | reverse complement strand
GCGGTTTGCGGCTGGGCAGGATGCGGGTTCTTCAATGCGTCCGCCAGCCACCACTTCACTTCACCGCCGGCGTGGAAGCACTTCATGCGATCCCAGGGCTCATCACGCAGGATGTCCGCGCCGCCGTGGCCGAGCTTCACGCGCACGCGCTTGGCCTGTGTTCTCCGCCAGCAAACCCAGCGCGCGGGGTCGAGGTAGCCGCCGCCGATGCGCATGGCGATGGCCGACCACAGGATTGCCTCGACGTGCATGGCGCGCGGAAGCGTGGAACCTCCGAGTGTGCCGATGAGCCAGTCGAGCCACTCGAAGTCGAGCTCGCCACGCCAGTGGGAGACGCCGATGTCGACGTGACGTGCAAGCGGGACGCCAGCATCGAGCGCGCGCTGCACAATCTCCGGCGGCAGCAGGCAGTTGGGCTGCTGCCACATGAGAAGCAAGCCGTCTGGAGGCGTGGGCTCGAAGGTGAAGGGATTGGGGAAGTAGAGGTCGGGGTCGAGAAGGATGATTTCAGCGCCGGGCGTGGTGAGCAGGAGAGGATCGGTGATCTTTCGCCAGCATGGGTGGCCGTGGCGCAGCACGCGCAGATTGGGGAGGTTGCTGAAGCGGCCGGCTTCCGCGTCGGCGAGTTCCTGCTCGTGACGAACTATGCAGAGGTGACGATCACTGATGCCGAGCTCGTGCAGCACCTGCTGCAGAACTTCTTTGTCTGCCGCGGAATCGGTGAGGAGGGTGAGGTGCAGCGGTTCCACTGCGTTGGTCAGGAGACTGGTGAGGGCAAGCCGCGCGTAGGGAAGCGCGTGTGGTGAGAGCACCATGAACAGCGCACGGGGGGACTCCCCTTCAGGCCGCCCGGTCATGAGCGTCCAGTCGGTGAAGGGCTTCGCGGATCATGGACGCGAGCTGCTCCACCATAGGTTCCAGGAACATGCGCTCGTGATCGCCGGGGAGATCGCAGATCGATACCCCTTGCGTGAAGAAGCTGGACCAGCCGAGATCGTGCGGACCGACTCCATCACGCTGTTCAGAGGCGCGGAAGAGCACCATGCTGCCGTCGTATTGCTTGACCTGGTAGTTGTTGATGGCGACGCGGTTCAGGTCCTCAGTGCTCTTGAGGAATGACGGCACGCGGCGAACGCCTGCGGCCGATGCAAGGCGATACAGGAGACGGGCAGCGCGCGTTACCAGCTTGTCCGCGATGTATTTTGCACGGCTTTGCCAGTCCAACTGTCCGGTGTTGCCGCGGAAGCGATCCATGCGATGGCTCACCCGCTCATTTACGGATGCGTTGCGCGCGATCTGCTGCCAATACAGCAACGACTTGGAATCGAGCATGCTGAGCAACGCAACGTCTTCTCCGGCCGCGCGCAACTGGTGCGCCATCTCCATGGCGACAGTGCCACCGAAGGAGTAGCCGAGGAAGTGGTAGGGGCCATGCGGCTGCACCTCGCGCATGGCGCGGACATACTCCGCAGCCATGTCCTCCAGCCGCAGCAGGGCCGGCTGGCCGGGCAGCAGGCCCTGCGCCTGAATGCCGTAGACCGGTTGATCCGGTCCAAGCCGCATCGCGAGACCGTGGAAGCTGATGATGTTTCCACCCACGCCATGGACCATGAAGAGCGGCGGCTTGCTGCCGGCGGGCTTGATGGGCACAACCGGCGAGCCCGTGTTGGGAGAGAAGCGGGTGCGAATCAGTTCGGCTACCGATTCGATCGTGGACGCGGACAGCAGCGTGGCAAGTCCCAGGTCGGTCGCATAGATGCGATTCATCTTCGTGACCAGGCGAAGGGCGGCGAGCGACGTTACGCCGAGGGAGAAAAAGCTGGCACGCACACTGATCTTGGGGATGCCGAGCGTCGTCTGCCAAATCTCCGTGAGCTGGCGCTCGAAGACATCGCGCGGCGGGAAGAACTTCTGCGGCTCCGTGTCTGTGATGCGGATGCCCCGGTCGCCCGCCCGAGTAAAGACGTCGGGCAGAGCAGCGCGGTCTACCTTGCCGTTGGTGTTGCGGGGCAGCTCCTTGAGCGCGACGATGGCGTTCGGAACCATGTAGTCGGGAAGCGAACGCTTGAGCGAGGCTTCTAGATCCTTGACCAGAGCAGGAGCAGCGGCCTCTGCGGCCTGGTCGCCAGCTTCGACATAGGCGATCAGGCGGGCGACGGGAGCCAAGGTGGGTGTGTCTTCGGTCCTGTGCTGCACCACGACAGCCGCGCGCACGGCGGGATGACGAAGCAGGGCTGCCTCGATCTCGCCCAACTCGATACGGTAGCCTCGGATCTTCACCTGAAAGTCGGTGCGGCCAAGGAGTTCTATGGACAGGCCGGTGTGCCAGCGAGCCAGATCGCCGGTCCTGTAGAGCCGGCCGGCGCCAAACGGATTCGGCACAAAGCGTTCGCCGGTAAGCTCAGGCTTGTTCCAGTAGCCGCGCGCTAAACCATCGCCGCCGATGTAGAGCTCGCCGTCGAAGCCGATCGGCTGCGGCTGAAGATGGGAATCCAGAACATAGAATTGCGTGTTCGCGATGGGCGGGCCGATGCGTGGCCTTTCAGCGCCCGGCAGTACGCGCGTAGCCGATGACCATACCGTCGTTTCCGTGGGTCCGTACATGTTCCATACATCGGAGCTGCGCTCAAGAAGCTTGTCAGCGAGGGATCGCGACAGAGCCTCACCACCGCAGAGGACCTTGAGCGGCGTGTTCGCGTCCCAACCCGCGTCCAGGAGAGCACGCCAGGCACCGGGCGTGGCCTGCATGACCGTGGCGCGGCTGCGGCGAAGAAGCTGGAGCAGAGCTTCGGGCTCGTGTACCTGTTCATCGGTGGCCAGCACCAGACGCGCGCCGGTGAGAAGAGGAAGCAGGAGTTCCAGCGCGGCAATGTCGAAGGACAAAGTAGTGACGGCAACCAGCACGTCTGTTTCGTTCAATCCGGGTTCGGCGCGCATGGCGCTCAGCAGGTTCAGGATGGCCGCCTGCTCTACAGCCACGCCTTTGGGCTTGCCTGTGGTGCCGGAGGTGTAGATCACGTAAGCGAGCGAGTCCGCCGCCACCGGTGCGAGCAGCGGCGGCCGTGGCGCGGATGGCAACGGCCCATGGACATTAACCACCTTGGCGGAGCTTGCGAGATCGAGGGAGCCTGACTGGAGGAGGAGGCGTGGAGCACAGTCGGCGAGCAACAGCTCGAGCCGCTCGCGAGGATGCCTGGGATCGAGAGGCACATAGGCTGCTCCCGCGAAGAGCACCGCCAGTACGGCGCCCACCATTTCCATGGAGCGCTCCACGGCGACGGCTGCAAGATCACCGGGGCGTAGGCCTTCCAGGATTAGTTGCTGGGCCAGCCGCTGGGAGTAGTCGACAAGCTCTGTGTAGGTCCACTGTTTGCCATCGCACTCTATGGCGACGCGGCCGGGAGTGCGGTGCGCCTGCTCGAGCAGTTGCGCGGTGATGGAGCGGAAAGGACCGAAGTCCACGAATGTCTGGTTGGGCTCCCGGAGCAGCAGGTGGCGCTCCGCGGGAGAGAGTGCATTGAGTCGCTGCACTTCTTCGTCAGGCGCCGAGATGCCGGATTCCAGCAGGTTGATGTAAAGGCGAAGCCAGCGCTGGACGGTGGAAGTGGCGTACTTGCGTGGATCGAACTCCAGTTGCAGGCGCGGACCTTCTTCTTCGCGGTCCACGATCGCGAACATCACATCGAAGACCGCGCCGGGACTTTCCGAACGAAGCGGAACGACCTCAAGCTCGCCGATGCGGCGCGTCAGCATGAAGGATTTCTGGTACAGGAAGAAGATGGGGATATGGAAAGAGCTGGAGCCTTCCGCGAAGAATGGATCGTGCAGGAGGTCTTCAAAGGGAAGTGTCTGGTTTTCGTAAGCGCCCAAGGTCCAGATCTGGATCTGCTCGAGCAGGTCACGGAAGGTGGATCGGTCCTTCAAATGTGACCGGAACACCTGAATGTTCATGAAGAGGCCGATCAGTTCTTCGGTGTCTTCGGTGCGGTTCGCGCAGGGGGAACCGACAGTGAACTCCAGCTCCCCTGTGATCTTCGCAACCATGGCGACGAACACACTGAACAGGAGCATGTTGAACGTTACGTTTTCACGAAGGCAGAAGGCATGGGCCCGCGCCGTAAGGTCGCGCGGTATCAGGAGTGTTTCGATGTCGCCGTGCAGCTCTTCCTGCGTGGGAGCGCTCACCGCTTCCGTGCTCGCCGGGCTGCTCTCCTGCGGGAGCGACACTGTCTCGAAGTTCTTGCCTAACGTCCCATGCCAGAAGTCGCGGGAAGCCGTTGCCTCTTCGCTGGAGCGCCACGCCTCCTGCCAGACGGCGTAATCGCCGAACTGCACTGGCAGCTCCGGCAGCCGGAGCTCACCGGGCTGTACCGTGTTCTCATAGAACGCCAGCATGTCGCGCATGAGGATGCCGAGCGAGATGCCGTCGCAGATGATGTGGTGCATGGTGAGGAGCAGCAGGTGGCGCTCATCACTGAAGCGCAGCACACGCAACAGCAGCAGGGGACCGTGCTTCAGGTCCATGCGCACAGCCGCGTGTTGTTTGGTGAGACGGTCAGCTTCAGCACGCTGTGTCTCGCCGCTGAGACCGGAAAGGTCAGTGACCGGAAACTCTACGGCGGCAGACGAACGGATGATTTGACTCAGCCGTCCGTCGGCGAGGTCGAAAGTCGTGCGCAGGATCTCATGACGCTTTGAACAGGATTGAAAGGCCACTTGCAGCGCGGCTATTTGCAACGGACCGGTGAACTGCCACATCAAGGGCATGTTCAAGCCGGGGTTGCCGGTATCCAACTGATCGAGCGACCAGAAACGGACCTGCCCCTGCGTTGCCGGCATGACGTACACCGCGGCTTCCGGAGGCGTGTGCGGCGTTTTCGATTCGGTCGTCTTGCTGCCCAAGAACACCGTCCCTGATGCGTGCGAAAGGCTAGGCATCCATTTCCACCCTGTTGCGACGATAATTCTCTCGCGCGGCCACGGGTATAGAGATTCTGGTACGTGCCGCACCCGGCGCTGTGGCTTTCTTTTCGAGGTCAAGCGCCCGGCACAGGGCGGCAATGGTCCTGTGCTGGAAGATCATGGTCGCGGTGATGGGGAGCTGCTCGCGTTGCGCCCGTGCAGCGATGCGGAAGATGAGCAGCGAATCGGCGCCGAGCTCGAAGATGCTTTCGTGAGTGCCCACCTCCGCCACATCGAGCACATCGCGCCAGATGACGGCGAGCTGCCGTTCTTCCGGAGTCTCAGGGAGAGTGATGGCCTTGCGCGATGTAGGGGCATCCATGGCGCGCTCAGCTGCGAGACGCTCGAGCGCCTTTCGATCGATCTTGCCGTTGGTGTTTCGCGGCAGCTCGGCGAGCACATGGGTGGCTGCGGGAATCATGTACTCAGGCAGGGCCGAAGCAACTCCGTCGCGTAGTGCGATCGACAGTGCTTCCGTCGTGTGTGCCTGAGCTGCTTGCGCCGTGGTGATGAAGGCAACAAGCTGGCTGCGGCCGGCTTCCGCCGCACTGCGGTGCTGCACGACGGCTGCTTCGCTGACAGCGGCATGCCGGGTGAGCGCCGCTTCTATGTCGCCCAGTTCGATGCGGTAGCCACGCACCTTGACCTGGAAATCCGAGCGGCCAAGGAGTTCCAGGGCTCCGTTCGCGCGCCAGCGGCCCAGATCTCCGGTGCGGTACATGCGTCCGCCGTGGAATGGGTTGGCAACGAACTTCTCCGCTGTCAGCTCAGGCCGCTTCCAGTAGCCCTTTGCAAGACCGCTGCCGCCGATGTAGAGCTCGCCAGTGCTGCCGAGAGGTACGGGTTGCTGATTTGCATCCAGGATGTAGAACTGCGTGTTGGCCACAGGCGGGCCGACGGCGATGGGCTCCGCGCCCGGAAGGACGCGGGTGGCGGAAGACCAGATGGTGGTCTCCGTAGGGCCGTACATGTTCCAGACTTCCGAGCTGCGCTCGGTCAGGCGGTTCGCCAGGTCGCGCGGCAGGGCTTCGCCTCCGCATAAAACTTTCAGCGGCTCGGCACCGGTCCAGCCTGCATCGAGCAGCAGGCGCCAGGTGCCCGGTGTGGCCTGCAGCGCTGTCACTTTGCTGCTGGAAATCAACTGCAGCAACTGAAGGCCGTCCTGCACCTGCTCTTCGGTGGCGATGACGAGTTGCGCGCCGGTGAGCAGGGGGTTCAGCAGCTCGAGGGTGGCAATATCGAAAGCCAAGGTGGTCACCGCGAGGAAGACGTCACGCTCGCTGAGGCCGGGAGTGCGCTGCATCGACAGCAGCAGATTGGAGAGCGCCCCATGCTGAATGGCTACGCCTTTCGGCACGCCCGTGGAGCCTGAAGTATAGATCACGTAGGCGAGATCGCCAGGCGTGATGTTCGCCAGTTGCGCTTTGCCGGCGTTCGCCTGTGGTCCAGTGACCTTCAGGATCTTCGCGGTGGTTTCCACGCTGGGGTCGCGTCCGGCCAGCAGCATGGAAATGCCCGCGTCGGCGACGATCATGCTCATGCGCTCGCGCGGGTGGCGCGGATCAAGCGGTACATACGCCGCGCCGGCCATCAGCACGGCGAGGAGGGAGCCGATCATTTCTGGTGAACGCTCGATGCAGATGCCGACCAGTTCGCCCGGTTTGAGACCTTCGTGGAGCATCCTGCCGGCCAGCAGTTGCACATACTCGGCGAGTTCAGCGTAGGTCCACTGGCGCGCTCCGCAGCGTACAGCCATGCGCGTGGGGTGAGCCGCGGCCGTGCGCAGGAATGCGGCGGGTACCGACTCGAAGGCGCCGAAGCTCGTGTCTGTGCAGTTCCACGCATTAAGAACGAGATCACGTTCGGCGGCCGGAAGAATGTCGAGGCTCTCCACGCCGACAGTGGATGCCGCGGAAGCGCTCGCGAGCAGCGTGGACCAGTTGCTCATCCAGCGCTCTACGGTCTGCGCGTCGAAGAGGTCGGCGTTGTAATCGCACATGTAGCGCAAGCCGGTGGGCGACTCGATGACGTTCAGGAACAGGTCGGTATTGACGAAGTGCTTCGGGTTCGCCTGGATGTCGCTGGTGAGGCCCTCGAAGCGAACGTTATCGCCGACGCGCTCCAAATTGAACTGCACCTCGATCAGCGGCAGACGGCTGGGGTCGCGCTCCAGCTTGAGCTTGCTGACGAGGGTGCCATAGGTGAACTCCTGATGATCATAGGCATCCAGCAGCGCCGTGCGTGTGGCCTGCAGGTGCTGTTGCACGGTTTCGTTTTCTGACAGCCGGCTGAGCATGGGAAGGAAGTTCACGCAGTGGCCGACGAGGCTGGTGTCTTCGTCGAGCGACTGGCCCGCAGCGGAGATGCCGACGATGACGTCGCTCTGACCTGTGAGGCGATGCAGCAGGAGCTGAAAGCCAGATAGCAGAGTGGTGTACAGGGTGCAGCCGTTCTGGGCGCTAAGCTTCTTCAGCGCGTCGCGCTGCTGCGTGGGGCGCGTTCCCTCGATGGTCGCGCCCTTGTATGACTTCAATGCGGGACGGGGGCGATCCGTGGGGAGATCCAGCTTCGGCTCGAGACCGGAAAACTTCTCGACCCAGTAACGCTCGTTGTCGGCGAAGTAGCCGCTGCCTTCTCGCTCATGCTCGCGTGCGGCGAACCGGCTGAAAGGGAACACAGGGGTAAGCTTGCCCAGAGCGGCATCGCCTTCGCTGTAGACAGCACCGACTTCTTCGAGGAACTGGTTCGCCGACCAGCCGTCGAACACGATGTGGTGCGAAACAACCAGCAGAACAGCGTTCTCAGGAGCAAGCCAGAAGCAGATGGTCCGGAGCAAGGGCCCTTGGTGAAGGTCGAACGGCCGGCGGCCTTCCTGGGCGGTTCGGGACGCTATGGCCTTCTGCTGGGCATCGGAAGTCTGCCCCTGGAGGTCGACGATCTCCGGCTCGCCGGTAAAGGTGGCGGCGATGCTCAAGGTCTCTGCGTCGCGGGAGATGGTGCTCCGCAGGGCGTCGTGGCGCTGAGCCACTGTTCGAAGGGCGTGCGTTAGCGCTTCCCGGCGGGCGGGCCCTTGCAGGTGAACTGTGACCGATTCGTTGAAGGCGCAGTTGGCGTCGTCTGAAAGCGCAGCGGCGAAGAACACTTCGCGCTGCGATGCCGTCATGGGAACGCTCGATAGCTCAAGATCGAGTGCTGCTGTTGCAGCAGCGGGCACCGGAGTCGATGAAGTTTGCGTCGCTTCACCGGGGAGAATGTCGACCTTCTGCAACTCGATGACGGTATCCCGGAAGGCCTGCTCTACTGCCTGGAGGTCCGCGTCGGTGTGCGCGGTCGTGAGGAAGCAGGGATAGCCTTCCTGGATGTGGATGCCCTTGGAACGCATGCTGTAGTAGAAGAGGCTGCTGAGCCGCGACTCATGCGGGAAGACAAAGTAGAACCAAGAGGCGAAGGAATGGACGCGGCAGGGGACGCCGCGTTCGGACAGGAAGGCATCCAGGCGCTGCGCTATCGAGGCGGCCTTGTCGTTGAGGGTGCGCTGCAGTTCGGGCCCCTGTTGCTTGAGGTGCCGGAGGACAGCACGTGCGGCAGCGAGAGCGAGCGGATGGCGCACGAACGTGCCGGCGAAGAACGTGACACCCACTTCAGGGCTGGAGTCGTCGCCGTATTGCCAAGCGCCTCCATCCAGAGCGTCGAGGAATTGCGCTTTGCCGGAGAGCACCCCAACGGGATGACCACCGCCAATGACCTTGCCGTAGGTGCACATGTCCGCACGAATGCCGAACTGTTGCTGTACGCCGCCGGGAGCGAGACGGAAGCCGGTGACCACTTCATCGAGGATCATGGCCGAGCCGGTCTGCTCGGTCAGCGTGCGCACGCTGCGGATGAAGTCGATCGGTTGGAGGCCGGGGTTGCGCGTCTGCACGGGTTCGATCAGTACGGCGGCGATTTCTTCGGCGTGCTCACGCATCCAGGCGAGCGAGGCGTCGGCGCCGTACTCGAGCACCGTGACATTCTTTACATTTTCGATGGGTATGCCTGGGGCCACGGGAGCGCTGCCCCGCGGTGTGTTGCGAATGAGCACCTCGTCGAACGTGCCATGGTAATCGCCGGCGAAGTAGACGATGCGGTCGCGTCCCGTGACGGTGCGAGCTACGCGGATGGCGGCCATGACGGCTTCCGACCCTGTGTTGCAGAAGGTAACGCGTTCATTGCCGGTCAGGTCGCAGATCAGCTCGGCGACTTCTCCTGCGAGCGCCGACTGTGGGCCGATGGCCACGCCTCGCTCAAGCTGCTCGTGCGCAGCGGCGACAACAAAGTCGGGCGAGTGGCCGAACATGATGCAGCCGTAGCCGTTCACGATGTCGATGTATTCGTTGCCATCCACGTCCCAGATGCGCGAGCCTTTGGCGCGATCGGTGACGATGGGATAGACCATCTCCTTCCATTGCGGACGGAAGCCGGCCACGGCGCGCGGATCGGCGAGACGCGGACGCGCGGCTGCGGTCAGGCGCTTGGATCCGGGTGTCTTCTGCTCATAGGAACGAACAAGATCTTCAATGTATTTCGCTTGCGCGGGCAGAACCTCATGCCGGGCGCCTGGCTGCAAGGGACGGAAGGAGCCGTGCTTGACTTCCACCGTATCCGTAGGCTTTGCGCTTGCAGATGGAGCGAGCATGCTGGGCTGTGTCGCCGGCGACAACGCGGGTACCTGCGGCGGGAGCCCGGCAGCCGCGGCGTGGAGAGCGCTCACCTGTGCAGCGAACAGCTGCGAAAGGGCGGCGAGCTGGTCGGATAACAAACGCTGCACATCCGTACCGCCCGCCAGCGTGGGGAGAGTGGGCGCAACCACAATGGGGTTCTGCGGCTGCGTGGGCGGCTGTGCTTCAGCAAAGGCGGAAGCGGGCAGTGAATTGTCCAGGTACTCGGCCAAGGAGACGATGCTGGAGTACCGCTCCATCAGCTGCCGGAAGGTGAGCTTTACACCGAACGTCTTGCTGAGAGCTCCTGTGGCTTGTGTGAGAAAGAGCGAATCGAAGCCGAGTTCGAGGAACTGTGCCTGGGCGTCCTGCGGACCCACGCTGATGCCGCTGAGGTCGGTGAGGACAGAGGCGATCTTGTCTTGCAGGCGCTGCAGTCGCGGAGCCGGTGCGGATGTGGAAGCGGGGCTGCTGGGCGGCGCGGCGAGGGTGGTGGTCACTGGCGCGATCTCCTGAGAAGGTGCTGCTGGTGCGGGCTGAGCAATGCTCAGAGCGGGTGGAGCGACCCAGTGCAGGCGGCGCTCGAACGGGTAAGTGGGCAGCGAGACGCGGGCGCGCTGTTTGCCTTCGTACACGGCTTGCCAGTCCACGGCGACGCCTCGGGCCCACAGATCGGCCATGGCATGCGCTGCGGTTCGCGGAGTGGCGGACTGCGGTGCCGAAAGCGAGGAGATTGCGGCGAAGTTGTCGTTGGTTGTAGCCGCCCTGTGATGCAGCGCCAGCGAGGTGAGCGCGCGCTCCGGACCGACTTCCAGGAAGGTGTCGATGCCGTTCGCGAGCAGAGTGCGTATCGCCGTGCTGAACTGCACGGTGCCACGGCAGTGCTTCGCCCAATACGCGGGGGACACGGCTTCGTCTGCGGTGATCAACTCGCCGGTGGAGGTCGAGACATACGGCTTTGTAGGCGCTTGCGGATGCGCCGCTGTCACTTCGGCTTCGAAGGCCGCGAGCATTCGCTCCATCATGCGGGAGTGGAAGGCGTGGGAGGTGCGCAGCCGCTTGAACGAGATGGCTTCCGACGTAAGCGTGGCTTCCAACGCCTCGATGGCTTCGAAAGACCCGGCGAGAACACTTGCACGTGGCGAGTTGCTCGCAGCCAGCGAGATGTCGTCATTCAGAAAGTGTGTCAGCGCCTCTTCAGGCAAGACCACGGAGAGCATGGCGCCGGGCTGCATGGCTCGCATCAACTCGCCGCGGCGGCAAACAAGGCGCATGGCCTGTGCAGGGGTGAAGACACCGGCGATTGTCGCGGCGGCGAACTCGCCCAGACTATGTCCGGCCATCAGTTCGGCCTGCACGCCGCAGGATTCGTAGAGCCGCGCTAACGCGAACTCGGTGGCGAAGAGCGCAGGCTGTGCGAAGCGAGTTTCCTGCAAGAGTTCTTCAGATCTCTCGAATAGGAGCTCACGAAGCGGTACAGCAAGCAGCCCTGCGGCGGCCGCTTCGCACTCGTCGATGACAGCCCTGTACACCGGCTCCGATGCGTAGAGGTCCTTACCCATGCCAGGGAACTGAGAGCCCTGGCCGGAGAAGAGAAAAGCGATGCGCGGTGAAGAAGACTTGACGGGAAGCGAAACAGCCGAAGGCGTGCGGAGGAGAGAAACGATGGCTTCGGTGCTTGCTGCTGCGCACGCGAAGCGATGTGCAAAGGTCCGCCGGCCCGTGCTCAAGGAGAAGGCCACGTCAGCAAGCGGCATCTCCGGATGGGCGGCAAGGTGGGCTGCGAGGTTTTCCTTCGCGGCCTGTAGTGCCACCTCAGAGCGTGCTGAGAGGCAGATCGTCTCGTGAATGGTGTGTGCCGGTTCTGTGCTGTTCCTCTGAGAGGCAGCAGGGGCTTGTTCCAGAACAACATGCGCGTTCACACCGCCGACGCCGAAGGCGCTCACGCCGGCACGACGCGGTCCGTTTGCGATCCATGGCTGGGCTTCCGTGACAACGTGGAACGGCGAATCTGCCAGGGAGATGTTCGGGTTCGGTGAGGTGAAGTTTGCGAGCCCGGGAATGGTGGCGTGCTCGAGCGAAAGCGCCATCTTGATCAGGCCGGTTACGCCTGCGGCACTGTCAAGATGCCCAACATTGGCTTTGGCCGTGCCGAGAGCGCAGAAGTTGTTGCGCTGCGTACCCGTGCGGAAGGCGCGGGTAAGAGCTGCTACTTCAATGGGGTCGCCGAGCGGGGTGCCGGTGCCGTGCGCTTCAATGCAGGAGATCGTGTCCGGAGAGAAGCCGGCCATGGCCTGGGCGGCTTCAATGGCGCGCGATTGGCCGTTGATGCCCGGGGCCATGTAGCCCGCCTTGCCGCCACCGTCATTGTTCACGGCGAAGCCGCGGATCACGGCATAGATGTGGTCGCCATCGCGCACGGCGTCTTCCAGGCGCTTCAGGAGCACGGCGCCTACGCCATGGCTGAAGACGGTGCCTGAGGCCTCGGCATCGAACGGCCGGCAGACGCCGTCCTTCGAAGCCAGACTGCCGTCCTGGTGGACATGGCCGCGATGCTGCGGGAAGGTGACGGAAGCACCGCCGGCCAGGGCCATGTCGCACTGGTAGTTCAAGAGGGCCTGGCTGGCCTGGCAGGTAGCTACCAGCGAAGTTGCGCAGGCAGCTTGAACACTGACGCAGGGACCGCGCAGGTTCAGCTTGTAAGCGATGCGTGTCGTGAGGAAATCCTTATCGTTGCCGAGCGCCACCTGGAAGTCGCCGACCTGATACTCCGCGGTGAGCGTATCGAGAAATGCGCGATCATGCGCGAGATTGGCGAGCAGATAGGTGTTCAG
>CAXSHQ010000027.1:8639-10090 GCA_964236875.1 uncultured Acidobacteriaceae bacterium | reverse complement strand
CTGCAGCCGGCGAAGAGGCCGATCTCGCCTGGGTACTGCTGAGGCACATAGCCGGCGTCTTCCAGCGCGTTGTGGCAGGCCTCCAGCAGCAGGCGATGCTGTGGGTCCAGAACATCGGCCTCGCGAGGCGGAATCCCAAAGAAATCCGCATCGAACATGGCGGCGTCTTCGAGCACGCCGCGTGCACGAACGTAGTCCGGCTGATCGACCTTGCTGCGGTCGCGCACCTCAAGCTGCTCGGGGGAGAAGCGAGTGATGGAATCTTTTTTCCTCAGCACGTTGGCCCAGAAAGAAGCGACATCCGGCGCGCCGGGGAAGCGGCCGGCCATGCCGATGATGGCGATGCCTTCGAAGGTCTCCGCCTCAGCGGGATTCAGTTCGAGTTGCTCGGAGTTGCTCATAGGGACGTGTTCCTGACGGCGCGTGCACGGGCGAAAGACTGGCGTTGGCGATCGGCTGCGGACTGTGTGGAGAGTGGGGCTTTGCGCTCGCCTCCGGCTGCCTGCGAGATCCTTCCAGCGAGGGCTTGCGGGCTGGTGTGTTCGAACAGCCAGAGCACCGGGACCTCGCGGCCGAGCTTTTGCTGCAACGCGGTGCGCAGAGCCAGAAGCTGCAGGGAAGTTCCGCCGGCATCGAAGAAGTTTTCAGACGCCGAAACCGAGTTCACCTGAAGGATCGCTGCCCAGAGCGCGGCGATCTGCTGCGGGAGCGGTACCGGTTCGCCAGCCGCAGAGCTGGCTGCCCAGGGCTCAGGACTCGGCAGCGCGTCGCGATCTACTTTTCCGTTCACGGTGAGCGGAAGCGCGGGTAGCTGCACGTAAAACGTGGGTCGCATGTGGCTGGGCAGCTTTGCCGAGATGGCTGCGGCCAGGGCGCTGCGGTCCAACGAGGTGGTCGCTACGAAGTAAGCGGCAAGGAACTGAGCACCGTCGGCTCCCTTGATCGGTGTGACACAAACCTGCTGCACCGTGGGGTAGACCGCGACGATGGCCTCGATCTCGCCCGGCTCTACGCGGAAGCCATTGATTTTAACCTGCCGGTCAGCGCGGCCAAGATAGACGAGTTCGCCGTCCGCACGGCGGCGGGCGAGGTCGCCGGAGCGGTACAGGCGGCCGCTGGAGGAGGGGTCCGGTAGGAAACGCTGTGCTGTCAGATCGTCGCGGCGTAAATAGCCGAGCGTGACACCGCCCCCGCCGATGAACATTTCTCCAACTTCGCCCGGAGCAACAGGCTGCTGGTGTTCGTCAAGCAGATGGAGCTGGAGGTCAGGGATCGGCTTGCCGATCAGGCTCTCGGCGTCGCGTTCTGTGTCGACGGCAAGAACGCGACGATATGTGACGTGCACGGTGGTTTCCGTGATTCCGTACATATTAATCAACTGAGGCTGCGCGTCGCCAAACCGGTGCACCCACGAGCGGAGTGAGCGCAGGTTGAGCGCTTCGCCGCCGAAG
>CAXSHQ010000027.1:0-8629 GCA_964236875.1 uncultured Acidobacteriaceae bacterium | reverse complement strand
ATGACATAGCGCAGGGATAGAGGACGCTCCTGCACTTCTACGGCGCGGTTCAGCATGCCAAAGGCGGTCGGTGTCTGGTTGAGAACGGTGACGCGCTCGCGAGAAAGCAGCGCGTAGAAGTCATCGGGCGACCGGCTGGTCTCATACGAGACGATCACGAGCGTGCCGCCGGTTAGCAGGCACCCCCAGATCTCCCACACCGAAAAGTCGAACGCGAAGGAATGGAACATTGTCCAAACATCACGTTCGGTGAAGTCGAACCAGTGCGCTGTCTCCGACAGCAATCGGAGGACGTTGTGCTGCGAAACCATGACCCCTTTGGGGCGTCCCGTCGACCCGGAGGTATAGATGACGTAGGCGAGATCATCGCGTTCATTCTGGGCCAGCGCTCCGCGATCAGCTTCGGCGGATAGTGCTTCCCCGATCAGCAGCATTGGGCTGTCCGTTGCGCCTAGATGCGACTGAAGGGCTGGCTCCGTGACGAGCAAGGCCGGCTGTGCGTCCGCCAGGGTTTCAAGCACCCGGGATGCCGGAAAGGTGGGATCGAGAGGCAGGTATGCCGCTCCCGCCATGCATGTCCCGAGCATGGAGACGATCATCTCTATGCCGCGTGGGAGATACACGGCGACAAGAGAGCCTCTTTGAACGCCTCGTGCCCGAAGTGCCTGGGCGACACACCTTGCCCTGTGGCCAAGCTCCGCGTAGGTAATCTCTGCGGACCCGGAGCGCACAGCAACCGAATCGGCGCGCCAGGTGCTTACCGCCGCAAATGCTTCTGCCAAAGAGGAAACCGTACGGAGGGCCTCGGCAGAGACGCAATCGGGAGCTTCGATTGGAGTGTGGCAAACAGCGCTTGGCATCATTTTTCGTCCGGCACATTACTTCCGGTACAAACAGATTGCGGGAGCGGAGGAGGAAGTGCAATGAGACAAAGGCCGCACTCACCTAACCGGTAAGTAACATGACCCCCTGGGTACTAAAGCATTCTCCGAAGAAGCCACTCCACCGCCAGAAGCGCGGCGAAGACCACGGTGAGCTGCAAGTCCTGCCAGAGCGGGCGTATCTTTTCGCGGGTTGCTCCGAATTGCAGGACGACGTAAAGCGGGAAATCTCCCAAGGCGACTGCAATCACGGCGCCCCGGAGCCCGAAGAACGTATACGCCAGCGGGATCCCTACGAGCATCGCCACCGCGTAGGCGGCGTTGCCGATTGCGTTGTACTTCGATTTGCCTAGCGCGAACAGAACGGGGCCGGTGGTCTGGTACATGAGCGTGTGCCAGAGGCCGAGCGCCAACCAGCCGACCATCCAGGCTGCGCCGGCGTATTGAGCGGAGTAGAAGGCCGTGACCAACAGGTCTCCCCAGACCGCCATCACGCTGAGCAGGACAGCGCCGATCAGCAGGATGTACTTGCGATAGCGCAGGAACTGAGCCCGAAACTCCTCGCGCGGAAGGCTGCTGATCTTCGACACATAGGGATAACCCACCTTGGTCGATAGGGCTGAGATGATCGAACGAGGTACGTCCGAGATCTGAAAAGCGATCCCGTAAAGGCCCAGCGTGGTGAGCGAAACGAGCTTGCCGAGCACGAGGCGGTCTGCCTGCGAGGCGAAGAAGAAGAAGGCGGTGCCGAGCGCGATCCACTTGCCGAAATGAACGATCTCATGGAGAGCCTCGCGCTCCCAGGAGAAGCGGTTGCGGATGCTCGGGATCACCTTTGGGTGGTGGGTGAGGGCGAGGCGGAACGCGCTGGCCGCGAGGTTGCCGACAACCAGCGCCCAAACGGACGCATGCCAAAGGGCCCAGCCGATCGTGACAAGCAGGGTGAACGCCTGCGTGCCAAAGTCGATGGCGAACAGCCGGCGCATGCCCATATGGCGGGAGAGGGTCATGTAGCCGCTGGCGTTGAAGCCGCTGATGAGGCTGCTGAGCGCCAGGACAGGGAGCACGATCAGCATCTTGGGATCGTGATAGAAGCGCACCGCCGGCCAGGCGAGCAGGAGGGAACAGACCCACAGGCCGGCGCCGCGAAGGGCCTGGAGCGTCCACGCCGTATTCAGGAAGGCGGGCTCGTCGCCGCGCTTGCTTTGAATGACGCTGGGTGCGAGGCCGATGTCGGACAGCATGGTGATGCCGACGATCAGCGTGGTGACCAGCATCATTTCGCCGAAGGCGGACGGCAGGAGAAGGCGCGTGAGTACGAGGCTGTTTACAACGCGGAGAACCTGGCCCGCGCCGTAATCCATCACCGTCCAGAACACGGCTTTCAGAGCGGTAGACTTGAGCGCGGCGTGCTCGCGCCGACTGTCTTCGGGGAGCAAAGCGGGGCTGGCGACTGTCTGTTCTATGGCGGCAGGCGTTTCGAACGGAGTGGTGGCTTCAGCCTCAAGGGCGAAGAGTTCCTCCGCCATTGCGGCGTTGTCGCTCATCGCGGCGTTGCCCTGACTGGAATCGGCACGTGGAGCTAGTTTGGCGGTCTCTTCGTCCATCAAGCCATGCCTCGATGGTGGTAGCCGAGCGCAAGGGCCCGCTGCCCGGCTACTTCGCGACTCCGGAGCTGGTGGCCGTCGCCTGCAAGGCTGCGCTGGTTGGCGTCGTCGGCGTCGCTGCGGGTACCGGCATATTGACCGGGGTGGCCCGTTGCACGAAGCTCAGCAGGCGTCCGGGAACGATGCCCAGGGCCAGTGTGGCGACTGCCGTGCAGCCCAAGGCGATCTCGGCGGGAATGCTGATGCGGCGCCGGGCCGGCGCGGGGCGGCTATCCGGCAGCGGCCGCGCATACAGGGCGGAGAGCAGGCGGAGGTAGTAAAAGCAAGCCACGCCGGAGTTCGCGAGGCCGACGATCGCCAGCCACACATGGCCGCCATGAACGGCTGCGGTGAAGGCGTAGAACTTGCCGAAGAAGCCACCCGTGAACGGGATGCCGATCAGTGACAGCAGGAAGAAGGCCAGCACAGCGGCGATGTCCGGACGGCGGAGTGCAAGGCCGGTGAAGTCATCGATGGTGCGGGTGCCTTCGTCATATCCAGAAAGCTGCGTGAAGACCAGGAATGCACCGACGTTCATGGCGGCATAGGCTGCGGAGTAGAAGCATGCCCCGGCCACGGCGTCACTGGGGAGCGACGTGAAAGCCACCAGGAGGTACCCGGCGTGAGCGATGGAGGAGTAAGCGAGCATCCGCTTGACATCCCGCTGCAGCAGCGCGCCGAGATTACCGATGGTCATGGACAGCACGGCGAGAATCTCGATAGTCAGGATCCAATGCGGCCTGAGAGAACCGGTGGCGTTGAAGAGGAAGCGCAGGAGAACGGCGAATGCGGCAGCCTTGGGAGCGGTGGACATGAGGCCGACTACCGGCGCCGGCGCCCCCTGATAGACGTCCGGGGTCCAGACGTGGAAGGGGGCAAGTGAAACCTTGAAGCCCAGGCCGATCAGCACCATGGCAACCGCAAGCCAGCCCAGTACAGGCATAGGCGAAGAGGGAAGACCGGCGGCGATACCCGCGATGGCCGTGGAACCGGTCGCGCCGAAACAAAGGGCTATGCCGTACAGGAAGAATGCGGTAGCGAAACTCCCCAGCAGGAAGTATTTGATCGAGGACTCGGAGGAAGTGGCCTGGCCCTTGCGGAAGCCCGCCATGATGTAAGTGGAGATGGAAGAGATTTCCAGCCCGATGAAGATCATCAGGAGCTCGACCGAGCAGGTCATCAACATCATGCCGGTAGCGCCGAACATCGCCAGCGCAAAGTACTCGCCCGCATGGGTCACCGGTTGCGTGAAGTAATCCAGAGAGGCAAGCAGAACGACAAAGACAGTCGCGGCGATGAGCAGGTGGAAGAAGATGGAGAAGAAGTCGACCTGCACGGTGCCGTAGAACGCCGTAAGCGGGCCGGTCGTGTTGATGACGTGCTTCTGGTAGAGGGTTGCTGCGCCCGCGGCCAGTGAGCCGAAGATGGCGAGGTAGCCGAGAGGCTTGCGCGAGCGGCCCGCCGGGATCATCGGCTCGGCAAGCATGATGATCACACCGGCGATGGTGAGGATGTACTCCGGCAGCAGGCAGAGGAGGGTAGGGGACATCTAGCGAACCTCCTGCGGGTGGGAAGTGTCGTCCGGAGTGCACGACGGCTGATCCGCGGAAGACCAAAGGACCCGGCCTGATGAGGTCGTGACTTCCGTATAAGCCTGAGGAAGGGAGAAGCATGACCGGGTCTTCTGAAGTTGACCCGCCATGGCCGTGCGGTTCCCCGCGTCGATGCTGGGAGTATTTGCCGCGACAGCACTGCCGAATGTGTCGATGGACTTCATCCAGTACGAAGAAGCCAATCCCATGATGAGGAAAAGGGCAGCGAAGGGCCAGAGCTCCACATGCTCACGCCCGGTGAGATCGAATCCGCGAACATCCTCCGGCCGCAGGCCGAGCTGGCCGTAAAACACGCGCTGGATGAGCATGAGCATATACGCCGCTGAAAGAATGACGCCGGTGGTGGCGATCACACACCAGAGCACGTGGTGTGCGGCAAACGATTGCATGGTGCCGGCGAGGATGAGGAACTCGCCAACGAAGCCGTTCATCAACGGAAGCCCCACGGCTGCCAGCGATGTGATGACGAAGAATGTCACCATCCAGGGGTGACGTGCGGCAAGGCCGCCGTAGTCCCGCATGTCGTATGTGCCGTAGCGCTCATACAGCAGGCCGAGCAGGATAAAGAACGCGGCGCCGATGAGGGACTCATTCAGGATCTGGAACGTGCCGCCATCCAGGCCGAGCACCGTGAAGGTGAAGATGCCGAGCGCGATGAAGCTCACGTGCGAAAGCGTCGAGAAGGCGGCCAGCTTCTTCAAGTCGTTCTGGGTGAGGGCAAGCAGCGCGCCGTATAGGATGCCCGCGGCACCCAAGGCAATGAGCAGCGGGGCGATGTGCCGCGATTGTGCGGGGAAGAGGCTGAAGGAAAAGCGCAGGATGGAGTACAGGCCGAGCTTGCCGGCCAGCACCATGACAACGGCGGTGGGCGCTTCCTGCACCGCATCGGAAAGCCAGCCGTGCAGCGGGAAGATGGGGACCTTGACCGCGAACGCGACCAGAAAGGCTAGGGAGCAATACCAGAGCGCATGCGGGTACGCGGCGCCGTGCTTGGCGATCCAGTGTTGCAGCAGGGTCAGCTCGAACGTGCCGGTATGCACGTAAAGCCACAGCATGGCGACGAGCAGAATGGCGGACGGGATGAACGCGTACAGGAAGAACTTAGTGCCGGCGGCGCGTCGGTTTTCTGTGCGGCCGAAGGTGGCGATGAGCAGCGCCATGGGAACCAGCGAGAGCTCCCAGAAGCCGTAGTAGAGGAACAGGTCCAGCGAGATGAAGATGCCGATCATCGCGACCTGCTGAAGCAGGAACAGGACGAAAAACAGCTTGGTGCGCGAGCGGACCGTGTTCCAGCTCGCCAGTACACCAATGGGTGCAAGGAAGCCGGTGAGCACGACCAGCCACATGGAAAGCCCGTCCACCCCGACGGAGTAATTGATGGCGGGTGAGGCGATCCAATTGATCGTCTCTACAAAGGCAAAGCCCGCATGGATGTTGTCGGAGGACGCCGCTCCGCTCTGCATGGCCCGGCCGAAGTAGGCGGGAAGGTGCAGGGTAAAGAGGAAGATGAGCAGTGAGATGACCAGCGCGGCCCAGTGGTGCGCCTTAGAGCCTTCGCGCTCCGGAATGAGCGCCAGCACGAGCGCTCCCACCAGAGGAGTGAGAAGGAGCAGCGTCAGGATGGAGTGGTCAAGACTCATGGGTATGTTTTAGCGGTACAGCGGGTGGACTCCGAAGAGCACGATGGCGATGACGGCTGCCGCGCCGAGCGCGAGCCAACCGGCATAGGAGCGGATGTTCCCTGACTGCATGCGGCGGGTGATCCATGCCAAGCCGCGAGTTCCCCCGGCGAGTCCGGCGCCAGATCCTTGTACCAGCCCGGCATCGACCAAACCTCCGAGCACTGCGCGGGAGAGCATGAGGAGCGGCGTAACGATGAGCGCGCCGTATACCTCGTCAACCCAGTACTTATGATCGAGCAGCGAGTAAAGGGGCTTGGCCTTGCGGGCGAGTCCGGCGGCGGTGCCCGGCTTCCGGTAGTAGAAGACGTATGCGATGACGAAGCCGAGCGCAGCGGTGAGAAGCGAAATAAGTGCGAGGCCACGCTCCAGCGTGTGCGAGACCTGATCGGCGTTCAATGCATTTTCGGCATGGCCGCCCAGGGCAAACACGGGATCGAGAAAGTGCTCGAAGTGATTGCTTCCCCAAAGCGCCTGCGGCACGCCGACCCACCCGCCCGCAATCGCGAGGATGGCCAGGATCACGAGCGGTATCGTCATCACCGCCGGCGACTCATGAACTCCGTGCGGATGCGCGGCCTGACCGGAGTCGTGCTCGGACGCTGCGGCCTGGTTGTGCGTTGCCGTGTGCACAGGCAAAGCGTGCGTGCTATGGCCGTGCGCCAGGGCGTTCTCGTCAAAGCGCGGCGCGCCGAAGAACGTCTTGAACCACAGCCGGAACATGTAGAACGACGTCAGGCCCGCGGTGAGCAGGCCGACAGCCCACAGGAGCTTGCCTTCCGTGCCGCCATGCACGAAGGTGCGGTACAGGATCTCATCTTTCGAGAAGAAGCCGGAGAGTGGATACACGCCAGCGATGGCGAACACGCCCGCACTCATGGTCCAGAAGGTGATCGGGATGCGCTTGCGCAAGCCACCCATGACGCGCATGTCCTGCTCGCCCGAGAGCGCGTGGATGACGGAACCAGCGGCGAGGAACAATAGCGCCTTGAAGAAAGCGTGCGTCATCAGGTGAAAGATGCCGGCCGAATACGCGCCCACGCCGCAGGCCAGAAACATGTAGCCAAGCTGCGAGACCGTTGAGTAGGCAAGGACGCGCTTGATGTCGTGCTGAACGAGGCCGATGGTGGCGGCCATCAGCGCAGTCGCGGCACCAATGATGGCAACGACTGCCAGGGCAAACGGGCTGCGGTCGAACAGTACATGGCAGCGTGCGACCAGGTAGATACCAGCCGTGACCATGGTCGCTGCATGGATGAGCGCGGAGACAGGCGTAGGGCCTTCCATGGCATCCGGCAGCCAGATGTAGAGCGGGATCTGCGCGCTCTTGCCGGCGGCGCCGACGACCAGCAGCAGCGCAATCGCGGTGAGGAAGCCGCCTGTGACCGTGGGCGGCAAGGAACCGATCTTTGCGAAGACATCCGCGAAGCTGAGGGAACCGAAGTGCGCCATCAGCAGAAACATTGCGAGCAGGAAGCCAAAGTCGCCGATGCGGTTGACGATGAACGCTTTCTTGCCGGCGTTCGCGGCGGAGTCACGCTTGAAGTAGAAGCCGATCAGCAGGTAGGACGCGAGGCCCACACCTTCCCAGCCGACGAACAGCAGCAGGAAGTTGGCTGAAAGCACCAGAACCAGCATGAAGAACAGGAATAGGTTCAGGTACGCGAAGAAGCGCCAGTACCCATACTCCTCGGCCATATAACCGACCGAGTACACGTGGATGAGGAAGCCTACGCCGGTGATCACGGCCAGCATGATCAGTGTCAAGTGATCGACGGAGAAGGCGAAGTTCACCTGGAAGCCGCTGACCTGAATCCACGGCGCGCTCACGACATCAAGGGCTGATTGGCCATTCGCCAGCATGGTGTGCCAGAGCATGGCAACCAGCGCAGCCGGCAGCAGAGCGAACGTGAGGGCAATCCCGGACACAGCCACGCGCGGCAAGCGCCGGCCGACGGTTCCGTTGAGCAGGAAGCCGGCGAAGGGCAGAAGCGGAATGAGCCAGAGCAGGGAAGGGTTCATCGGCTAGTTCTTCATCAGGTTGACTTGATCGACGTTGAGCGTCTGCCGTGTCCTGAACAGCGCGATGATGATGGCCAAGCCGACCGCGGCTTCTGCAGCCGCTACGACCATCACGAAAAAGACGAAGATCTGGCCAGACACCTGATGCCACATGTGGCTGAACGCGACAAAGGTCAGGTTGACCGCGTTCAACATCAGTTCGATCGACATGAAGATAGAGATGACATTGCGCTTGATCAGGAAAGCGGCAATGCCTATGCAGAACAGAATCGCGGCGAGGATCAGGTAGTACGCGATGGGCACCACTGGCTAGAGCTCCTTCCGGGCCAGCACGACGGCTCCGAGGATCGCTACCAGTATGAGAACCGACGTGACCTCAAACGGCAGCAGCAGTGAAGTAAACAGCACATGAGAAACCGCGGTGATGTTCGAGACCGCTCCACCCACAATCCCATGCGGGGAGATCACGCCAAGGGCTGCCTTGTTCTTGAGGAACACGAAGGTCAGCAGGCAGAAGACAGCCGCCGCGCCGGGGAAACCCGCGATGGAGGCGACCTTCGAGCCAAGCGTATGGTTTTCCTCGCCGGCATTGAGAAGCATGATGACAAAGACGAACAACACCATGATGGCGCCGGAGTAGACGATGACCTGCGCGGCGGCCAGGAACTCCGCGCCGAGAGACCAGTACAACACCGCCAGCGACATCATGACCACGACGAGCGACAACGCGGAATTAATGGGGTGGCGCTGCAGGAGCAGGTTGAGTGCTGCCAGCACGGCCAGTACAC
>CAXSHQ010000026.1:20754-22687 GCA_964236875.1 uncultured Acidobacteriaceae bacterium | reverse complement strand
ACGCTGTCGCGCCTTCGCTCGTCCAGAGCCCGGTACTGCCTGGAACCACACTGCAGACGCAACGTCTGCCGGCGAAGCTTGGGCCGGCGCCCTCCGTCGCCTCGCTTTCAGCAAGCAACGAAGAGCAGATCGCGTTCGCCACCGTCCGGCAACTCAGCGAGCTGCTGCGGACACGGAAGATCTCGTCCGTGGACCTCACCAAGCTTTACCTCGCGCGCCTCAAGCGCTATGACCCGACGCTGCACTTCCTCATCACGGCTACGGAACAGCGTGCGCTTATCCAGGCAGCAGCAGCCGACAAAGCTCTCGCTGCGCACAAAGCTCTGGGTCCACTGCACGGGGTGCCGTGGGGTGCCAAGGACCTGCTGGCGGTGAAGGGCTATCCGACCACGTGGGGAGCCGCGCCTTACATGGACCAGACGTTTGATTATGACGCAGAGGTGGTGAAGCGGCTGGACGCGGCGGGTGCGGTGCTGGTGGCGAAGCTCACGCTGGGAGCGCTGGCGCAGGGCGATCTTTGGGGGCCGAAGCCGGGCACGCGGACGCGCAATCCGTGGAACACCAAGCAAGGCTCGAGCGGCAGCTCGGCCGGTGTCGCGAGTGCGGTGGCGGCGGGTTGCGTGGGGTTCGGCATCGGGACGGAAACGCTTGGTTCCATCTCGTCGCCGAGCACGCGCTGTGGCACGACGGGGCTGCGGCCGAGCTTCGGTCTGGTGCCGCGCACGGGCGCGATGGCGCTGAGCTGGTCCATGGACAAGATAGGGCCCATCGCGCGATCGGTGGAGGACTGCGCGCTGGTGCTCCAAGCGATCCATGGACCGGATGGACACGATCCAAGCGTGCAGCCGGCGGCCTTCAACCCGGACTTCACGATGGACGTGCGCAAGCTGCGGGTCGGCTACCTGAAGAGTGCGTTCGAAGCGCCGACCATGCCGCCGATGCGGCCGCCTTCGGAGACGCTGGCAGGCAAGGAGCTGGAGACCTACAACGCGCGTGTGGCCGCGCGGAGGGGCGCGCTGGCGCGGCAGACCTACGACAACAAGTACAACGCGCAGGCGCTGGATACGCTACGCGCGATGGGCGTGAACCTGCAGCCGTGCGAGCTGCCTGCCTTCAACTACGGTGCCTTGGTGCCAATGCTGGAAGCGGAAGGCGCAGCGGCGTTCGACGAGCTTACGCGCTCGGGCAAAGATGCGCTGCTGGCGGGACAAGCAGCGTTTGACTGGCCGAATCAGTTCCGGACGGCGCGCTTCTACTCAGCGGTGGACTACATCCAGGCGTCGCGCGCGCGAAGGCTGGCGATGGAGGGGATGCGGGACTTCTTTGCGGCTTGGGATGTTGTGGTTACGCCTTCTTCGGGCGCGCAGCTTACGGCTACCAATCTTTGTGGACAGCCTGCGGTGATCGTCGCGAATGGATTGCGCGGGGACGATGCGCCTCCCTCTCCTGTGAGCGAGGATGGAGCGCTGAACAATACGGGTGGGCCGGGAACGCCGGTGTCCATTACATTCCTGGCGCCGCTGTATGGTGAGTCCAAAGCTTGCGCGCTCGCTCATGCATTCCAGCAGAAGAACGGGTTTTACATGCAGCGGCCCAGGCTAGGGTAGCGGCGCCCCTGGTTCAGTCTGCCGCAGAGCTACTGCGTGCCGGCGGCGGGTAGGTTGAGGGTTGTGTCGGGGCTGCTCTGGGTTGTGGGGGTTTCGAGGCCGCCCTCCAGGGTGTAGTTGCGGAGCGCGATGGCGGAGCGCCACTCTTCGTTGAGAGCAGCGAGATAGCTGAGTCGCAGGCGCAGGGCTTTTCGCTGCGACGTGAGGACCTGCGGGTAAGCGGCCGCCATCTGCTGGTACTTCTGTACGTAGAGCTCGTGCGCGCGCTCGGCGCGGGGAAGGATTTGTGTGCGGTAACGCTCGGCCTCCCAGCGGGCAGAGAGATA
>CAXSHQ010000026.1:19102-20744 GCA_964236875.1 uncultured Acidobacteriaceae bacterium | reverse complement strand
CGGCGCGCTGCTTCATGAGCATCTGCGTGCGGGCGACGTCACTCTGGGCGCGCGTGACCTCGGCTTTCGCGGCTTCGACGTTTCCCTGGTTGCGATTCCACAGTGGGAGTTGCACGCCGGCCTGCGCGAAGCCCATCCAGCCGGCGGGCTTGCTGGTGCCATCGAGATGTTCTCCGCTCCACCATGCCCCGGCCTGTACGCGCAGGTTAGGAATGGATTCACGCTTTGCATCGCGCAGCCGGGCTTCGGCTACGCCAACCTGTTGTTGCGAGGAGCGCACCAGAGGGCTTTCGCCTACGATGTCGCCCACCACAGCGCCCACGTTGAGTTGCGGCGGGTTCTCGACGTCGCCTTGCAGGCGGCCCAAGGGTTCCCCGGGGTGTCCGGCAGCGGAAACAAGGGTGGCGAAGCGTTCGATATAAGTTCGCTGCGCCCGCACGTAGTCCACCTTCGCCTGCTCGGCTTCGACTTCCGCGTCCAGCACTTCGGGTGCGTCCTGCTGACCCAGGTTGGCGAGCTCGTGCGCGGTGCGTACGGCATCGAGCGCCAAGTCGAGCAGGCGATGGTGAACGTCCACCTGCGCCTGTGCCGTCAGCGCGTCATAGAAGGCGCGCTCCACGTCATTGTGCACGCGAAAGGTTTGGGCTTCGACCTCGATTTTGTCCGCGCTCGCTTGTGTCTCGTAAATGCCTTTGCGCAGGCCGAGCTTGCCGCCGAGCACAACCGTCTGCTCGACAAAGGCGCCGTTCTCGCCACCGCCGTAGCTGCCGCCGCGGAGGTGCTCGCCGCTGTAGCCGACGACGGGATCGGGATGCAGGCCGACCTGCCGGGCCTGTGCTTGGCTGCGCTTTACGATGGCGCGGGCTTCGGCCAGCGTGGGATTGGTGGCATCGGCCCAGGCGCTGATGGTTTGCAGCGTAAGCGGCGCGCGTTGCGCGGCTTCGCCGAGCAGTTCCGGTGCGGGCGTGGCGTTGGGATCGTCACCCGTGTGAAGTCCGGGCGATTCGAACTCCTGCTCGCGATAAGTGTTGTGCTGAATGCTTTGTGTCTCTGTGGCTTTGTTGCCCTGGTTGGCACGCTGCTGAGCTTCAGAGTTCTGCTCGCTGCGTTCCGCGGCTTTGGCGTGAGCGTTTTCGCCGGAAGCGGGTTTCATATCGCCAGGGGTTTGCAGGCGCGGGTTCCGGGCGGGCTTACCCTGTTGCGGCGCGGGCGCGCCGGGCATAGGCATGCCCGGCATGGAGTTCTGCTGGGCTTGAGCTATGTGCGCGGTGGCCACAAGGAAAGCAAAGGCAAGTGCATAGCGAAGAGGGGTCATGAAGTCCTTCCCACCTGAGTGGATATCCGGACGCCGAGTCGGCACTCCGGAGGAAATGCGGGGATCCTTCGCCTTCGGCTCAGGATGACACCAACGAGAGATAAAGCAGTGAAGGGCGATGGAGGCTCAGACGTTTCGCTTGTCGGCGTTACGGGTCCAAAGCGAGGCGTATGGATCGTTGGGGCGGTTGGCGTTCTTCATGCGGCCGAGAACTTCGTCGTACTTGTCGGGCGGGAGGACGCGAAGGAACGCCATCATGCCCTGCATACTGGCGCTCCAACCGGCGCGGAGGCCATCGGCGCCAAAGAGGACGCGGCGAAGCGGATG
>CAXSHQ010000026.1:1197-19092 GCA_964236875.1 uncultured Acidobacteriaceae bacterium | reverse complement strand
TTCATCATGGGACCTTCCATGTAGGCGTCCTGCGGGAAGTTGGGCACGTTGTTCGCGTTGGGCGCGATGGCGCGGGCCTGCTCCTGCATGGCCCCCTCGCTCATGTCGAAGCTCATCGTCTGGTTCATGACGGTGGGGCTCACGGCATTGGTTCCGTCCTGCTTCTCGTTAGCCACAGGCTTCTTGCCCTGCTCCATGCCGGGCATGTTCTTCGCCATGTCTCGCTGCATGTCCTTCATCATGGCCGTGTTGGCATTTTGCGAGAGTGGGCCGTTGGCGACGGTGTGGTCGCTGATGCCCATGCTGACCGACGACATCATCTGGTTCATCATGTGGTGCGGAAGATGGCAGTGGAGCATCCAGTCGCCGGGGTTGTTGGCGACGAACTCCACGTCGCGCGCCTGCGCCACGCCGAGCAGCACAGTGTTGCCGGGCCACCAAGCGGTTTCCGGGATGCGGCCGCCTTCAGTGCCGGTGGTGTAGAAGGTGTGGCCATGCACGTGGATGGGGTGGTGGTCCATGCCGAGGTTGATCATGCGCAGGCGGACACAGTCGCCCTGGCGGACGATGAGCGGCGTGGCCGCGGGACCGGCTTTGCCGTTGACGACGAGCCAGTTGAACTCCATGTTCATGACATTGGGCACGGTGTTGTTGGGCAGGACGGAGTACTCCTGGAAGTGGAGGACGAAGTCCTTGTCGCAGTGTGGGCGGTACGGCTCGCGCGGGTGCATGATGAAGGCGCCCAGCATGCCGGCCATCTCCTGCATGGCCATGTGCGAGTGATAGAAGAACGTGCCGGCCTGGTGGATATCGAATTCATAGATGAAGCGCTCGCCGGGCCGCGTGGGCTGCTGCGAGATACCGGGCATGCCGTCGAAGCCGATGAGGTCTTCAAAGCCGTGCCAGTGAATGGAGCAGGGCTCGGGCAGTTGGTTCTCAAAGATGACGCGGACGTGATCGCCCTGCGTGACCTGAAATGTCGGGCCGGGCGCGGAGCCGTTGAAGCCCCACACGTCGATGGTCTTGTCGGGCGCGATCTGCCGCTTTACCACCTGCGCAATGAGATGGAAGACCTTGGTGTTGCCATCGGTGGTCCATGGCATGTCGCCGACGTCGGTGGTGATGCACGGAGTATTGAAGGCAGGGCCGGCGTGGCTCGCGTGGCCGTTGTGCTTGATGCCGCGTGCGCTGGGGGAGGCGGGCCCGTCGTTCTGTGTCTGGAGATTCTGTGCTTGGGCGGAAAGCGGGCGAGAAAGCAGGCCCGCTCCGAAGCCCGCGCCCAGGCCAAAGGCCCGCTGCAGGAAGCTGCGTCGATTGCTCATATTGTCACCTGAGAGTGTGTGCTGAAGGAAGAGCGGCGTGGCGCAGAGGAGCGCGACGCGGGAACAGCCGGGAGGGGTGAGCCTATACGCGAAGGGGCAGGGGTGCAGCGGTGGGTGGCGTTGGCACGACGCTGCGTGCAGACTGGGTGAAAACCCTACCCATGCGCGCCAGAGGCGGCCTCGGTGCGGACTCCGCGCTGAGCGAAGGAGCGAAGGTGCAGGGCCTCGACTTCGTAACCGCCTTATCCTGCGGCACTACGGGCTGCTGGACTCCGCAAAGGCATGTAGTTTGCGGCAGCACCTGTTCGGTGGGCATGCCCACATGAGCACGGAGCGCTGTGTGGAGCGATGCGTGAGCCGCTGCGGTGTGGCTGCCCATGCATTGCATTGCGGCCGAGTGCGTGCACATAGGGCAAGCCGGTGTGCGCGCCGCGCATGCCTGCTGCGCATGCGCCGCCAAAGCGGGAATACCGCTGAGCCGCAGCACTAAAAGCAGAAGCACGAGCTTATACGGGGAGCGCATCGCTGCGTTCTAGGATGCACCCGCGGCAGGGCCGGTCGCAAGCTTCGCGCGGGTGCCGCCGTTGAAGAGTGCTGCGGCAGAACATTTTCCCCGGAACCAGCGGCACTGTCTCTGCGTAGAGAACTTTGGAACAAGCGTTGCGCCTCGCAGTAAGACGAAGGCCTACGCGATCCACCCAAATCTCTTCCGAGGAAGTCTTGTTATGGAATCCCTGAAGCACGCCTATGTGCGCGCCCTTTTCTGCCTTGCCGCTTCGGCGGTACTTCTTTCGTCCTCCGCCCTTCACATGAAGGCGCAAACTTCCGCTTCTTCCGCTGATAGCCGTTCGCCGATTGCCGCAAAGCGCCCGGGCGTGGTGCGCATCGGCGTGGTGTTGCCGAGTGACACGACCGCCGGCACAGGCGAGACCTCGACTGCCGAGGCGCTGCGAACCGCGGAGATGCAGTTGCTGACGGGACCCAACGTGGAACCGGTGAAGCTACATGCCGTTCTGCCGGAACAGGCGGTTGCGGAAGCGAAGGCTATCGGTTGCGACTTCATGATGACGTCGACACTTGCGCAGACAACCAAGCCGGCGGCGCCGGTGACCGGGTTTGCCCGGCTGAAGGGGCTGGCGAGCCGGAAGAACCTGCAGTTTGCCTCACAGGCCGCGATGTTCATCCCCGGCATCAATGGCGTGGGCATGATGGCGACCATGCTCGGCAGCCAACTGTTCCAGACGAACCTGCTTTCGGCCTCGAAGAACGTGAAGGCGGATGCGGATGTGACGCTGAGCTACAAGCTGGCCGACATGAACGGCGCGTCGACAACAGAAGGCACACAGACGGCGCACGCGAGCAGCAACGGCGAGAACGTGCTGACGCCGATGCTGGCCGATGGGGCGGCGAAGATGCTCAAGGCGACAGGAGCACCCAGCGCGCCCGCGGCAGTGGAAGACGCGCAGTAGGCGCTGGTTCAGGGCTCAGCTATGCCGGAGGCTATGCGCCTTTGGCGAGCTCGGCTTTGACGATCTCGCTGACCATCTTGCCGTCGGCGCGGATGCCGCTGGCGAGGATGCGCTGCTGAACGACGCGCATGGTGGGCCCCATGTCCTTGGGGCCCGGGCGCTCACCGCCGTTGCCGTGGGCGACGTGCTCGATGGCGCCGTGAATGATGGTGCGGACGTCGTCCTCGCTGGCCGCCTGCGGCATGTAGGCTTCGATGAGCGCGATCTCGGATTGCTCCTTCTGCGCGAGCTCGGGACGGCCGCCCTTGGTGAACTGGTCGACACTTTCGCGACGCTGTTTTAGCAAGGTGGTCAGGATGCCCTGCTCTTCGGCGTCGGTGAGGGGTTCGCGCTTATCGATCTCCCTGGACTTGAGCGCGGACTTGACCATGCGCAGAGCCGTTGTCTTGGGCTCGTCCCTGGCCTTCATGGCCGTGATGATGTCCTTGCCGAGTTGATCGCCGATAGTTGCCATACCACACCTCGCTTCACGCAGCACGTGGGCTGCACACGCTTCCAGACTAGCAAGCCCACTAGAATAGACGCATATGATTCGCAAGACGCGTCTTTTCACTCCCGGCCCCACGCCCCTGCTGCCCGCTGCCCAGTTTGCCATGGCCGCGGCCGACATTCACCATCGCACGCCTGAGTTCCGTGCGCTTTACCTGCGGGTGCTCGCGCAGTTGAAGGAGTTCGTGGGCACGGCGAACGACGTCATCATCCTGAGCTCGTCGGGCACGGGCGCGATGGAAGCGGCGGTGTCGAACCTGACCTCGCCGGGGGACCGCGTGCTGGTGCTTTCAGCCGGCAAGTTCGGCGAGCGCTGGACAGCGCTGGCGAAGGCGTTCGGCTGCGAAGCCGATGTGGTGTCAAAGCCGTATGGGCAGACGTTCACAATGGACGAAGTCAAAGCCGGTCTGAAGCTGGAGACGCGCTGCGTGTTTGTGCAGGCCACGGAGACATCAACCGGCGTGCGCCACGATGTAGAGGCGATTGCCAAGCTGCTGAAGGACGAGCACTCCGAAGCGCTGTTGGTGGTGGACGCGATCACGGGGCTGGGCACGACGCACTTCGACATGGATGGATGGGGTATCGATGTGCTAATCGGCGGCTCGCAGAAGGCGGTGATGATTCCGCCGGGGCTCAGCTACCTGGCGGTGAGCACGCGCGCGTGGGACCGCATGGAAGCGACCTACAATCCGCGCTACTACTTCGACCTGCGCAAAGAGCGCAAGAACGCGAAGCTGGGCGAGAGCGCGTATACGCCTGCAGTGGCGCTGATTGCGGCGCTGGGCGCGGCGCTGGACTGGATTGCCGCGCAGGCAGATGGAGACCTCGCGGCCGGACGCAAGAAGCTGGTGGACAATGCGGAACTGATTGCGGCGATGACACGCGCGGCATCGGAGGCACTGGGCTTCAAGCTGTTCAACTCGGCAGCACCCAGCGCGGCGGCGACTGCGGTGTGTGCGCCGGAAGGCGTGGACTCCGGCGTAGTTTGCAAGGTGCTCAAGAGCCGCTTCGGGGCGATCATCACCAACGGACAGGGCGAGATGCAGGGGCAGATCTTCCGCTTTGCACACCTCGGCTTCTTCGACTATATGGACACCATCGCGCTGATCGGCGCGCTGGAGCAGGTGGTGGAGACGAGTCTGCCGCAGCTGAAGTCCCACTTGGGGCCGGTGAGCTTTGGGTCGGTGTTCGGCAAGGGGCTGGTGGCGGCGCAGAAGGTCTTCGCGGAGCACACGAAATTAGGTCGGAAGATGGAATGAGCAAGAAGAAAGGCTCCAGCCGCGGCTGGAGCCTTTCCTTTGCTGAGGAGGTTCTTAGGGCAGGGCAACGGCTGTCGTAAGACCGGGTGCGACGCCCGGCTTGCCGACCGCCAAGAGCGGCCATGTGGGAGCGGCGAGGCCGATCAGTTGCGTGGCCCCGCCCGACGTGATGCCGGCCCAGACAGAACCGGTGCTGTCGATGGCAACTTCACGCGGGTTGTACACGGCAGAGCCTGACCCCGTGCCGCAGGTCGCTGCTCCGCTGGGCAGGTAGCACCCAAGGTATCCGGCGGGAGGCGAAAGCACCTGACCGCCAGTGTTGGAGCTGGTGACGGCCACCGTGGAATACACGTGAATGCCCAAAGCTCCCGTGCCCTGGTTGTCCGGCAGGTAGATGCTGCCGGCTCCATCGATGCCGGGGATCTGCGATGCCTTGGCTCCCAAGGTTGCGTTGGCGATGAGCGGCTGGGGGTTGAGGGCCGTGATGACGCTGCTGGTCAGGCTGGGGATCACCTCTTCCAGACCTGTGCTAGTCACGGTGTTGGTGCCCGTGATGCCATACCATGCGTTTCCAGCAGCATCGATGACGACGCCGAGCGGCTTGGTGGCGCTGCCTGCAAAGGTGGCGGAAACCGGCGTAGCCACAGTGCCCGTGGTGGTGTACGTGGGAGTGGCCGACGAGCTCGCGGCGGAGAGGTTCGGCAGCACCATGGCCGTGGTTGCGTTGGTAAAGTACTCCGCTGCCCAGATGTTCTGGTTGGCGTCGATGGTGATTTCTACCGGCGAGAAGCCGCCCGGCGCAGTGGCCGTGTAGTTTGCCGCGTAGGTGGCCGGGGAGCCGGCTGTGTACTTCAACTCAACGAGGTTGGGTGTCGTGGCGGTGGCGTCTGCCAGCCACACGTTGTTGGCCTTATCGATCCCCACGCCATAGATGTCGGTGTAGCCCGTGTATGCCGTGGGTGCGGCAGTGCTGCCTGCCGTGTACCGGTAGAGCGTGGTGGCGTTGTTCGTCACCCAGATGTTGCCCAGCGCGTCAGGAGCAATCTGGCGTGTGGCCGTGCCGGTGCCTGCGGTATAGGCGGGAGTGGCCGTGCCATAGGCGCTCAAGCCGATGAGATTGGCCGAGGCGCTGGCACCGTAGTACAGGGTGTCGTTGGCGTCGAGCGCGATGTCATACGGGCCCACCAGCGGCGTTCCCTTGTACACGATGGCCATGCTCCAGTCGGGCGGAGCGGCGGTGAGGTTGGGCAGGAACGCCGGGCTGGAGCTGACCAGGCTGAACAAACTGGTGGAACCGGTCATTGCCGCTGCGCTCGGGTAGGGGTTACGGGCCAGGTTGACCATGGCCTGAAGGGTATTGGTAGGCGCCACGCCGCTGATAGAAGGAGTATCCGCGAAGAGTGTGGTGCAGGCCGTGCTGCCGGTGACGCTGTTCACGCAGCTCTGCAGAATGTCACCCAGCGTATTGATTTCCGCAGCAGGAACCGAGCCGGTGATGGTGGTTCCAGCCACAGAAAGAGCGGGCGTCTGGAGGCCTGCCACACCAAGGATGGTGCTGAGGGAAGTAGCGTTCTGGAATGCATGGGCAAGCCCAGCGGTAACGGCCGTGGTGCCTGTGGACGCTGTGGCGAGGGTGGGAGCGCTCACGTTTGCCTTGAACAGGGAACCGCTGGCGGAGGTCGTCATGAAGCCCGAGAGGGCATACGCGGCGGCCACGGTTGTGACCTCATTGACGATCACGGTGGTAGCGGAACTGACGCCGGAACAATTGCCGAGCGCGACCATCATGAGTGCGCTGTTGTTGACCGTGGTGGGGCTACCGCTGGGGTACCCGCCTGCTGCGGTGATGTACGCCTGCTGCCCTGCGGGGCAGTTGGCGGTCGTCGCCGAAGGATTGATTGTGAAGTTGCCGTTGACGTCGGTGGTGGCGGTGCCGATCACGGTGGCCGCCTGGCCGTAGGCAGTGGCTGTGGTGGAGGTCACATACAGGGTGACCGTTGCCGCCTGGATGGGGCTCTGGCCGCCGTGGATCGCACCGGAAAGCGCCGGGAGTGTTGTGCCGGCGGCATCCTGCGGGGTAATTCCACAACCGGTAAGGAGTACAGGCAGACAGACGGCAGCCAGGGCAGCGGCTTGCTTCAGGAAAGACGAGCGCAGGGACATCAAGACGGGCCTCCACGTGCAAGGGAAAGGTGATCCGCCTATGCGGCGGAGAATCGGTGATGCTCTTATTCTAATCGGTTCGTTGTTATAGGAAAGCTACGAAGAAGCAGCATTACGCGTGTACCAGCGGGGAACTTAAGTAACGAAAGGGAAAGGGACGCGATTTCCTTCATCGCCACAGGCGTTCCCACAGGGATGCTCATTTCGGGGGACGGTGCGAGTGGTTATGACGGCTGAAGCCATGCCCTGATAAAGCCAAGCAACGCTGCGTGCGCATAGTTTTTTAGAGCAAGAGTACACATTGTGCAAAACAACGAACCCCAAATGGCTGCCTTTGTTGCCTCTGACGCGAATCTCCACATTTCAGTTCTGCGTTATCCGAGTCGCGCTCACGCTCTTTGAGACTAGAAGTCAACACACGCAAGGAACCGCATCTCAATGGCCGTACTCGCAATGCCCGATCCGAGCGCAACGCACGGACTTCCCTCCTCCGTGCACACAGAAATTACCGTGCTCGGAGCCATGCTGCTGGATGCAGTGGCGATCTCCGATGCGACAGCACGGCTGCTGCCGGATGACTTCTCGCTGGACTCTCACCAGCGCATCTATCGCGCCATTCTCGAGCTGCTGAACACAGGCCACGCGGTGGACTACATCACCGTGATGGATGCGCTCTCGAAGCGCCGCGAGCTGGATGCCATCGGCGGGCCGGCGTACCTGGCGTCGCTTTCCGAAGGCGTGCCGCGGCACCTGAACATCGAGAGCTATGTCCGGATTTTGAAGGACAAGAGTTTGCTGCGGCAAATGCTGGGCATCTTCCACGATGGCATGCAGCTGGCTTCCGACCAGAACGAGGAAGCGACCGATGTTCTGAATTCTGTGGAGCAGCGGCTGGCCGATGTGGCGGATTCGGCGATCCAGCGCGGCTTCTCCGGCATTCCGGAGATCGTGGCCAACAGCTTCGGGTCGATCGATGCGCTGTACGAGCAGGGCCGTGAGGTGACGGGGCTGGCTACGCACTATATCGAGTTCGACAAGATGACCTCGGGACTGCAGAACGGCGAGCTCATCATCATCGCGGCCCGGCCTTCGATGGGCAAGACGGCTTGGGCGATCAACATTGCGCAGAACTGCTCGGTGCGCGACAACAAGGTGGTGGCCGTGTTCTCGCTGGAAATGGGCAAGGAGTCACTCCTTCGCCGCATGCTGGCGAGCGAAGCGATGGTTAGCTCGCGCAAGCTGCAGACGGGCTTCATTCCGCGCGAAGACAAGGGCAAGCTGATCAGCGCGCTGGACCGGCTGATGAATTCGAAGATGTTCATCGACGATACCCCTGGCATTACGCTGGCGGAGATGCGAGCCAAGGCGCGGCGTCTGAAGCAGCAGGAAGGCCGGCTGGACCTGATCGTGATCGACTACCTGCAGCTCATGACCGGTTCGGCAACGGGGTCGCAGAAGAAGTTCGAGAACCGGACACAGGAAGTGAGCTCGATTTCACGCGGGCTGAAGGCAATTGCAAAGGAGCTGGGCATTCCGGTGATTGCGCTGTCGCAGCTTTCACGTGGAAGCGAGCAGCGCACCGGCGACAAGAAGCCGCTGCTGAGCGATCTGCGCGAGTCAGGCTCGATTGAGCAGGATGCCGATGTGGTGGCGTTTATCCATCGCGAGGAGTACTACGACCGCGACAACGAGGACCTGAAGGGCAAGGCGGAAATCATTATCGCCAAGCAGCGTAACGGGCCGACAGGGTCGTTGCAGATGGCGTACCTGAGCGATTTTACGCGGTTCGAGAACCTGGACACGATGCACGGGGAAACCGGAGACGCGTATTAGGTGTACGCGGTAGGATATCGTCATGGAACGGCTGCTGACAATCGATGATGACGTGCTCACGGCAGCGGAAGAGCTGGCGGGACAGCAGGGGACGAGCGTGGACCGGGTCATCTCTGAGCTGAGCCGGAAGGCGCTTGCATCGCGCCCTAAGGAAAGGTTCTCGCGGGCAGACATCCCAACGATTCCGTTGCGGGACGCGACGCCTGTCACCGTGGAGTTTGTGAACGAACTACGCGACAGGTTCGGCGTGTGACTTATCTGCTCGACGTGAATGTGCTGATCGCTCTCATCGACCGCGCGCATGTTCATCACGACTGGGCGCAGACATGGTTCGCTTCACTCGATGCGGCATGGGCGACTTGCCCAATTACCGAGATCGGTGTTGTTCGTATTCTGAGCGGTTCCGGCTATCGCAATGCTGTGTCGCCCATCGATGCTCTTCGTTCGCTGGAGCAGCTATGCCGTCTAAGTGGGCACGAGTTCTGGCCTGATGATGTGTCGCTCGTGGACACCTTCACGTTCCGGCGTGAGGGTTTCCTGCGCTCTAGCGATGTGACAGATAGCTACCTGCTAGGTCTGGCCGCCCTGCATGGTGGGGTGCTTGCCAGTCTTGACCGAAAGATGAGCACATCTGCTGTTCACCGAGGAATGCAGTCCATCTCGCTCATTGAGCCTTGATGGGTCTGCACCCTGCAAAACTCCTAAACCGCAACGGCCGCGAGCTCGAGCTGCTCGCTCCCGTGCTCGTCCATGTGCGGGGTGAAGTGGGTGCGGCAGCGGGCTTCGTACAGGCCGGCGGCGCCGACCACCACCAGCTCCTGCGACTGGCCGAGGCGCTGAGTATGGATGGCGCTCTGGCCGCAGACCATGCAGACGGCGGATAGCTTGGTGACCTTGTCGGCCATGGCCATGAGGGTGGGGACGGGGCCGAAGGGCTCGGCGGTAAAGGTCATGTCGAGGCCAGCGAAGATCACTCGCTTGCCGAGCATCACCAATTCATAAGCCAGCGGGATGATCTCGGCGGACAGGAACTGGACTTCGTCGATGCCGACGACATCCACGTTGTCGAGCTGGGGGTGGAGGTGGGCGCGAAGGGCTTCGACGTTGGTGACCGGGCAGGCTTCGTGAGTCTGCGAGCTGTGCGACGCGATGTGCTCGCGGTGGTAGCGGAGGTCGATGTCGGGCTTGTAGCAGGCGACGGCCTGGCGGGCGATGCGCGCGCGCTTGAGGCGGCGGATGAGCTCTTCGGACTTGCCGGAAAACATGGGACCGACGATGACTTCTAGGGAGCCTGGTATCTGCATGGGGTGTTTCCGAGATGGTAGCGGGTGCGGGGCAGTGGAAATGCAGGAGAGAAGGGCGCGGAAGGCGTTCCTGCGCTAGAGTGGAGGTGCGTGATTCGGTCGTTCAAAGACATGAGAACGGCCGACCTGTTCGACAACCGCAGGCACCGGGATTTTGTGAACATCGCGACCGCTGCCCTGCGCAGGCTCGATCAGTTTGTCCGCAGCCAAGGAGCTATCAGAACTACGCGAACCACCCGGCAACAGGCTGGAAGTCCTGAAGGGCGACCGGCAAGGCCAGTACAGCATGCGCATCAACGATCAATACCGGGTGTGCTTCCGGTGGATCGAGATGGATGCTTACGATGTAGAAATTGTGGATTACCACGATTGAGGAGAACGATGTCGATCGAGCGGCCTGAGGGTGGATGGAGCGTGAACCGAGTCATGACGCACCCGGGAGCGGTGTTGCGGGAGGACTACATGGTTCCGCTCACCTTGTCAGTGCGCGGTCTCGCCGACCGGCTCCATGTCGAGGAACGTGCGCTGCAGGCGATTGTCGATGAGCAGGCGCCGGTTACCGGTGAAATGGCGCTGAGGCTTGCACGCTGCTTCCAGGGAACTCCGCACATCTGGATGAATCTGCAGGCACAACATGATCTAAGCAAGGCGCAAATGGAAGCGGGGCCCCAGGTGATGTGTGAAGTGCAGCCGCTTGACCGGGTGGCTGCTTAGAACGGAGGAGACATGCACAGGATGCGAATGACTTGGCTGTATCTGTTAGGCGTGTGTGGTGGAGCGGCGCTTTGTGCGCAGACCCCGGCAGGTGTACCGGCACAGCCCCCGGTGACGACGGTGCCGCAGGTCACCGGCGACCCGGCGATGGGGACGAAGCCGGTACACCCGATGAAAGAGCTGCGGGTAACGTTCCTCAACCATGATGGCGAGCCGGGCGGCTTTGCGACGATCAAGGCGGACAAGAAAGGCGGCGTTGCGGTAAAAGTGCAGCTCCAGAACACTCCGCCGGGGCCGCATGGGATCCATTTGCACCAGAACGCGGTCTGCACCGGCCCGGACTTCAAGTCGGCGGGCGGGCACTTCAACCCGACCAACAAGCAGCATGGATTCGAGAACCCGACAGGCCACCATGCCGGGGACGTGAATCTGAACATCGAGGTCGGTGAGGACCACAAGGGCTCAGCGAGCTTTGTGTTGAAGGATGTGACCTGGAAACCGGACCAGCCGAACTCGATCTTCGCGAACGGCGGGACGTCGCTGGTGGTGCACGAGAAAGCCGACGACATGAAGACGGACCCGAGTGGGAACTCCGGAAACCGGATTGCCTGTGCGGTGATTAAGCCGTAGCGAATGGTCTGATAGCAGGTCAGCAGATCCGCCAAGTTGGCGGGTTTGCGTTCTGGGCTAGGACGACTGTGGTTCCGTGGCGGGAGCCCTCCGGGCCGAAGCTCCTCCTCAAAGCAGAATTTGCTTAAAGTTGAAACCCCTGGAACCAGAGGGAGGGGGGGTGCGTATGAGCTTTCATGGCAACGGCGGCACTCCCGATGATGTTTGAGCGTGGCAATGGCGCCCGCTTCGGGTGGGCCGGGGCTACGACGGAGCAGAAACGGGTTCCGCCGGCCGGCGGTGCGCTCCAGGCAAGACGCGCGGAACGTGGCAATGAGTGGAGCGGCCGGGCCCAGGGGTTGACTTTGCAGAACGAGGCGCAGGGTGGCGTGCAGAACCCGGAACGGCGGTGAACCCGGAAGCGGAAGCGCTCCGGCGGGAACAGGCGGCGCTGAATGCGCTGGCGCTGCGGTGTGCGGGGGGTGATTCGGACGCCTGGAGCGAGCTGGCTCGGACACAGCATCGGAAGGTGTACGGGATTTGTTACCGGTTTACCGGGTCGCCGACGGATGCCGAGGATTGCACCCAGGAAGTGTTCCTGAAGATGTACCGCGTGATCGGCTCGTTCGACCCGACGCGCGGCGCGTTCAGCACCTGGCTGACGACGCTGACGCGCAACCTGCTGGTGGACCTGTACCGGCGCGGGCGGAATGACCGGGTGACCGACTCCCTGGACGAGCCGATGGGAGGCGAAGACGACGCCCCCAGCAAGGCAGACCGGCTGCAGGGCACGGGACGGAGCCAGGAGCAGCACGTGGCAGGTCTGGAGCTGCGGGCGCACATCCAACATGCGTTGCAGCAGGTTTCGCCGGAGCTGCGCGAAGCGGTGATCCTGCGCGACATCGAAGACATGGATTACAAGGACATTGCCGAGGTGCTCGGGGTGCCGACGGGGACGGTGAAAAGCCGGATCAGCCGCGGACGGGCAGAACTGGCAAGGCTTTTGAAACGTATAGAAGGGCAGGTGATGTAACGTGACGGACCGGAATCAGTTCGGAGAAGGAAAGACCACCGAGCAGGCGACCGCGTGCGAGGTTTGCGAGGCGATGCTGCCCGATGCGGTGGACGGCACGTTGACGGAAGCGGAGCAGCGGGTGTTCGACCGCCACATGGCCGGATGCGTCACGTGCTCGCAGGAATTGGAAGAAGCGCAGCGCGGCGCGGCTTGGCTAGGCATGCTGAAACAGCATGTTCCGGAACCGAGCCCGCTGCTGCTGGAACGCATCCTTTCCCAGACGATTGGCCAGCAGGCCAGCGCGGCGGAGACGATGGTCACGCTGGCGGCGGAGAAGCGTGCCGCCGCCCTGCGCGCCGCTGCCATGGAGCCGGTGCTGACCCCGGCTCTGCCGGCAGCGGAGAGCCGGCCAGTGGTGGCCGGGCCGACAAAGCCTTCGCGCTGGAAAGCGCTGAGCGGATCGTTCTCGCTGGGATGGATGAAGCCCCTGCTGCACCCGCGCATGGCCATGACGGCGGCGATGGCGTTCTTTTCCATCGCGCTGACACTGAACCTGACGGGCGTGCGGCTGGGGCAGCTGAGCACGGCTTCGCTGCGGCCTTCCAACGTGCGGCGGGTGGTGGCGGACCGGAGCGCAGCGGCGGTGCGGAGCTTCCAGAACATGCGGGTGGTGTACCAGGCGGAAACGCAGGTGAACGACCTGCGCAACAACTGGCAGGCTGCGGAAGAAACTGCCCAGCCGCGGGAAAGCCGTCCGAAGCCGGGGCCAAAGCCGGCCAAGCCGCAGTCGAAGCGGGAAAACCCGCAGGGCAGCAGCCAATTGAATTTCGAACCGGCGGACCCCAGGGGTGCCGGGATGACAAAGCAGGGAGTTTGAGATGAGCAACGTAAACGATCCAAATGAAGTAAGGGACCCTTGGCACAACGAGCAGGTTCCGTTTGAAACCGTGGCCGAAAGCGCCGCGAACGCGCAAGCCAGCGCCGAAGCCGGCGCGGTCGACAGGGACTTCCTGCCCGGTGCAGCATCGGCCGGCGCGACGGGCGCGGCATCGGGAAGCGTGCCGTTTCAAGCAGCTGCGAGCAGCGCGGCGGCAGCCGGAACGCCGCCTCCGGCGGGCTGGGGGCCGGTGGGTGCAGGGTATGCGCCGCCTCCACCGCCACCGGGTGTGGTCGTCGGCACGGGCAGCGAACCGAGCCCGGCCCTGGCTTTCTTTCTGGGGCTGATCCCGGGCGTGGGCGCCATGTACAACGGACAGGTAGCGAAAGGCTTTGTTCACCTGATCGTGTTTGCCGTGCTGGTAACGCTCGCCAGCGATGTGAATGGCATCTTCGGCGTGTTCGTTGCCGGATGGATCTTCTTTATGGCGTTCGAGGCCTTCCACACCGCCAAGGCGCGCCGCGACGGCCTGCCGCTGCCCAACGCTTTTGGATGGAACGATATCGGCGAGCGGATTGGGTTGGGCAAGAATTGGCCCTTCGGAGGCGGCGTTCCGGTGGCGACTGCCGGGGCTGGACCGGCTGTTCCCATGCCGGGTGGGAGTGTCCCGATGTCGGGCGTGAACCCGAACGCCGACCAGGCGGGCTGGACCTCTGTGCCGGTGGGAGCGGCGCCCTACGCTACGCAGGGTGTTGGCCCGAACTGGGCCGGCTATGTGCCGCCTTCGGCATTCGCGGGTGCTCCGCCGGTGGGCGCGGCTGGTCCTGCAAGTCAGGGCGTTCCGTATGCACCGGTCAACGCGGGTGGGCCGTACACGCCCTACGCCGGTATGAACATGCCGCCCGCCGCAACGTCACGGCTGCCGGTGGGCGCGATCTGGCTGATCGGTCTGGGCGTCCTGTTCTTGCTGGGTCAGTGGACTCCGCTGCTGGACTTCGGCCGCGTGTGGATTCCCAGCCTCATCCTGATTGCCGTGGCAGGGCTGCTGTTTTCGAAGAAGATGGGCTGGCTGGGCACGAAGTCCTGGCAACAGCAGCAGGCTGCCACATGGCCCCTCGGTCTGCGTATCGCCACCTCCATCAAGACTCCCGGCGTGCTTGTAGTGATTGCAATTCTGAATGCGCTGCACCAGTCGGGCATTGTGCGGTGGCATGCCAGCTGGCCCTGGCTGCTGATCGAAATAGGCGTGCTGATGCTGGTGGAACGCATGGCACTGCGGCAGGCAGCCAACCTGACTGCGCCGGCTGATGCGGCTACGAACGGGGGTCTGTGATGAGCGCGTATCCTCCTACTCCACCTCCCCCTTCTTCTGTTCCGCCAGTGGGCGGGCAGGGTTTCAACGGCTATCCTCCCGCGGGCTATGATCCGCGCGCCTGGAAGGCCCAGGTACGCGCCCAACAGCGCATGGCGCGGGAACAGATGCGCATGCAGCGCAACCAGATGCGCGCACAGGCACTGGCTGCGCGTCGCTACTCCATCGTGGGGCCGCTGTTCCTGCTGCTGATTGGCTCGATCTTCCTGCTGCTCGAGACCGGCAGGCTTTCCTGGGCAGGCGTGGGGCTTTGGTATGGACACTGGTGGCCGCTGCTGCTGATTGGCGCCGGCGTGCTGATGCTGGCCGAGTGGGCGTTGAACGGGCGGCGCGGGTCGCTGCTGGGCGGCGGCATGGTGACCCTGCTGATCTTTCTGGCGGTTATTGGCTGGGGTGCGGGAGCCACACGCAATCACCTGCACTGGAACGACGAAGGATTTGAAGGCTGGAGCGGCTTCTTGGGTGAGGCCCACGATGAGGACGGCGCGCCGCTGAGTTCCGCGATCTCGGAAACCGGGACGCTGCTGATCCACAACCCGCGTGGCGATGTGAGTGTGACCGGCGGGAGCGACGACGGCCAAGTACACGTGAGTGTGCACAAACAGATGCACGGAGGCACCGAGGGCGGTCTGGACCACGCCAGGCAGACGCTGCAACCCGCGTTTACCGGCAGCCCCGCAGCCCTGGAGCTTAGCGTCGGGCAGGCGGACGGCGGGCTCGCCGACCTGCAGGTAACGATTCCTCGCGGCGTGACCGTTACGGTGGACTCCGGACGCGGGGCGGTGAGCGTGGCGGAGATGCATGCGCCGGTTTCGGTCTCGGCTGGGCGTGGAGAGATCAGCCTGAGCGGCATTACCGGGCAGGTGAGCGCCCATCTGCGCGACCGCAACGGCAGCCTTTCGGCGCATAACGTTACGGGCGGCGTTTCGGTGGATGGCCGCGGCGGCGATATGACCTTCAGCGATATCGCCGGGCAAGTGGCGCTGCAAGGAGAGTTCTTCGGCACCACGCACCTGGAGCGCGTGAACGGCATCGTCAGCTTCGACACGTTCCGCACCCAGTTCAAGGCGGCCCGCGTTGATGGGCAGCTGGAAATCAGCAGCGGCTCCGGCGACGCTCCGCTGCAGGGCGAAGCCATCCTGGGACCGGTGACGCTCCACACTCGCGATCGCGTGATCACGCTGGACCGTGTGCAGGGCAACGTGGATGTCAACAACACGAATGGCTCGGTGAGCGTGAGTACCGTGGGCCAGCTGGGCACGGTTTCCGTGCAAAGCACCCGCGGCACTGTGGAGCTTGCGGTGCCCGCGAACGCGAACTTCACCGTGAGTGCGCAGACGCACGACGGCAGCATCGAGAACGGCTTCGGTTTGAACGTGGCAAACAGCGACGATCGGCCGACGATGACGGGAACCGTGGGCAAGGGTGGACCGGCGGTAACCCTGATGACGGACGATGGCGATGTGACGCTGCGCAAGAGCACGGGCGAAGCTTTACCGCCGGTTCCGCCGCCCATCCCGGCGATCACGCAGATCGCGCCAATTCCGGGGCCGCCTGCGCCGCCTGCTGCACCGGCCGCGCCAAAGAAGCCGGTTCGGCCGAAGAAACCCTAATCTCCACTGCTCTACAAAGCGGGTTCGCGTTCCACGCGGGCCCGTCCTACTTTAAGTGCCTCAGGGAGAGGACCTTCGCTCAGCCAACCGTTGGCGACCAGCGTGAAGAGCAGCATGGGCACGAGGAGCATCAGGAAGAAATAGCCGTCGACGATGCTGTTGCAGAGGATGAACACGGTGAGGGCGACGACGGTCCAGCGCAGGGTGTCTTCGAGCGTGGCGCAGCGCCGGCGGACCACACACCACGCGAAGATCGCCACCATGAGCGCGGCCTGGAGGCGCAGGAGCTTGTCCGGATGGATCACGTAGGTGATCCAGTAGGAAAGGTTTATGGGGTCGGCGATGGCGTGCTCGAAGCGACCCCACTGGCCAACCGTGTTGCTGGAGATGCGCGTGAACGCCGAGCGGAGGAATGGACCCGCGAGCAGGAGAGCGCCAGCGGCTGCAGCGAGCGTTAGCTTGAGGGCTTCCAACCAGCCGCGGCGGCGGAGCGCGTTGAGCAGCACGAACGGAAGCACAATCCAGCTGAACTGATAGATGGCCATGCCCAGGCCGAGAACAAAGGCTCCCCAGAGGAAGCGGCGCCGCTGCATGAGCAGGAACGCGCCGACCAGGGTAAGCCAGTGGGGCTGGAGATACAGGTCGTGGCGATACTGCAGGAAGGGATCAAGCAGGAACACGCCGAGCAGGCAGGCCACTTCCAGCCGATGCTCCCGGACGGCCGCACGGAACAGGAGCGCCGCGATGACCGCCATTGCGACGATGGAAGCAAAGCGCAGGTCCAGCCGCGCCGCCACGAATGGAAAATAGGCGACGAGCATGCCCGGCAGATACGGGAAGTCGTAAACGCGGTCGCCGACCAGCATGGTTGCGTACGGGTTGATGTGGTGGAGGAGCTGGGAGTCTGCCCAGTAAATGACAGGCAGCATATCCGACCGCAGGTAGTTCAGCGGAAAGCAACGAGCTGCCAGCAGGACGCCATATAGGTAGGCGCTCGTGAGCAGGCTGAGCAGCGCTCGTGGCCCGAAAGGGCGAAAGTAGCTTAGAACCGCTGTGCCCAGAAGAAAAACAAAGAACGTGAGCCACTGCACTGCAGAGATGCGATAGCCGAACGCAGCGAAATGTCTGGCTTCATAGGCGAACAGCAAACAGGCAATCGCCTCAAAGCAGATGCAGAGAGCGAGAGCGACTCGTGGACTCCAGAGCGAGCTCCTGGTGAGATCCGCCCGAAAGAGCATGCACCAGGAGCCGAACAGAAACACGGCGGTCAGGGGCAGCAGAACAAGCTGATGCCGGATGCCTGGGGGCCGGCCGGACCAGCCATCACCGACGAGGGACACCATCAGAAGTACGAGGGTGAACCACCCGGCTCGCTGCCAGGCCACGAGCGGACTCACACGTCGATCCAAGTCCAGCTGCAGCTTAGGTAAGGACGAAGGCACTAGTTCCTGATTGTAACGAAGGCTGCCGCCCTCTCCCGGACGATCAGCCAGATGGGCAAACGCAGAAGAGCCCACCGCTAGGGTGGGCTCTTCGTATATTTATGCCGGCGATGACCTAATCTCCCACACACTTGCGCGTGCAGTACCATCGGCCCAACGAGGCTTAACTTCCGTGTTCGGGATGGGAACGGGTGTGACCCTCGCGGTAAACTCACCGGCAAATTGTCGAACTTGCTCGCTCTCGCGATCGTTCACAACTGAATAGATTGGGATCAGACGTTTACTGCTTTGTTGCATGTATCCAAAAGATATAACTACAAAGCTTGCTATTGAATGTTCTCTAGAACAGTGGAT
>CAXSHQ010000025.1:16867-22759 GCA_964236875.1 uncultured Acidobacteriaceae bacterium | reverse complement strand
AACTCGCCGACCTGACGGCCGCAATGCGCTTCTCCGGCGAAGTCTTCGACAGTAAGCCGCTTGGCGACACCTTCACGGTGGATAAGCATTCCACAGGTGGAGTCGGCGACAAAAGTTCGCTGCTCATCGCACCTGTACTCGCCGCCGCGGGTTTGGAGGGCTCACCCAGCATCTCCGTCCCGATGATTTCCGGTAGGTCCCTCGGGCATACCGGAGGAACGCTGGACAAGCTCGAAACCATCCCCGGCTTCAACACCCAGCTCTCGCTCGCGCGCGTGACGGCGGTCCTGCGCGAGTGCCAAGCCGTCATGATGGGTCAGACACCGCGGCTTGTTCCCGCCGACCGCATCCTGTACGCCTTGCGCGACCACACCGGCACGGTAGAGTCGCCCTTCCTCATCACCGCAAGCATCATGAGCAAGAAGCTCGCCGAGGACCTTCGTGGCCTCGTGCTCGATGTGAAGGTCGGCTCCGGCGCCTTCATGCCGACCTATGAAGCATCGAAGCACCTCGCCGAGCTCATGGTGCAAACCGGCGAGAGCGCCGGCACCCGCACCGTCGCTCTGCTCACCACCATGGATGAGCCGCTCGGCCGCTTCTCCGGCAACTGGGTCGAGGTCTGGGAGTGTCTCGACATCCTCCAGGCCCGCACCCGCGAAGCGCGCCACACCATGTCCGCCGACCTCATCGAGCTTTCCAACGCGCTCTCCGGCTGGATGCTCTTCCTCGCCGGCAAGTCCGCCACACCTGAAGCCGGCGCGCAGCTCGCTGACGAGCTTATGCTTTCCGGCGCGGCCTACGACGCCTGGTGCAAGCTCACCACCGCACAGGGTGGCGATACGTCTACCTTCGCGAACCCAGCCGCCTTCCACAAACCGCGCGCTACACGCATCCTGCGCGCGCCGCAAGCCGGCTATCTCGCTGGTATGGACTGCAAGCAGGTCGGCTGGGCCGTGCAGCGCCTGGGTGCGGGCCGCGCCAATCCCGGCGACCCCGTCAGCGCGCACGCCGGCATAGAGTCCCACGCCAAGCTGGGCCAGAGGCTTGAAGCAGGCCAGCCCATCTTCACTCTCTTCAGCGAAGACGAAGCGCTCCTTGACGAACCCTTCCAAATGCTCAGTAACAGCATCACCCTGCAACCCGCCCCAGTGACGCCGTGTTCCCTGATCAGGGAAGTAGTTTGCATGTAACTTCCGCACGCACACGCAAGCCACCACATCCACCCAAGCTTGCCTTCTATGCGCGCATCACGTCCTGCTATTGGATACTCTGTGCCGAGCCTCACCCGGAACGCCGTCATCGAGAACGCTCGCCTTTACCCTAGCGACTTTGCGTTCACGCCTGGCGATCCACTGCCCGGGCCTGCCTTAGAGGTCGATCTCAACCTCAGGGCCCTCGCTCTCATGGCCGGCGTTCACGATGCCCTCAAGCTCGGCGGCTTCACCGGTCATGACCTCGAGCGCCTTCTCGTCCGCATTCTCTTCTGCCTGTTCGCGGATAAGACCGGCATTTTCCAACCCGATAGCTTCCGTCTCTTCGTTGAAAATCGAACCGCTACGGACGGCAGCAACCTTGGCGCACAGCTAAAGGCTCTCTTCGCCACTCTCGACAGACCTGACGACCAGCGCCAGCACAATCTCGACGAGGACCTTCGTGCCTTTCCCTACGTCAATGGAGCGCTGTTCACCGAGCGGCTTGAATCCTCCGCCTTCACCGGGCCCATGCGTCAGACGCTTCTGAAGGCATGCGACTTCCCCTGGGATCAGATCTCTCCAGCCATCTTCGGCGCTCTTTTTCAGGAGGTCATAAACGACGGAGACCGCCGGAAGCTCGGCGCCCACTACACCAGCGAACGCGACATCCTCAAAGTCATCCGCCCGCTCTTTCTGGACAGGCTCCGCGAAGAGTTCGACACCATCGTCAAAGATCGTTCGGGCCGCCGCGGCAATCGTCTTGAAGACTTTCGCAGCCGCCTGACGAAACTCAAGTTCCTCGACCCCGCCTGCGGCTGCGGCAACTTCCTTGTGATCGCGTATCGCGAACTCCGCAAGCTGGAACTGGACGTACTCCGGGCACAGCATGCCGGCCAGCAGGCCCTCACCCTTGACGAGGTCAGCCGTCTTTCTCAGGTCGATGTCCATCAGTTCTATGGCATCGAGCTTGAAGAATGGCCTGCTCGCATCGCGGAGGTTGCCCTTTGGCTTATGGATCATCAGGCCAACCTCCGCATCCTCGAAGCGTTCTCCCAACCCTTCCGCCGCCTCCCGCTCAAACAATCACCGCGTATCCGCATCGAAAACGCCCTCCGGATGGACTGGAACGACCTCCTCCCCGCCGGCGAGGGCAACTACATCATGGGGAACCCGCCATTCGTGGGCAAGAGCCTGATGAGCGACCAACAGAAGGCGGACATGCAGCACCTGTTCGAGCAGTGCAAGGAGCTGAAAGGTGGAGGGGTGCTGGATTACGTCACTGCGTGGTACTTGAAGGCTGCACAGTACATGGATGGAACACCTACCGAGGCTGCTTTCGTTTCTACGAACTCCATCTCTCAAGGCGAACAGCCCGGCATCCTGTGGAACTACTTATTCAGCAAATACCGGCTGACCATCAACTTCGCTTACCGCACATTCGTCTGGGAGAGCGAAGCGCGCGGCAAAGCACACGTTCACGTGGTCATCATCGGCTTCGCCCAGCAGGCACGTTCAACAAAGTCTCTTTTCTCCGCGGATGACGATCTTCACAACTCATCAGCGGAGCACGTATCGAACATCGCGCCCTACCTGGTGAAGGGTCAAAACGTCACCCTGCTGAAAGTCGCGGCTCCTCTCTGCGAGGTTCCGCCCATCATGTTCGGCAGCATGCCGAATGATGGCGGCCACTTGATCCTGACGGAGGCAGAGCGTGACCAGCTCGTCACAGAGTACCCCGTCAGCATCGGCTGGATCAGGCAGTACATGGGCGCCGATGAACTTCTCAACGGGTCAAAAAGATACTGCTTGTGGCTTCAGGGTGTATCGCCCTCGCAGATACGACAGGTTCCACCTGTCCAGGTACGCATTCAAAAGGTTCATGACCATAGAGCAGCCAGCAACCGCCCGACTACAAGGGCACTCGCAGCCTTTCCAAGCCTCTTCGGAGAAATCCGCCAGCCCGAGAGTACGTACATCATTCTTCCGCTGCACAGCTCACAAAGCCGCAGATACCTGCCTTTACAGCTAAACAGTCCTGAAGTCATAGCCAGTAATGCATGCTCGGTTATGCCGAATGCAAATCTGTACTTGTTCGGGATACTTTCCTCACACCTTCACCTTGCCTGGGTTGCATCGGTAGCCGGGCGAATGGCCCGATTCACCCACCACAGATCAGCGCGACGCGATAAAGAGCCGAGCGCAGGCGGTGCTCGATGCCCGCGCCGCTTACCTCGGCAGCAAGCTCGCTACCCTCTACGACCCACTGCTCATGCCGCCTGCGCTGGTCGAGGCGCACCGAAGGCTTGATCGTGCCGTCGAGCGCTGCTATCGCCCCCAACCCTTCATCTCAGACCGCGAGCGAGTGGAATTCCTCTTCTCTCTTTACGAAAAGCTCACCGGGCCGCTCCTTGCCGCACCGGGGACGAAGAAGGCCCGCACGCTCCATTCTTCCCAGCCGGACTGAGGCGCTCCCCGCCCCGCGCATCCGCCACTGGCAAACAGTTCCCGCACACCGTACACTCGCCGTATCCCACTTGCCCCACACGGAGCGCACGCTTTGGCCCGATTCACCGGTCTGCTCGGTCTTATTGTTTTTCTCGGCATTGCCTACGCTCTTTCCACCGATCGCCGCGCCATCAAGTGGCGCACAGTGGCCTGGGGTCTTGGCCTGCAAGTATTCTTCGCCTTCCTGGTTATCAAGTGGACCTATGGCCAGAAGGTGCTGCAAGTCGGTTCGGGCGCCGTCACCGCGCTGCTCAGCCACGCCACCGATGGCTCCTCGATGGTGTTCGGCCGCTTCGGCGTGCCCGGCGACTCGCTCGCCGCCTTCGCCTTCGCCGTACTCCCCACAATCATCTTTGTGTCTGCGCTATTTGCCATGCTGTATCACCTCGGCATCATGCAGCAGGTCATCAAGGTGGTCGCCTGGATCATGCAGCGAACCATGGGCACAAGTGGAGCCGAATCTACCAATGTCGCGGCCTCCATCTTCATGGGCCAGACCGAAGCCCCGCTGACCATCCGTCCCTTCCTCGCCGGCGCCACGCGCTCCGAGCTGATGACCATCATGACCTCCGGCATGGCGCATGTATCCGGCGGCATCATGGCGGCCTACATTCTCTTCGGCATCCGTGCGCAGGACCTGCTTTCCGCCGTCATCATGACCGCGCCCGGCACTATCCTCGTGGCCAAGATGCTTGTGCCCGAAACCGAAGTGCCCGAAACCATGGGCACCGTCCACATGACAGAAAACGAGGAGCACAAAAACGAGAACCTCATCGGCGCAGTCGCACGCGGCACCATCGACGGCGGCAACCTCGCCTGGAACGTCGCCATTATGCTGATCAGCTTCCTTGCCATCGTGGGCCTGATCAACGCCATGATGCTCGGCACATCGGACTTCCTCTGGGCGCGCGGCCACATTCGCTTCCCGCATTCGCTGGGAAACGCACTCGGCACGCTGTGTTCGCCAATCGCCTGGCTCATCGGCATCCCCTGGCACGACGCGCCCATCGTCGGCAATCTCATCGGCACCCGCGCTGTGCTCAACGAGTTCATCGCGTACACACAGCTCGGCGCATTGGCGAAATCCGGTGCAATCTCGGTGCGCACGTTGGCCATTGCCACCTTCGCGCTCTGCGGCTTCGCGAACCTCGGCTCCGTCGGCATGCAGATCGGCGGCATCGGTGCGCTCATCCCGCATCGCCGCAACGAGCTCGCCAAGCTCGGCCTCCGCGCCATGCTCGCCGGCACCATGGCCAACCTCATGTCCGCCAGCATCGTCAGCATGCTGCTGAAGTAAAAGGCTATGCCCTTCGGTCCACAACCCGCCGGCTTTGCATACTTCGTCGGAGCCAAGTACCTCGGCTATTCGCTTTACTGCGGCTTCGCGTCCAGGCGCATTGCGGTGAAGCAGTCCCTTCCTCGTACGGACCTTCCTTCTCTATGGGGAGCGGGTGCAGTGCGCACCTTGATCGGTGTCGCGGTCGGGGCTGTCGTTGGACTCAGCTTTTGGAAGATCCCCTACTTCGCCGCGCATGACACAGTGGATAGCGTCCTCTTCTTCACGCTGCTCATCCCCGTGCGTGTGGGCGAGTGGTGGCTGTTGTTCCGCACCATGTATCCAAGGTCAATCCCCGGGGCCCACTCCTACGGTTGGCTGATCGCCCTCGGCATTGTGGTCTCCTTTGTCCTCGACGCTCTGGCCCTCCTCACCGCTCTCGTGCTGCCCGGTGGAATGTGGGTCTGCTGACCAGAGAACTGGCGGAAACGTGGCATCCACGTTTGCGTGGTGTGAGGCAATCCGCCTTCTGCGAACCCGCTTTTATTGAAGGCTGACGGCGCCCTTTGAGCATTGCTATCTGCTTGATCCGCCTGCCACAGCACCGATTACCAGCAGGGGTTCTTCGCCCCTCGCTACCGGCACGGGCAGCACCTGCTCCATGCCCCCGAGCGATAGGTCCTGCTCGCAAGCAAAGAACCGCAGGAACGGCCTCCGCTGCTTCGTGGCATGATCCCGGATGGTTCCGCGCAGCATCGGCCAGCGCGCCTCCACCGCATCGAGCACAGCACTTAGCGTGACGTCCCCCGCGACCCGCACCTGAACCTCTCGCTCAACCCCCGCCAGCGTACGCAGATGCGCCGGCAACTCCACGCGCACCACGGCGCCTTCCCTCGTGTTCACAGCAGCGTCTGCGCT
>CAXSHQ010000025.1:16480-16857 GCA_964236875.1 uncultured Acidobacteriaceae bacterium | reverse complement strand
CACGCTTAGCACTGCCGGCAGGTCGCGCACAATCGCCCGCCAGTGGTCGCCGCCATCCGCCGACGCGTACACCTGCCCGCCTGTGGTGCCGAAGTACACACCACACTCCGGCATGGTGTCCACACTCATCGCATCGCGCAGCACATTCACGTAGCAGTTCTCCTGCGGCAGTCCGTCGGTCAGGGCTTCCCACTGCTCCCCTCCTGTGCGGCTGCGAAACACCTGCAGCTTGCCATCGAGCGGAAAGTGCTCCGAATCGCTCTTGATCGGCACCACATAAATCGTTTCCGGCTCATGCGCATGCACGTCGATCACGAAGCCGAAGTCCGTCGGCAGGTTCCCGCTCACCTCACGCCACCGTTCGCCGCCGTTATCCG
>CAXSHQ010000025.1:6969-16470 GCA_964236875.1 uncultured Acidobacteriaceae bacterium | reverse complement strand
AGCCCACCCGAGTCGTCGGAGCGCATGACGTCCCAGTGCTTCTGCATGAACAGCACGTCCGGCCGCGTGGGATGCATCGCAATGTGGTGCACGCAGTGGCCGACCTCCGCATCGGGATCGGGAATGAAGTTCGAGACCAGCCCGCGATTGATCGGCCGCCATGTCTCGCCGCCATCATCGGTGCGGAATGCACCCGCCGAGGAGATGGCAATCACCATCTTCCGCTCGTCGGTCGGATCGAGAATGACCGTATGCAGGCACATGCCCCCCGCGCCTGGCTGCCACTCCGGTCCCGTGCCATGCTTGCGCAACCCGGAGAGCTCGGTCCAGCTCGCGCCGCCATCGGTAGAGCGAAACAGCGCCGCATCTTCCACGCCGGCATACACCGTGTCTGCATCCGTCAGCGAAGGCTCCAGGTGCCACACGCGCTTGAACTCCCACGGATGCGGCGTGCCGTCGTACCACTGGTGCGTGCCTGCCACGCCGTCGTAAGGAAACTCATTGCCCACCGCCGTCCACGTCGCACCGCCGTCGTCCGAGCGCTGGATCAGCTGCCCGAACCATCCACTCGACTGCGAACAATACAGCCGTTCCGGATCCATCGGCGAGCCCTTCAGGTGGTAGATCTCCCAGCCCGCGAAGTGCGGCCCGGCCACTGACCATTCACGGCGTTCTTCATCGGAAGTAAGAATGAACGCGCCTTTGCGCGTCCCGACCAGCAAGCGTACCCGGCTCAATGCGCCCTCACATGGGTTCTGGAGTAGGCGTTCACCTTAACCCGCCGAGCCTCCCGCATTCAAGCACTTTCGCACGGTTCGTTACGATATCTCCAAGGAGCCAACGAATCATGCCCGAGTCCCACCCCGGCCAAGCCCCGGAAAGCAAGCCCGACCAATTCGCACGCGCCACCCAGGCCCTCACGCACATCTTCCTCAAGACGGACGTGCAGCCCGTGCTCGGCATCATCCTCGGCTCAGGCCTCGGTGACTTCGCCAATCAGGTGGAGAACGCCGCCATCATCCCCTACGCGGAGATCCCCGGCTGGCCCCAATCCACCGTCGAAGGCCACGCCGGCAGGCTTGTCATCGGCCATATCGCCGGCACGCCCGTCGCCGTCATGCAGGGCCGCGTGCACGCTTACGAGGGCTACCCCATGGAAGAAGTCACCTACCCCGCGCGCGTGCTCGGTCTGCTCGGCTGCAAATCGCTCATCGTCACCAACGCCGCCGGCGGTATTAACCCCAGCTACCCCGCGGGCTCGCTCGTCGCCATCTCGGACCACATCAACCTCACCGGCCACAACGCCGCGCTCGGTCCGAACGAACCCCGCTGGGCGCGCAAGCCCGGCGCGGGCCTTCGCTTCTTCGACATGACCACCGCCTACTCACCCAAGCTGCGCGCACTCGCGCAGGCTGAAGCCGCCAAGCAAGGCATGTCGCTGCCCGAAGGCGTCTACCTCGCTGTCCTCGGTCCCAGCTATGAAACCCCCGCCGAGATCCGCGCCTTCCGCACCATGGGCGCCGACCTCGTCGGCATGAGCACCGTGCATGAGGTCATCGTCGCCCGCCACATGGGGCTGGAGGTGCTCGGCCTGTCGCTCGTCACCAACCCCGCCGCCGGCGTGTCGAACGAAATCATCCATCACGAAGAAGTCATGCAGATCGGCAAGCGCGTGGAAGCGCAGTTCAGCGCCCTGGTCAAGGCTCTCGTCCCGCAGGTTGCCGCTGCTGTCTAGAGTTCAGGCTGCGCCGTCGGCATTCCACGAGCAATCCTCGCCGCCAGCCAGCCGGACACCACGATCAGCACCGCGCCGCCGAGCATGAACACCGTCGGCTTCTCGCGCCAGATCAGGTAAGCCAGCAGCGCGCCTGTCAGCAGCTGGGTGTAGTGATACTGCGAAACCGTAGCCGCTGACGTACGCTTCAACGCCCTAAAGAAGCACAGGCTGCCGATCACGGACACTACCGCCGTCGTGACCAGCAGGCTCATGGCGTGAGCGGCGAGCGGCGCAGCGTGTCCCAGCATCATCGCCATCCCAGCCGTGCCCTGCACCAGGCTGGAGAAGAACGTCAGGCTCTCCGGGCTCTCCTCCCGCGAGATGCGCCGCGACCACACCATGCTTGCCGAAAAGCAAGCCACGCATACCATGCAAGCCAGATAGCCGACCCGGTCGCCCGCCTGCGTGCTCCTGAACGGATCGACGGCCACCACCACACCCGCAAAGCCGATCAGCACCGCGGCCCAGCGCTTCCAGCCTAGCGGTTCGCTGAGGAAGATCGCCTCCAGCACCGTAGTCAGCGCCGGTGCCAGAAACACCAGGATATAGAACAGCGCCAGCGGCAGATGCCGCAGTGCGATCACCACGCAGAGATTGTTCACAAGGTCCAGCCCTGACCGCAGCAGCGGCCGCGCCGGGCGTTTCGGCCACAGGATGCGGAGCCCGCCCCTGAAGAGCGAATACCCGGCCAGCAGCACCATCTCACTCACCGCCACGCACGCAATGATCTCGTACGCCGGCAGACGGAACGCGTTCACCGCCTTGATGCACGTATCCGCTAACACAAAGCAGGTAAACGCGGCGACGGCCAGGAACACGCCGCGCAGTTGCGACTCCGGTTGGACTGGATGTGAGCTCATTCAGACGAGCGCTCCGGGAAGACCCGTCCGCTTCCCATGAGATGCCGCCCGCCACGAGCGGTTCCCGCACCTGCCCACGGCCACATCGCCGTACACTGTCCCTGTGAGCACCTCTTCCGTCCTCCCGCCGCAGAAGCCCATCCTCCTCGGCATTGCGGGCTGCTCCGGCTCCGGCAAGACCACGCTCGCGAAAGAGCTCGCCTGCCAGCTCGACGCCACTCTCTTTCCGCTCGACCTCTACTACCGCGACCTCAGCGAGTTCCCGCTCGACACGCGCCACAAGAAGAACTTCGACCACCCCGACTCCCTCGAGTCCGAGCTCATCGTCGAGCACGTCCGCGACCTCGCCGCCGGCAAGACCATCCAGCGTCCGGTCTACGATTTTGCCACTCACTCGCGCGTCGCTGGCAGCTTCGATCCCCTCACGCCCACACGCTTCGTCGTCGTGGAAGGCATCCTCGCGCTCCATTTCCCCGAGCTTTGCGGCCTGTACGACTTCAGCATCTATGTCGACGCCCCGCACGGTGTCTGCCTCACGCGCCGCATTCACCGCGATGTGCGCGAGCGCGGCCGCACCGAAGAATCCGTGCGCGAACAGTTCCTAGCCACCGCACAACCCATGGCTGAAAAGTTCGTCCTGCCCACGCAGCAGGGCGCCACCCTCACGGTCTCCGGCTGCGAAGCTCTCGACTGGTCCGTCGAGCAGATCCTCCGCGAGCTGCGTAACCGTAGCTTGCTATAGCGCAGTTAGAGCAGTTCTCCTCGGGAGTTAGTCGCTCTCTCGATGGCGTCATCCTGAGCGCAGCGAAGGATCCCTGTGGTTCGCCTTTGGTGCCAACCACACCTTCAAGAGAACAGCTCTGGGGACAAAACTATGGCGGTCCCATACTTCCGCGCACTAAAGTTTCATTTTAGGTGACCTTCAGGCGCACCGCCTGCGATATGCTGGCTTCCTTCCCCTCGGGCCCGCACGAGCAACACGGAAAACATCCAGGCTTCTACCCCAGGAGGATTCATGTTTCGCGCCCGGCGCACAGCCGTTCTTCTCACAACCGGTCTTTGGCTCACGCTCGCCGGCTGCAACACGCCCGAGGCGGTCTCCAAGTTCTGCACCGTGTCCAACACCACGCTGACGGCGGCGGTCCCCGTGTTTCTAGACCTGCGTGCCTCGTGCCTGCGTGAGAAGAATATCGCGAAGGGCATCGGAGCCTTCGCTGTCGTAGAGCGCGATCCCAATTGCGACGACATCGGCAAAATGGCCGAAGGCGCTTCCGCCGCCGCGGATATCCTCGGGGAGTACTTCGACGCCATCAACTCCGTCGCTACCTTCGACAAGGCGAAGACTTCCGCCGATGCTTCGGCTCTGGTTTCAAAGACAGGTGCCGCTGTAGGCGCGGGCTCCCTGGCCCAGAAGGCCATCGGGTCGATGGCTAGCTTCCTCACCGCGGCGGCCACCAGCGGCTACCAGCAACGCTCGCTCAACCACGACATCGTCGTGGTCAGCAGCAATATCGGCGTCGTGACAGACGCACTGGCCGCCATCGTGCAGCGGAACTACATCGACCAGGAACTGAAAGCCGAAGAGCAAAAGCTCACCACCGAGTACAAGGAGTTCGCTCTCCTGCACAGGGAGGGTGAAGTAACCCTGGAGCTCGACAGCCGCTGGCACACCGAGCGGCAGACCATCGCCGCGAAGCGCGCCTCGGCGCTGCACCTGATCACGGCTCTGCATGCCATCAAGAAGGGCTCCGCGAACCTCGCGGAAAAATCACACTCGCTGAAGGCGAAAGAGCTGCCCGGGTTGCTCGATCCCTACATCACGCAGCTACAGACACTCATTCCGCAAATCCAAAAGGCCTTCTGATCCAGGCACCGCAACGTCTTGTACGACACAGGAGCATGCCATGACTATCGATCCTGCTGCTGAAGCCAACGCGCTGGCCGATCGTTTCAACGACCTGTCTCAGGCCGTGGACGAATTTCGCCTCGGCTTTGAGCCTCCCCTGCGCAACGAACAGATGTCCCAGCTCAAGGATGTTTCCCAGGCGCTGGAAGACTGCGCGCACCACTACACCGCGGTGGCCATCGGCGCGACCCTGCAGGCCATCCAGCCCGACCTGGAAAAGATCAAGCTGGTCACGGAACAGGCCGCTGCCCAGCTAGCCAAGCTGAACAACATCGAGCGAGGCATCACCCTTGCCACGCTCGCCCTGAGCCTCGGCACGGCCATCGCGGCTCACGATCCGGCGACGATCATCGCCGCGGTCCAGGCCTTCAGCCACGGCCTCATCGGTACGCCGGCAGCAACATCGACTGCTTCCACATCGGCTGCTTTTACGGTCGCTGCTTCCACGGCCGTTGCTTCTGCGGCGTCTTCCGCTTCCTCTTCCAAAACGTAGCGGCGAGGCCGAGGCCCCGCCACCGTCTCCTAATCCTGTCTTGCTCTGCGTATGGGCCGAAGGCGTCATCCTGAGCGCAGCGAAGGATCTCCGTAGTATGCGCGTGGCACCACTGCGCCCCAGGAAATAGCTATACGCCGTCGCCTTTACGCCGTAACCGGCTCCAGCTTCTCTGCGAACCGCTTGCCAGTCCGCGCCGCCGCCGCGTTCTTGTGGAACGCATACCCGGCAATCAGCGGGAACGCGATGGTCGCCTCCGCGAACACCATCTGCTCATAGGTCAGGTCCACCTTGCCCCATGAGCTGGCTTCCTTCAGTGTCGAGCCGCTCAGCGCACCATCGCGCGCATCCGCCACCGTGATCTGGATCGCATACTTGTGCATCGACGCTTCGACGCCCAGGATGTCCGCCGCCACCACAATATCCTGCGCGAAGTTCTTCGGCACGCCGCCGCCGATCATCAGCAGGCCCGTCGTCGGGTTCTGAATCTTGACCTGTGTCAGCTCGTAGAAGTCCTTGGCGGAATCGATCGACACCATCGCCTTGCCCTGCCGCGCATGCTGGTGCGCCACCATGCCGAACCCGAACGAGCAATCCGAAAACGCCGGGCAGAAGATCGGCACATCCAGCTCATAGCAGGCCAGGATGATCGAGTCCGCATTGCCGTCTTCAGGCGTGCGTCCGTTCTCCTTCAGGTAGCGGCCCATCTCGCGGATCAACTCGCGTGAGCTATACGGCCGCGGCTCGAGCGAGTTGATGATCTTCTCCGTCGTCTCATCGCACACGCGCAGCTCTTCTTCATCGATGAACGTGTCATAGATGCGATCGATCATCAGCTCGCGCAGGTCGGCATCGCCTCCGCCGTACTTGTACTCATCACCCGCAACGTAGTGCCGGAAGCCCAGCGCCTCGAAGAAATCCTGGTCCACGATGTTCGCGCCCGTGGAAACGATCGCATCCACCATGTGGTTGCGCACCAGGTCCACAATCACCTTCTGCAGCCCCGCCGAAATCAGCGAGCCCGCCAAGCAAAGGATCACGCCGCATTCGGTATCGCGCAGCATCATGTCGTAAATGTTTGCGGCCCGCGCCAAGTCGCGCGAGCTGTAGGCCATCGAGGCCATTGCATCGACCAGCGGCACCACGTTGTGCTCGGTAATATCGATGTGCTGAATCTGCTTCTGAAGGAGTTCCTGTTTGGTCGCCATATCAGCACAATTTTATCGCGGACCTTTCCTCCTTCCGCGTGTCTCTGTGAGAATGTGCCACGATGCCGCAGGCCGGGCGACTCCGCCTGCGGCCTGTCTGCTCGCCTTATGTTGACGCTCTCAGCGGCTTCTCCGGCGCGCGACGGAGCGTCCGCTCGATACGCATCCGCACGCGGTCGGTGCGGAACTCCGTCACCGCCGCCACGGCCCACGCAAACCCGATGACCAGCAGCAGCAGGGCGACACCCATCATCATGTGCCCAGCGGGCTGCCAGCGGGTCATCGGCAGGAGGCACGCCGCCAGGAAGGCCAGCAGTGGTAGATGCACCGCGTAAAGAGTGTAGGAAAAACGCGCCAGCGTGCGCGCGCTTCGCGTCCCGGCGCTTGACTCCGCAGAGGGTTCCCTGGCGGAAAGCAGCACCCAGAGGAACCCGAACGTCACCACGCCCAGCGCGTAGTCGGCCCACCACCCGCGCAGAGAGGGTACACGCGCAAACGCAAAAAACACCGGCAGGTACACCGCCGTAGCGGCCCATCGCGCCGCCCGCCCTGCACGCGGCGGCCGTACTCTTGCGAGCAGCGTTCCCAACAGCCAGATCAGGAACCCAAGCGCGATGCCGTGAGGCAGGAACACGGCCACCGCCGCAAACAGGACAGCCGAAGCCCACTTCGACCACCTCGACGCACCCGGGCGAAGCACCGTCAGCCCCAGCGGAAACAGCACGTAATACCAGAACTCGTTGGTTAGCGACCAGAGCGCTCCATTGCTGCCGAAGGTGGGCACCCAAATGCCTTGCAGGAACGCCGCATTGCCCAGCGCCGTCACACTTCCCGCGGCGTTGCGCACGGCGTCAATGACATGGTCCCCCGACGTCCCGGCATAAAGCGCCATCGCGGGAGCGCGGTGCAGGTGCATGCCGGCATGATCGAACACAGCGGTCAGCAGCAAAGCCGGCAGCAGCACGATCCACAGGCGCAGCAGCCGGTGCACGGAATACAGCCGCCAGTCCCAACGGTTCTTCTCCACCGTCCGGAACACCGATCCGGAGATCAGGTATCCGCTGAGAACGAAGAAGATCACCACCGCCTGGTGACCCGCCGAAACCAGAAGATACAGCGGAGCCCAAAGCGCACGATGAGCGACGATCTCCTGGTAGTCGACGAAGAAGATGTTCCGCCAGTGTTCCAGGAGCACGCAGAGCGCGGCTCCTCCGCGCACCGCATCCAGCAGCACCGAAGCCCGCGTATCCGTGAAGCGGATTTCATCGTGCCGCATAACGGTTATCTTCTCAAGCCGCGCCCCGGATTGTGCAAGGAAGTCCACGCGGTCCAACAGCACTACATAAGGTGAAACGCGCCGGCCGCTCAAGCCGGCTGTAATAGCATCGCGCCCCAGTTGAGCCCTGCGCCAAACGCCGCCAGCATCACCGGTCCGTCTACCCTGCCGCCCGCTGAATCCCACCACTCCGCCGCTGCGATCAGCAGGCTCGCGCTCGACGTGTTTCCATACCGCTCGATGTTCACAAAGAACTTCTCCTGCGGGATTGCGAGCGTCTTCGCCACTTTCGCGATCAGGTTCAGGTTCGCCTGGTGCATCACCACCGCGCTCAGGCCCTCAGCCGCCACTCCGTTCCTTTCCAGCACCTCCCTGGCAACCGCCGGGATCTTCCGCGCGGCCTGCAGGATCACCGTGCCGCCCTCCATATGGAGCCGCTCGCCCTCCACCTTCAGGATCTCCGCCTGAGTGCCATCTGTATGCAGCGCAAAGTCGGCCACCCGCAGCGGCCCGGCGCCCGCATCCACCAGCGCCGCACCCGCGCCATCGCCAAACAGAATGGCCGTGTTCTTCCCTTCCGGCGTCCTGTCCACCCGTCGGGACATCACCTCCGCCCCCACCACCAGCACCTTGCCCCGCTCTCCCAGTTTGTCCGCAAACTGCGCGGCCATCGCCAGGCCAATCAGCGATCCCGCACTCGCCACCGGCACATCCAGCGCCGGTACGCCCGCGCACCCCAGCTCCGCCGCCACGGTCGCTGCAGGCCCCGGGCAAAACCGCTCCGCCGATCCGCTGGCCACCACTACCATCCCCACCTCGCCGGCAGCCACACCGCAGCGCTCCAGGCAATCCTGCGCTGCCTTCACCGCCACCGACGCCACAGTCTCCCCCACCGCCGCGTACCGCCGTTCCCGGATGCCCGAAGCCTCGAAAATCCAGCCAGCCTCCACGCCGCACGTCGCAGCCAGCTCCTCGTTCCCAACCACCCGCTCCGGAACATAGCTCCCAAACCCCTGAAGAAACGCCAAAAACCACCTCCGCGAAACCTTAAGGAAAGTTACATCCTTTCTGAATCCGCTTGTACGGTAAACGCTTATAAGATATATCTTGATCGTTAGGAGAACACACATCATGAGATTCAAACATTCCAAGTTCCACCCAAGTTCAGCTGAATCCGGCCTCGAGCGAGACTTCAATCCAGCCGGCCATGGACCTTGCGGCCGATTCCGCGGCTTTAGCCGCCTTTTCGCCGGCGCCGCGCAACGGGGGCCGCAGCAGTTTGCCGGCTCCGGCGGGCGCGGCGGCTTCCGTGGTCCCGGCAGTCCGTGCGAGAGCCCCCGCGACTTCGGCCAAGGCGGCTTCGGGGGTCCCGGTGGATTCGGCGGCCCTCGCGGCTTTGGGCCTATGCACGGCTGGGGCGGGCGCGGCGGCGGACGTCGTCGCCGTGAGTTCGACTCCACTGAGCTCCGGCTCCTGCTCCTGCAGCTCATCGCCGAGCAGCCCCGCCACGGCTACGACCTCATTCGCGAGCTCGAAACCCGCAGCGGCGGCGCCTACGCGCCAAGCCCCGGCGTCGTGTACCCCACCCTCACCATGCTGCAGGACATGGGCTTCATCGCCGAAACCCCGGCGGAAGGGGCACGCAAGGATTACACCATCACGCCCGAAGGCACGGCCCACCTGGAGGCCAACAAGGCCCAGGCCGAAGCCCTCACCTCCCGCATTGCCGACATGGGTTCCGAGCAGCAGCGCGCGGAAGGAACCTCCGTGCGCCGCGCGCTCGAGAACCTTCACCGAGCTCTGCTTCTGCGCTTCGCCGGCAACCGTGGCGACGCGCGCGACCCGGAGCTCTCCCACCGCATCGCCGCCCTGCTCGACGAAGTCACGCAGAAGATTGAGCGCAGCTAGCCTTGTACACGAGCGGAGCTCGTGTACAAGGCGTAATCCTGAGCCACAGGCGAAGGATCCCCCGCAGGTATCC
>CAXSHQ010000025.1:5511-6959 GCA_964236875.1 uncultured Acidobacteriaceae bacterium | reverse complement strand
GCTTCAGGGCCCCTTACTTCCCGTCCACCCAATACGAGCTGCGTGCCTCCAGCACCAGCTCCGGGTGAGCCTTCAGCCGCAGCGACAACGTATGCAGCCCCGCATGCGGCCCCCCGCTCGGACCGGACGGCCGGAAGCTCAGCACGTAACGGTTCGGCACATCGTTCATGATGTGCACCAGCTCTCCCGCCAGCGTCTTCGCATTTTTGAAGAGGAAGTATTCGCCGCCCGTGAGCCGCGCCACACTTTCCGGTACGTTGCGGCGCATGCCGTTCGTCGTCAGAATGCTTGCCATCGTGGCGAGCCGCAGCGGCGGCAGCACCTGGCTCAGGCAGTCGAGCACCTGCCGCTTGTAGTGCTCGTCGTCCTCGGCATCCGCCCCCTCCCTGCTGAAGCAGCCTTTGGCCGGCCCAGGCGGCAGCTCCTGCATGCCCCGATAGCCGAACTTCCGCGCCTCATGCGCCACCTGCGCCTTGCTGCTCGAAAATCCAAAGCTGTAGATCGCCGTGTTCGTGTCGCTCACCGCGCGTAGCGCATCCTCGAAGCTTGTCTGGCTGCCGCTGTCCACCGTCTCGCTCAGCATCAGAATGGCTCGCCGATAGGTCGTCGGCTGCTTGCGCAGCAAGTCGACCGCATAGCCCAGCCCATCCAGCGCAGCCGCGCCGTCGTTGCCCTCCTCCAGCCGGTTCAGCGTGGACACCACCGCATCCGTGTTGCTCGTAAACCCGCGCAGCAGTTGCGGCTCGCTGTCGAACCCCACCACCGCCACCCGATGCGGCACATTACCGATCAGCGCGTCCAGCATCGAATCTACTTCACGGTAGTCCACCAGGTGCTTCGCGCCCGCACCGCCCGTCTCCACCAGCGCCAGCGGCTGCCGATCAGTGTCGGCCTCCAGCCGAAGTGTCTGCGGTACGCCATCATCTGTCAGCACAAAATCGTCTGCCGTGAGTGAGAACACCAGCTCACCCGACTTCGACTTTACGAGCGCTGGCACGAGCACAAGCGAGGTCTGCACCGTGATTGTTGTTGTGGTCTGGGCCGCGTCATCGCGAACGCCCGGTCGCACCTGTGCTCCGGCCTCGCTGAACACGAGGCAGAACACGAGCAGTTGCCGCAGACACATGACGGGTCGCCATCTTCGTGAGACTCCGGACCGATCGCAGCGTCAACTCACGCATTGACGCGGGTCCAAGCAAAGATAGGTCTGGTCCATCCGCTACACCAGCACGGCCTGCTCCGCCAGCACCGGCGACCCGAAAACCCGCCGGTAACGCTCGATTTCTTCCGCCGGTCCAGTGGCTTTCTTCGGATTATCGGAAAGCTTTACCGTCGGCACACCATCTGCGCTGGTCAGCTTGCAGACCAGGCTGATCGGCTCAAATGTGTGCTCGCCGCGTGGGTGGCAATCGCGAAAATCGTTGGTCAGCAGCGTGCCCCAGCCGGCC
>CAXSHQ010000025.1:0-5495 GCA_964236875.1 uncultured Acidobacteriaceae bacterium | reverse complement strand
GGTTCTGGCCGTGCGCTTCGAGCCACCGACTGTACTCATCTCCCGCCACAAACGGGTCTTTCGAATCGGCGCGCTCACCCGTCCACTTTGCTGTCCAAGCCGGCGCGCCCTCCAGGAACTGCGTGCTCCCAAACGTATCCGGCAGCATGATCAGCAGCTCGCCGCCATAGCTCTTTTGCCAAAGTTCCAGCACCTTGTACTGCGAAGCGAGCAGGTCCGCATCGCTGCCGCGTGACGCCATCGCCGCCATCGCCATCGGCAGCTCATGTGCATTCGTGCCGATTGCCTCCAGGTTGTGCTTGTACGCCAGCGACGTGTTGCTTGTGCCCGTCAGCCTCTCACCCAGCGCGCTCGCCAGCGCCCCCACGGCGTACTCCTGCCACAGAAAGCTGTGCCGCCGCCGCGTGCCGAAATCCGAAAGCCGCAGCCCTTCCACCTGCCGCAGCTTTTCGATCTTGTCCCATAGCCGCGTCTTCGCGCGCGCATACAGCACATCCAGCTCCAGCTCGGTCAGCTCCGCCAACGCCGCGCGCGTCTTCATCTCGCTCACGATAGCCAGCGCATACACCTCCCACATCGTCACCTCGGTCCACAGACCGCTGAAGTGGAGGCTCAACTGCCCGTCCTGCTCGCCAATCTCGTACTCGCTCAGCTTAAAGCCATGCTCCAGCCAGTTCAGGAACGCGGGCTCGAAGATCTGCCGCACACCGTAGAACGTATTGCCCGCCAGCCACACCAGCTCCGACCGCAGAAAGCGCAGCCCACGCACATGTTCTAACTGCTCGCGCAATATGTCGCGTGAGATCCGTTCCGCCAGCCGTACCTTCACCGTGCGGTTGTGCACCTCACTCGTGACTCGCGTCCGCGCAAAGTTCTTCCAGATGAACTGCAGCATCAGCAGCTTGTAAAAGTCCGTATCCAGCAGCGAGCGCACGATCGGGTCGAGCTTCCAGTTGTGATTGTGCGCGCGTTCGGCAAAGTTCACATTCATCGCTCTTCCAGCCTAGAGCATGCGACAGACGGCAAAATAGTGACAAGCACCCTTGACATGACAAGCAGACTTGACGTAAAGTTTGCTTGTCATCAAGGAGGTGCTCGAAATGTTGGCTTGCGGCAATTCTTCTCCAGCCAAAAAGCGCTACGAACGAGATGTTCTGCGCATCATGGCAGGTTACCTGGTTGTAGTTTTCGCTGTGGCGTGGGTGGTCAAACACAAGCACGTGCAGGGCTGGCACGCGTACTTCTTCTCGGTTCTGCCGGCGATCATCATTATCGCTATGCTAGGCCGAATGGGCAGCTACCTTGGCGAGGAAAAGGATGAATACCAGCGCCTGCTGACCATCCGTTCCATCCTCGTCGGCACCGCCGCCCTGCTTGCCACGCTGGTGGTCAACGACTTCGTCCGCGCCTTCGCCGGAGCGGGAGCGCTCCCACCCTTCACCAGCTTCGTCGTTTTCATGGTCGCCATGGGCCTCACCCAGCTGGTGCAGTGGGCGCAAAGCCGTGGAGGCGGGGAATGAACAACCACCTGCGCGAACTCCGTGCGCAACATGGCTGGTCGCAGGCCTTCCTCGCCGAGCAGCTTGAGGTCTCCCGCCAGAGCGTCAACGCCCTCGAAACCGGCCGTTACGACCCTTCGCTCCCGCTCGCCTTTCGTATAGCCAGGCTCTTCAAGCTTCGGATTGAAGACATTTTCGATGCCGACTAACCCGCCACCACCCAGACCCGCACGCATGACAAACGTCAGCCCGGCCCATTGACACCCGCCACTGCGCCCGGCGCCCAACCCGCGTAACCATAACCATGAACAAGGAGATCGTCCATGATTCGCATCATCCAGTGGCTCGCTACCGCCATCCTGACTCTCGCCGGCTTTGCCCTGCTCTGCAAGCCCGCACACGCGGCCGTTGCCGGCACCGGCTTCAAGCCCACCCGCTTCACCGTGGCAGATAGCGGCACCGTCGGCAAGCCGGATGTCATCCTGCTCCCAGGCCTCGGCAGCTCGGCCGCCGTGTGGAACGACGAAGCCGCCAAGCTCGCGCCCAGCTATCGCCTGCACATCCTGCAGATCAGCGGTTTCGCCGGCGCCCCCGTGGCTGGCAACACTACCTTTCCTATGCTCCCCGCAATCGTCGCCGAGCTTCACCAGTACATCGTTGCCAACAACCTGCATCCCGTAGTCGTCGGCCACTCCCTCGGCGGCCTGCTCACGCTCATGCTCGCGGACAAGTACCCCGGGGATGTTCGCAAGATCGTCATGGTGGACTCTCTTCCTTCTCTCGCCGCTCTCTACGCGCCGCAGGCTTCCGCCGAAGAGGTCAAGCCCTTCGCCGAAGGCATGAAGGCCCAGATGCTCGCCGCTGCGCCCGAAGCCTTCGCCGCGCAATCCAAGATCAGCGCAGCCGCCATGGTCAAGAGCCCTGCCGCGCTACAGACCGTCACCGATGCCTCTCTCGCCAGCGATCGCACCGTCTTCGTCAACGCCATGGCGGAAGACCTCGAAACGGACCTGCGCAGCGAAGTCGTCAACATAAAGACACCCGCGATGCTCCTCTACCCTGTGGACGCGAGCGCACCCGGAGTCGACCCCAACAAGGTCACCGCGCTCTATCAGGCGCAGTACGCCACCATGCCCAACCTAAAGCTCGTGCGCATTGACGACTCCCGCCACTTCATCATGTACGACCAGCCCACCAAGTTCGACGAAGCCCTGCAGGCATTCTTGCGGTAAGCCCAAGCAACGGCAAAACGGATGAGCTCAGAGTTGGTTCCTCCAGGCTCTGAGCTCACCTTCTTCGCACGCACTCTAAGACCCTGACTACCAGCAAAGCGATCAAGTGCCGAGCGGCATCGCGCCTTCGATCCGAAGGGTGTAAGGCAAGGGCGATCCACCTCCCGGCATGCTGACCAGGAGTGCGGCGTCAGTCTGGCGGAACGTAAGTGCCTTCGGCTCTGTGGCAAGCAGTGTGACGCGCTCCACCTTCGCCTTGCCTTGAGCGAGGGACTGAATCGCGGCCGTGCCTGTGCTTGGGTACTTCAGACCGAAGGCATACAAACGAGGTCCAACCGTGGTGAAGCGGAAGTCCCCTTCCGTAACGGGTGCAGTCGGCTTCCGCTGGAGAGGAGGTCCCGGTTGTGCGGTAGAGCCGCCCTTCCAGTCTCCCGGAGCCTCTGTCGGCACGCTGGGCCCCTCACCCATCCGCACCCATGGCCTGCTTCCATATATTCCTTCGCCGTTGCCGGCGAGCCACTCTCCGATGGCCAGCAACACCTGTTGCTGAACCTCGGGAATGCTGCCGTCGCCCATGGGCGAGATATTCAGCAACAGGTTTCCGCCGGTGCTTGAAAGTTCAATCAACTCACGCACAACGCTGTCGGCCGTGCGGATCGTCATGCCCTCGGTGTACCCCCATGTGCTGCCGAGAGCATCGTCGCATTGCCATGCCGCCGCAGGATAAATCCACTTGGGAGCACGCTGGGCCTTTTCGAAGTCCGGTATGGATCCGAACAGATAGGCCACGTCCTTCGTAGCGAGGCTGCACTGCTTCTTCCATTGCGCGGCGCGGTTGTAATAGTAGGCTGCGGCGCGCAGCTTCACCTCGTCGTACTCGCGCGGGTTCACTCCATTGTCGAAGTACACGAGCTGCGGCTCGTACTTGTCGATCAGCTCCTGCACACGCGCCAGCCAGTCTTCCTGGAAAGCCTTGGAAGCATTGCCCTGGTTCATATCGCCGGGAACAGGCGGACCATAGAAACCTGCGTACTTCGGGTCGAACTGATCGTTTGGGACTCCCGCCGCGGGGTAAGCGAAGTCATGATGCTCCATGCGATGGCTCGACACGCCGAAGACGAGCCCTTCCCTTTTCACCGCGGCGCTCAGTTCCCCCACCAGGTCACGCCTGGGTCCCATCTTGCCCGCACACCACGGCGTGATGTCGCTGTTCCACATCGCAAACCCGTCGTGGTGTTCAGCCACCGGCACAACATACCGGGCGCCCGCCCTGCGAAACAGCCGTGCCCACTCCGCGGGATCATACTTCGGCACGGTAAACAGCGGGATGAAGTCCTTGTATCCAAACTTGTCCGGAGGTCCGTAGTGCTCCGTATGCCACTTCACGTCGCTGGTATACATGTGGCGTATGTACCACTCATTCAGCCGTGCCGGAATGGAGTACAACCCCCAATGAATGAAGATTCCGAACTTCGCCTGGTTGAACCAACCAGGCGCATGGTAGTTGTCGCGCAGGGACTCCCACGTCGGTTGAAACGGTCCGTCAATCATGGGCTTCGCCTTGGCGTACGCGTCCGGCGCGCCCGCAGGGGTGCCTTCCTGAGCAAACGTCCACGCTGAAGGCGCCATGATCGCAGCGCAGGCGGCGCCCGTAGAGCGCTTCAGGAACCGGCGTCGATTCCACTCTTTGATCTCGAAGTCAATCATCATCGTCATCCGGTGGTGTTTGATGTGCGGAGAAGATGGGCGCCGCCCACGGAGAAAAACTTCCGCTAGCAGCACCGGATCAGGCGACCGGCACTGGAGAGCATCAAGGTAGCGAAAGGTCCCACACCTTTGACAACCGCGAAACACCTGCCGGTCCGGTGACTGTAAGCACGACAACATAGTCGCCGGCTTTCTGATAAGTATGCAGCGGGTGTTGCTCTGCCGACTTCATCCCATCGCCGAAATCCCACTCCCAGGTGCGAACCTCACCGGTGGAGCGATCCTGGAAGGCAACTAGCCGTCGCGCGCTATCCAGCACCCTGAACGTCCAGTCGGCTTCGATGGGCTTGTGCAGCTCCGGCTCCAGCGGCATCAGGCGGAACGCCCGCAGATAGGACGCGTTGCCGAACATGGTGTGCTGGCTGGAAAGGTTCCAGAAGCCATCGCTCTTCGGGCTGCCGTCGTAATCGATGACCGCCCACGCAAGGCCGATCGTCTTGTTCTCCGTCAGCTGCGACTCGACCGCCCGTGCGGGACCCTCGCATCCGGCATAGTCGAACGGTGTAATCCAGAACTCGAGCACATACTTTCCGCCTTCGCCGTGCTTGAAGCGGAAGTGGTCTGCATGGTTCGCGTACGGGAGCGCCTTGATCCACGGCTGGCAGCCCAGCACCATCGCCCAGTCCTTGCCAACGGCAGGCGTAAACACGTGGTAGTTCTGTGCATGAACACCGAACATAGACGTGCGCGCGTCCGCTTCGCTCTGCGCGGGGTTTAGCCGGAAGCGTGGGTTCATCGGACCGCCAGAAAGGTCGCCATCCACCACGACCTCGAAGGTATCGTTATGCAGCCCCGGATCTGCGAAGTCCCAGAAATTATCTGTCGCTTCATACAGGAAGTAGAGGCGATTGAGGCCTTTCACCCAACCGACCTTCACGGAAATGTCGAGTGTCTTAGGGTCCGGCGCGGCATGCTGCTTCGTATCGTCACGCAGCTGGTCGCTGCGGACCGCATAGCTCTCCGGCACCATCTTCCAGTCGGAGTCGTCGCCATCGAT
>CAXSHQ010000024.1:22733-23116 GCA_964236875.1 uncultured Acidobacteriaceae bacterium | reverse complement strand
GCGTCGTACTTGCCGTCTTCGATGAGCTTCGCGGCGGTGAGGAAGGCGCGGGCGCAGAGGTCGACGCCGCCCACGTGGGCGTGCACCATGTCTTCCGGCGTAAAGCTCTGGCGGCGCACCTTGGCGTCGAAGTTGCAGCCGCCCTGGCCCAGGCCGCCCGCCTTAATGACGTGGTACATGCTCATGGTCATGGTCCACAGGTCGTTGGGGAACTGGTCGGTGTCCCAGCCCAGCAGCGCGTCGCCGCGGTTGACGTAAACCGAGCCGAGCAGGCCGAAGGCGGCGGGCCATCGGCCGAGCTTCTCCGGGTACGGGCGCCGGCCCGTGAAGCGCAGCGCGCGGACGATGGCGCGCCACGGGTTCAGCGCCCGGAACACGTCCCC
>CAXSHQ010000024.1:5738-22723 GCA_964236875.1 uncultured Acidobacteriaceae bacterium | reverse complement strand
AGTGAGCCCGCCGTCGCGATCTCGTGCTCGAAGCTGTGGCCGGCCAGCGCGGCGTGGTTGGCTTCGAGGTTGACCCGGACTTCATTCTCGAGGCCGAAGCGCTTGAGGAAGCCGTAGACCGTCGCGGTGTCGAAGTCGTACTGGTGCGAGGTGGGCTCCTTGGGCTTGGGCTCGATGAGGATCTGACCGTCGAAGCCGATCTTGTGCTTGTACTCGACGACCAGCGAGAGGAAGCGGCCCATCTGTTCGAGTTCCTGCTTCATGTCCGTGTTGAGCAGGGTCTCGTAGCCTTCGCGGCCTCCCCAGAGGACATAGTTCGCGCCGCCAAGCTGCTTGGTCACGTCCATGCAGTGCTTGACCGTGGCCGCGGACCAGGCGAAGACTTGCGGGTCGGGGTTGGTGGAGGCGCCAGCCATGAAGCGCGGCGCGGAGAAGAGGTTGGCCGTGCCCCAGAGCAGTTTGGTCGGGTAGCTCTGCTGCTTCTCCTGCAGGTAGTCGGCCATGGTGTGGAAGTTCTTGAGCGTCTCGGCCAGGGAGTCACCCGCAGGCGCCATGTCGGCGTCGTGGAAGCAGTAGAACGGCAGGTCGAGGACGCGGAAGAGCTCGAAGGCGGCATCGGCCTTGATCCTGGCTTGAGCGATGGGGTCGCCGGAGCCGGACGTCCAGGGGCGATGGATCGTCGGTCCGCCGAAGGGGTCCGAGCCAGTCATGGCCAGCGAATGCCAGTAGGCGACCGCAAAGCGCAGGTGCTCCTTAAGCGGCTTGCCCATGACCACGCGCTCGGGGTCGTACCAGCGGTAGGCCAGAGCGCTCTCGCTCTCCGGGCCTTCATACTTCACAGTCGCGAAATCACTCCAAACAGTGGTGGCGGACATCAGGGTCTCCTCGGGGTTCTCAGGCTAGGCGCTGCACGTGGCAGGCAAGATCGGCGATCAGCTTGCGGTTCCGTATATCTGATCGAGTTGTTGACGGTAGAGGTTGCGGGCGGCGTCGTAGGCCACGCGCAACTCGAGGCGAGGTGTGCAGGTGGCGGCTTCGTTGACCTTCACTGCGGTGGCAACCTCGGCGAAGGTGCGGGGCTGACCCTGCGAGGTGCTCCAGGCGACCATGGCCTGCAGGGCCGCGCCCAGGCAGCCGGACTCTTCTTCGCTGGGCACCTGGATGGTTGCGCCGGTGGCGTCGGCCAGCAATTGCCGCCACGCGCGCGAGCGTGCGCCGCCGCCGATGACCTGGATGACCTCCGCCGGCTTGCCCGCGAGCACCAGATCGAGGCCGCTAAGGATGCCAAAACTGACGCCTTCGACGGCGGCACGGATCAGGTGATCCGGTGTGAAGTTCGTGGCAGAGATGCCATGCAAGGAGCCGCGCGCGTGAGGGAGGTCGGGCGTGCGCTCCCCGTTGAGGAAGGGCAGGAAGACGAGGCCGTCCGCGCCGGGTGATGTGCTTTCGAGAGCAGGGTCGATGTCGGCGACAGTCTTGCCCAAAAGCTCGACCGTCTCCGTAACTACATTCGTCGCGTTCATGGTGCAGACCAGCGGCAGCCAGCCCCCGGAGGACGAGCAGAAGGGCGCGACGTTGCCGGTGGGGTCGTGCGCGGGCTGCTCGCTGAAGCTGTAGACCGTGGAGGAGGTGCCGAGGCTCAGGGTCACGACGCCTTCGCGCACGTTGCCGGTGCCGATGGCGCCCATCATGTTGTCGCCTCCGCCGGAGGAGACGAGGCAATCGGCAGACAGGCCGAGCTCGGCCGCGACTTCGGGCCGCAGCTTGCCGACGTTGCCGTCAGAGTCGACGAGCGGCGGCAAGGCGTCGAAGAGCTGGCCGGTGCCACCGTCGATCGCATCGAGTATCTCCGGCGTCCACTGGCGGGTACGGACGTCGAAGAAGGCAGTGCCGGAGGCATCGCCGAACTCGGCGCGCATCTCGCCGCTGAGCCAGAAGTTCAGGTACTCATGCGGTAGGAAGATGTGGCGGATGCGGGCGAAGTTAGCAGGCTCGTTCTGCTGGAGCCACAGGAGCTTGGAGACGGTATAGCCGGTGAGCGGGACAATGCCGAAGCGCTGGAAGAACGTATCCTTGCCGCCGAGACGCCCGATCAGCTCGGCGTTCTGCGGGGCTGTTTCGGTGTCGTTCCAGAGCTTGGCGAGGCGGATGACCTCGCGGTTCTCGTCGAGCACGACCAGGCCGTGCTGCTGACCGCTGACACCGAGCGCGCGGATCGCAGCAGCATTTGAGCCAGCGAGCGCGGCCTTGACGGAACTTCGCAAGGCGTCGACCCACCACTGCGGGTCCTGCTCGCGCGCGCCGGAGGCCCGCTCGACTAGAGCGTGCCGGGCATAGCCGCGTCCCAGCGCATGGCCGTGCTCATCCACCACGAGCGCTTTGGTGCCCTGCGTTCCGCAATCAATGCCGAGGTACAGCGTGTCCATGGGCTGTCTTTGCGCCTCCCTGGAGAAACAGATGCGGAAAGCTGCCGAGAGCGCTTCCGCCATTTTCTTCAAGAGCTTGAATTTATCTCGCCCGAATGCTCGCAGGTAGCGATGTGACGAACGATACCCAAGCAGAATGCTCTCCGTCAAGGCTTGCATTATCTCAGGTTCTTCTCGCCGGTCAGGGCGCTGCGCCGGAGTGTCGGAATAACTTAGCAAACCCGAAAGAAAGCTCCCGACCAGCGCTGCACCGCAGAGGCACGTCGGCGCCCGGGTGTGATCCGGCGTGACTGCGGGACGCACCGCGTAGACTTCCCTTACGGGAGAGTGGGAGATGTGGCGCGAGCGGGGGGCCGCCCTGACGGCCAAAGTGGTCAAGCGGGTAAGCCGGTTCGGCGCAGGCCGTGCGCTGCTGCGCGGGCTGCAGACAATGCCACTCACCGCCCCTTTGTATCGGGGAATGGTGGGCTATCGGCGGCCATTCGCTTCCCTGGCGGAGGCCAGGGCCGCGGTGGCGGAGCAGGCGGTTTCGCCTACCCAGGGGCATGAGGGGCTGACCAACGTCCGACACCACCTGGAACTTTCCAGCCACGCCCGGCCCAGCGACTACGCGGCGCTATTCCATATGCGGCCTCTCACCGGCGAGCTCACGCGGGTGTTCGATCTCGGCGGCAATGCGGGGAACCTGTACTACTGCTATGCGCGCTACCTGGGTTTGCGACCTGACCTGCGCTGGACGGTGCTCGACTTGCCCGCCAACATGGCCGCGGGCGAGGAGATCGCGCGCGAGCGCGGAGCAGACGCACTGCAGTTCACCCCGGAGTGGCAGGAGGCGAGTGGTGCGGGGCTGCTGCTGATCTCGGGTTCGCTTCACTACATGGAGACGCCGCTGCCGGAGATGGTAGGCGCGCTCGCGGTAAAGCCCGAGTACATCCTCATCAACCGGACGCCGCTGGTGGAGGGCCAAGCTACGGCGGCCGTGCAGACGGCGAGCGGCTTTCGGTTGCCGTGCATGCTCTACAACCGCGCGGCCCTGCTGGGCGAGCTGCAATCGCTGGGGTATGCGCTCGTGGATGAGTGGAAGGCGGCGGAGCTCTCGATGGAGGTGCCGGGGTATCCGGAGTACGATGTGCCCGCTTACTCCGGGGCGTTCCTGCGACGCACAGAGAACGCGGTTTAGAAGCCAAGCGCTTCGCTGACCAGCAGGTTCCTCTTGAACTTCCGCCAGTGAGAAGCAATTTTCAGGCCTGCGGTTCTCCTCATTGCGAACTGCTTCCCCGCTGCGTAGAGTGTCAGGATGCAGTTGATCGCCGCTCCGCAGGTGAGCCAAAGATGGGGGACTACCGGTGAAGGATCCGGTGCGTCCGACACACCTTGCGTGTGCCTGTTGGCGGACGATTTGACCGGAGCCTGCGATGCGGCGGTGGCCTTCGCCGCGCGCGGTCTAGTGACAGAGGTCGCGGTGTCTCCGTATGCGCGGCCGGAGCGCGGATGCGAGGTGTGGGCGTGGAGCATAGGGACACGCGATGTTTCCGAGCATGAGGCAGAGGCGCGGCTCACGGATGCGTTGCAGAGGGTCTCACCGGCGAGCGTTCTTTTCAAGAAAATCGATTCGGTATTCCGCGGCAACACGACTGCGGAAGTCGTTACGACAGTGCGCGCTTTTCCAGACGCTCTGAGCTTGATCGCGCCAGCGTTCCCGGCGCTTGGCCGCACCGCACGGGAGGGAGTGGTGCGCGTGGCGGATTTCAGGGGTGAGCACCTCCTTCCGGTCGTTATGGAATTGGAAGCTCGTGGTTGCCGATTGCCGGTGCTTCCGGCGGGCCTGGATCAAGGTGAGATTGCTAACAGGCTGCGGCGGTATCAGCAGGAAGAGGTTGACGCGGTATTTTGCGATGCCGAAACGCAGGACGACCTGCAGCGGCTCACCGCAGGCGCGCGGACGCTGGAAGGACAGGTGGTGTGGATTGGGGCCGGTGGGCTCGCCCACGCGCTGGCCGCATGCGTGGGGCCGCAGCACGCGATGAACGCCGCAAGGGACGCCGCAAGGAAGCCCCGCAGTGGCGACCTGCTGTTCTTTATCGGCAGCGATCATCCCGTGACGCTGGCGCAGGTGCGGGCGTTGCGGGAACATGCTTCGCGGGCAGGTGCGGAGAGCATTGTTATCGAGGAAGTAGTGCGCGGAGTGACGACGCAGCAAGAGATACGAGCGCACATGGTGGGCCGCAGCGCCGAACGCACTGGCTGCCTGTTTATGACGGGCGGCGACACGGCTGCATTTGTTTGCGGCGCGCTTGGAATACACTCCTTTCGGCTCGAGCGCGAGTTCGCGCCGGGGCTGCCGGAAGGCGTGGTGCGTGGTGGCGCGTTCGAGGGCGTGCCCGTGATCCTGAAGTCCGGCGGCTTCGGCGAGAAAGACGTTCTTTGCCGTATCGCGCAGACGTTCGACAGCCCTGCGGTGGAGCTTGCGGATGCGGTATGCGCGGCTATCGCTGGATGCCATGGAGGTTTGCTGTGAGCGCGCCCAATACGCTACCGAACAAGGCCAGGCTGCCGAACATTGCCATCACGCTGGGCGACCCTGCCGGCGTGGGCGGCGAGGTTACGCTGAACGCACTGGCCGATCCGCAGATTCGCTCGCTGGCGCGGTTCACGGTGCTGGGAGATGCGTCCGGCTTGCGTGCAGCGGAAGAGAGCACGGGTGTGCAACTCGCGAGTTTCGGCGCGGAGATCCGGTTCCGAGATCAGGGTGTGCTTGCAAAAGATGTCGCTATTGAGTTCGGCGCGCTGAAGGCCGAATACGGCAAGGCGGCGGCGGCTTATGTGCATGATGCCACCCTGGGGTGTCTGCGCGGCGATCTGGACGCGATGGTGACCGCGCCCCTGAACAAGGAAGCTGTGACGATGAGCGGCATGCAGTTCACTGGCCACACCGAGTACATCGCTCAGCTCTGCGGGGCGACCGAATCGCGCATGCTGCTGGCCGGCGTGAAGCTCAGTGTGGTGCATGTGTCCACGCACACCAGCCTGCGCAACGCCTGCAACCTGGACACTGCGCGCATCGTGCGCACGATCCAACTCGGCAACGAGGCGATGAAGCTGCTGGGGCATGCAGAGCCGCGCATCGCCGTGTGTGGGCTGAACCCGCATGCGGGCGAGCATGGGTTGTTCGGCAGCGAGGATGCCGAGTTCATTCAGCCGGCGGTGGAGGCCTGCCGCGCGCAGGGTATCCGCTGCGAAGGGCCTGTAGCGCCGGACACGATCTTCTTCAAGGCCGCGCGCGGATCGCATGATCTTATTGTGGCGATGTACCACGACCAGGGGCACATCCCGATGAAGCTGCTGGACTTCGAAGCGACGGTGAACATGTCGCTCGGCATACCGATCCTGCGCACATCGGTGGATCATGGCACGGCATTCGACATTGCAGGCAAGAACCTGGCCAGTGAAGCGAACATGAAGGCGGCGATCACGATGGCGGCGACCATGGCCCGGCACCGCATCGCGGCACACTAAGGAGCTGGGAGAGAACGATGCGCGCGCTGGATCTCGTTGTCATCCTCGCCTACATGGTTGCGCTGGTCGGCATTGGTGTGTACTTTGCGCGGCGGCAGAAGACCACCGAGGAGTACTTCATCGCCGGCCGCTCGATACCCGGCTGGGCGATGGGGCTTTCGCTGCTGGCGACCATCATCACCAGCGTGACGTTCATCGCCTATCCGGGCGCGGCGTATGCGGGCGACTGGTCGCTGCTGGTGCCGGGCTTCATGTTCGTGGGCGCGCTGGGGCTGGTGGGCTTCGTGGTGGTGCCGTTCTTCCGGCACGTCGTGCACATGAGCGCGTATGAGTACTTCGGCCGCCGCTTCGGCCCGGGTGTGCGGCTGTATGCATCGGCCATGTTCGCGGTGGGGCACTTTTGCAAGATGGGGTTTGTGTTCTACCTGCTGTCGCTCACGCTGAGCGGCATGATCGGCTGGCCGGTGAACGCGGTGATCTTCCTCACGGCCGCGGTGACCATCTTCTATACGATCCTGGGAGGTGTGGAAGCGGTGGTGTGGAGCGATGTGGTGCAGGGCTTCGTGCTGTGGCTCGGCATCCTGCTGTCCATCGGGTACCTGCTGTTCCTGCCTGCGCAGGGGCCGCATGCGGCGCTCGCCGCGGCGTGGCATGCGCACAAAATGAGCCTCGGCAGCACGGCGCTGCGCTTCGACAAGCCGACGCTTGCGGTGCTGCTGATCTATGGGCTGTTCTTCTACATCCAGAAGTACACCGCCGATCAAACCGTGGTGCAGCGGTACCTCATCGCCAAGAGCGACCGGAGTGCGTTGCGCGGGATTACGCTGGGTGCGGCGCTGTGCATCCCGGTGTGGACTGCATTCATGCTGATCGGCAGCCTGCTGTGGAGCTTCTATCGGCTCACGGGCGAGACGCTGCCGAAGAGCGTAGGCAAGGCCGATCAGGTGTTTCCGCACTTTCTGGTCACGCACATTCCGCCGGGGCTCGCGGGGCTGTTTATCGCGGCGCTGCTGGGGTCGGCGATGGCCATGCTGGCCTCCGACATGAACTGCCTGGCGGTTGTGGGCGTGGAGGACTTCTACGCCATGGTTCGCCCGCGCAGCACGGACCGCGAACGGCTGCGCACAGGGCGCGTGCTGGTGGCGCTCAGCGGCCTGATGGCGGCGTGTTTTGCCGTGGCGCTGGGGCACAGCCAGGGCTCCGCGCTTTCGCTCTACTACACCATTACGGCGATTGTCGCCGGCGGTCTGGCGGGGCTATTTCTGTTGGCCTTCCTATTTCCACGGGCGACACGCACGGGCGCTGTGGCCGGCATCGTGACGGCGATGGCGTTCACGGTGTATGCCACGCTGACGGAAGGCGGCAAGACGGTGAACCTGGGCCGTTGGAACTTTCCGTGGCACGACTACATGGTGGGCGCGATCGGGCATGTGCTGCTGCTGGGCGTGGGTGTGCTGGTCAGCTATACCGTGCCCGGCACGCCGCTGGCGCCGGAGCTTACGTGGCGCGGCTGGCGCGCGCGGCAGCGGGAACAGGCGGCCGCCCCCGCGCTGGTTGTGGCGGCGGCACCTGCCCGGCTGGAACACATTCAGGAGACCCTATGAATCGCCTCCATCGCCTGCTGGCGCAAAGCCCGGGCAAGCCCGTGCTCGGTGCCGCGCTGTACTTCAACGACCCCGTGTTCCTGGAGATCGCCGCTTACCAGGGCTTCAAGGTCCTTTGGATCGAGATGGAGCATGCGGCCATCACGTTCGCCGAAGCCGCCGACCTGTGCCGCATGGCCGAGGGCCGCGGTCTGCTGACGATGATCCGCATACCCGATGCGCGGCGCTGAAGGCGGCGGAGTGCGGGCCGGACATCATCGACATTCCCATGGCCGACACGCCTGAGCACGTGGCCGACCTGGTGCGCTATGCGCGCTTCGCGCCGCTGGGCGCGCGCGGGTTTTACAGCGTATCGCGGGCGCTGCGTTATGGCATGGTGCCGAGCGTGCCGAGGCGCAGCAGCAGCTCAACGAGGAGCTAAGTCTGCTGGCGCAGATTGAAACGCGCGAAGCACTGGAGCGGGTGGACGAGATCGCCGCGGTGCCGGGGGTGGACATCTTTATTGGCCCGGCGGATCTGGCGGCCTCGCTGGGCCTGCCGGGACAGACGGGGCATCCGCAGGTGCTTGCGGCCTGTGAGCAGATCGTGCAGGCGGCGCGGCGGCATGGGAAGAAGGTTGTCACGGCGTGCGGTCCGGCGGACTACATTCATTGGGCTCGGCTGGGAATCGACCTGCTGTTCTGCACCAACGACATCGTCTGCCTGAAAACCGGCGCGCAGCTGGCGATGAAGGCTGCGGAGGAAGCGATCGCACAGGCGCGGGGCGAGGTGGGCGGGACGTAGTTGGGTCTTCCTGTTACTGCGCGGCGCTCCGAAGGAAGGGGGAACGCAGATTGCGCAGATTTCACGCCGATCACGCTGAACTCTCATGCGGTTCGACATAGCTTGCGGTCTGGTTCAGGGCTGGCTCAGGCCAGCTGGAAGCGGGGCGGAACCGGCTTCAGACAACATCGGGTTTTCAGGAGCCCGCAAGGCGCGCGCCAGCAGCGTGCCGGCCAGGGAAATCAGCAGGTTCAGCAGCAGGGCCGGCACCGCGGCGTACATCGCGTACACGTGCCCGAAGAGATGCAGGGGATACACCGAGCCTTTGAGGTGGAGCGATGCAGCCATCTGCGTGGCCCAGGCCATGCCCGCGGCCCAGCCGAGGAGCAGCGCCCAGCCGTTGAAGAATCGCGTGAAGACGCCGAGCACGACGGAAGGGAAGAGCTGCACCATCCACATGCCGGCGAGCAGCTGCATCTGGATGGCGTACTCGCTCCTGAGCTTGAGGACAAAGAACAGAGCGCAGAATTTGATCAGCAGGGAGACGATCTTGGCGGTGGTGGACTCCGCACTGGCGCTCATGGGCGTGCGGCGGCACTCGCCCAGCAGGTTGCGCGTGAACAGGTTGGCCGCGGCGATGCTCATGATGGCCGCAGGCACCAGCGCGCCGATCGCGACTGCGGCCAGGCAGAAGCCAGCGAAGCTTTCTGGGAAGATTTTGAGAAAGAGCAGCGGAACGGCTTGCTGGTTGTCCTTGGTCACGATGCCCGCGGCGAGCGCGGCAAAGCCCAGCAGCGCGATGAGCCCCAAAACGAAGCTATAGGCGGGCAGCAGCGCGGCGTTTCGGCGGACGACGTTGCTGTCCTTGGCGCTCAGGATCGCCGTGGCGGTGTGCGGGTAGAGCATGAGCGCGATGGCCGAGCCGACAGCCAACGTGGAGTAGCCGAGGTACTGCTGGGGCTTGAGGAAGATGCTCGCCGCAGGTGTGTGCGTGGCGAGCGCGGCGTTGGCCATCGCGAAGATGTGTGCATAGCCGCCCAGCTTCAGCGGCAGCACGATGACGGCGGCAGCGACCATCACGTACAGCATGATGTCCTTGACGATGGCGACGATGGCCGGCGCGCGGAGACCGCTGGAGTAGGTGTAGGTGGCGAGGATCAGGAAGGCGATGATGAGCGGCCACTCGCCCGCGAGGCCCATGGCCGCGAAGACGACACGCAGCCCGACGATCTGCAGGGCGATGTAGGGCATCAGCGCGAGGATGCCGGTCAGGGCGATAGCGATCGTCAGGGGGCGGTTCGCGTAGCGGCCGCGCACGAAGTCGGCTAGCGTCACGTAGCCGTGGCGATTGCAGAACTCCCACAGCTTCGGCATCACCACCATCATGTAGGGGTAAGCCACGATGGCGTAGGGCAAGGCGAAGAAGCCCATGGCGCCGCCGCCATACAGCGCTGCCGGCACGGCGATGACGGTGTAGGCGGTGTAGAGGTCGCCGCCCATCAGGAACCAGGTGATCCATGTGCCGAAGCTGCGCCCGGCCAGACCCCACTCTTCCAGCGTATGGAGGCCCGCCGCCGGCCGCCGCCAGCGCCCGGCCCAGAAGCCCAGCAAGGTGACGAAGGCGAAGAAGATGCAGAAGACTGTGAGGGCTGTGCGATGCAGCGGCATGTGCGCAGACATGCTAGCAGGTTAGGAAGGAGAAGAGCGGACGTGAGAGTTGCTGAGAGGCATCTCGGCTCTTGCCCCAGATACATCGGCTACTTCCCTGTTCATTTCCCTCTACCGCAGATTTCCCTCACCCAGGTCGTACGCCACCACCCCAAGGTCGTTCAGCGTTCCGACGACGGATTCCATGCTGCGACGCACAGCCGGGAGGCCGGCTGCGGGCGTTTTGTGGGCTTCCTCAATGGCGACCACGCGGCCGTAGGGCCAGGAGTTCTGAGGAATGGCCGCGATTGCTTCGGCCAGCTTGCTGAGCGAGAGGTTCAGCTCCTGACGCCGCGCGCCGACGGGCCGCAGCATGCCCCCCGTGCCGGCGGCCGGGATGGGATCGGCCAGGAGCACATGCAGCGTCACCATGTCCGGCTGCACCGTAATCCATGGATTTTCCCAGCTTTCCATGGTGTGTACGGCCATGAACCGGCTCTTGGCCGGCGGCGGGATCTGGTTCAACTGGTCGCGCCGGCTGTTCAGCAGCGCGTTCTGCTCGGCGCGTAGTTCCGCCTTGGCTTGTTCGCTCGCTGGAGTGGGCAGCGAGCGCCCCTTACAACCCACAAGCCAGCCGGCAAGACACAGGATCAGAAAACACGCAGGGAGGGGCCGACGAAGGTTCACGCTTTCCAGAATACCCAAGGAGGCGCAGAAATCCTGCGGATCCCTGCTGATTTCTGCGGCCTGCGTGCTGTCTGCGATTTATCCCAGGGCTTTGGCTAACGTCCAGGCGGCGCGGGCACCATCACCGCGTTGGGGTCGACTTTGGGGATACCGAAGTGGCCGCCCAGATGCACCAGGTCCAGCGGGCGGAAAACTCCCGAGACTTCGATCACCGACATCTGCCGCTGCGCGCGGATCAGGACGGTGCAGCCATCGATCTCCGCGCCGCGGAAATGGAGCCACATGTCCGTGATGGGCTGCTGGGGTGCGGCGGCCTGACCGGGCGTTGTATTGGACATGATCAGGTGGTGCCACCCGGCGGCGTTGTAGGCATCCACCAGCGCGTGCATCTCCTCGGGAATGTAGAACGCCGGCTGCCCGAAGTGGTAGTTCTCGAAGGTGATGGAGTTCAGCGCGGCCGCCGCTTTCGGGTCGGGAAAAAAGCCCTGGATCATGTCGCGGTCAAAGGTGACGGCGGAGTGCGTCGCCGGCTGCGAGGACAGGCTGCCGAGCGCTTCCGCCACGCCGGGCGGGTGGTGATCGAAAGGCGGCGCCTGTGCGCCGGCGGCGGCGGCTTGGAGGGTGGAGATAAGGAGGGCAGCGGGAAGGAACAGGCGCAGCTTCATCGGGGGGAATCCTCGCTAAAGGATTAGACCCCAGGTAGCGGACGAAGGTTGCGGCGGAGCTACTCCTTGGGCGCGAAGTACCCTTTGCGCGCGCGGACGTTGTAGGCGCCGCCGCCCTTGCCGGCCTGGAGGTAGATGGTTCGGAACGAGCCATCCTTCTTGAAGTCGGCCGGCACGTAAATCAGCGAGTACTGGCTGCGCAGCTCTTCTTCGATGTTCTGAAAGCCAATGGCGACATCCTCGATGCGCCGCGGGTAAAAGGCCTGGCCGCCGGTGGCGTCGGCGATCTGCTGGAGAACGTCATCGCCCTTGTCGCGGCTGGGACTCACGTTGGTGGAGATGGTGTAGACGATGGTTTCCGCGCGCTGGCACATCTTGATGGCTTCGGACTCGAGCACGCGCGAGTAGTCGTCGTCGCCATCGGAGACAAGGACCAAGGCCTTGCGGACAGCGGCGTCGGAGCGCAGCGTCTCCATCTGGTCGCGGCAGGTCACGTAGAGCGAGTCGAACAGTGCGGTGCCGCCGCCGGGCCGCAGCTTGCGGATGCCGGTATCGAGCAGGTCGATGCGGTTGGTGAAATCCTGGGAGATGTCGACGTTCACGTCAAAGCCTTCGACAAAGCCGCGGTCGGCGGTGTGCATCACCTGCAGGAAAAAGTCGGTGGCGGCCTGCTGCTCGAACTCGAAGCGCTGGCGGATGGAGCTGGAGGTGTCCAGCATGACACCGACGCGCAGGGGCAGGTTGGTCTGCTGCTTGAACTGCCGCACCTTTTCCGGTGGCCGGCCGTCGTCGAGCAGCCCGAAATCCTGCTGCTGGAGCCCCGTGACGAAGTGGCCGTTGCGGCCGGTGACCGTGAAGATCAGGTTGACTTCGTTCACGGTTTTGATGATGGTGTACGCCGTGTCGCCTTCCTGTCCGGGTGGCCGGGCCTGCAATTCAGGCTGCTTTCCGCTCGCGGGCGCAGGCGTCTGGCCGGCGGAGGGCGCGGGGGTTTGGACAGTGGGCGTCTGGACAGCCGGCGTTTGGGTGGCCGGTGACTGCGCTGCCGCGCCAACGGAAGCGGGCTGCTGCGGTGCTGCCGCCGGGGCAGGCGTTTGGGCCTGAAGCAGCGACGGCAGCGTAGCCGCGAAGACGAAGACGGCAGTCAGCGTGGCGGCGGCTCCCAACACGGATTTACGGACGTTCATGGCTGTCATGGTATCAACTGGTGGCCTGGTCTGGCTCGATGCTCCCGGAATGGCCGCTGCGGCTGAGAGCGGCAAGAAACTGGTCTAGCTCGGGAGGCAACAGTGCCCTCAGGCGTAGCGCCTTTCCGGTGCGCGGATGCGCGAAGTCGAGCTCGGCGGCATGGAGGAAGTTGCGCTCAAGGGCGGGCGGAGGGTCTGCCTGTTCGACGGCGGATGACGCCTTTCGTTTTCCGGCGGGCAGCGTTGCCCGCCCGGAGGGCTTGCCTGTGCGCTCCGCCTGGCGGACAAGGTGCGCGGGCGCGCCGTAGACCGTGTCGCCGACCACCGGATGGCCCAACGCCTGCATGTGGACGCGAATCTGGTGAGTCCGCCCGGTTTCAATGTGGACCTCGACGAGTGTGAACGGGCCGAACGGCGTGCTCAGGCGCTCCAGCACGCGGTAGTGGCTGACGGCGTTACGCGCCTGTGCGCTGTGGCGCGGCGCCCGGTCGTCGCTGTCTTCCTCTAAGTCATCCTGCGGACCGGAGTCGCCCAGACCCGGGTAGCCGGGACCGGTCAGCGAGAGTGCGGGTGCGGAGTCGGCGCGGCGGGTGGTCATGCGGTTGCGGCGGCGCAGGTCGCGGCTGATGGGCAGGTCGATCGTGCCCTCTTCCTTCTTCAGCGCGCCGTGCACCAGCGCGATGTAGATCTTGCGCGGGCGGCGCTCGGAGAACATGTCGGCAAGCTTGCGATGCGCCGAATCGTTCTTCGCGACCACAATCAAGCCGCTGGTTTCTTTATCGAGGCGATGCACGATACCGGGCCGCAGCGCGCCGCCGGTGGAAGAGAGCTTTCCGGCGAAGTGGAAGAGCAGCGCGTTCACCAGCGTGCCGCGGTTGTGCTCCGCGGAGCCGGAGCCGGCGTGCACGGTCATGCCAGCGGGCTTGTCGATGACGGCGAGATCCGCGTCCTCGTAGACGACCTCCAGCGGAATGTCTTCAGGCTCGGCGCGCAGTGGCGCGGGCTGCGGTTCGCCCGCGATCTCGATCCGCTCGCCGCCTTCGAGCTTGTAGCTCGCCTTGGGCACGCCGCCGCCATCCAGCTTCACCTGGCCGCTTTCGATCAGAAGCTGCACGCGGGCGCGCGAGATGTCGGGGAGCGCCCTGGCAAGAAAAGCGTCCAATCGCATGCCGGCAGCTTCGCTCGGCGCGGTGAGCGCGCGCAGACCCGTGCCGGTATCTTCCAACTCCACCGGATCGATGTGTACAGGCTGCTTGCCGTTCTGCAGGCGAGGATCGGCGTAACGCGGTTCCTCTTCGTGCTCCTCCGCCACCTTGGAACCGCGCGCGCCGGTGGTGATGATGCCCGAGATAGGAACGGGCGAAGCAGCCCACTCTGCTGTGTCGAAGCTGTCCTGCGCGTCGGTGGTTTGAGGGGACTCGGCAAGCTCACCGGCGGCACGGGCTGCGGCTTCGCGCTCCTGTACCAACGTGCGGTGCGCGCGGTACTCGTGCTTTACAGTCTGGCGGCGCTTGCCCTTGGGCAGCATGTTCTTGCTGGGCATCGGCTACGCTCCTCGGCCGGCTGGAAGACTGAGCCCGGCAACAGACGGTAAAGCCCACAGCAGCCCACCCCCCGGGAATGCGGGCAGGGCAGGGGCTACGGCTTGGAAGGCGAGCGGCAGGGCGGGAACTCAGGTGCTGGGCAAGCTCGAGGCAGGGCGCGAGCGCGGAGGAGGTAGCGAAGACCGACCCACTGGGCCGTGAGACGAAGCGCCGGTGAACCCGTCCTAAGACGTTCGGAGATCAGCCGTGGCTCTTTAGGCTTTCCGGACTGGCGGACATAGCACACCGAGCCATATATACGAGCCGAACCCCTGGTTCAATGAATGTTGGTTCAACCAGCGTAGATCGCCCTACCTGCTTTGCAGGCCGGTCTCTGCTGAAACAAATGCTACCGGGGCAGGGCGCACTTCGCAAGCGCCAGGAGGGGTAGCCAAGCCCGCTCACTCCATGGCGGCCCTGTCCGTGCTCGTGGCTTTCTTCTTTTCAGCCTTCGTGCTACGACTTGGCAGCTTCGGGCGGCTTGGGGCTGGGCTCCTCGCCGGACTTCACATTGTCGGGCATGGCGATGCGCTCGAACTGCCAGCTTCTGGAGCGAGGCGGCGACATCCGGACCGGCGAGCGGCTTGCCGTGACCTGGCGCCACTGTCGTGGGGTTCAGGCCCGCGAGCTTGCGGACCGAAACCTTGGCGGCTTCCCAGTCCGAGGTGAAGTAGCTGGGTGGCCCGTGCAGCTCCGGATGGTGCGCAAAATTCGATTGAAAGAAGCTTTCCGCCTTCTGCGTACAGAAAGCGTCGCCGACCAGGAGCGTGCCGTCGCTCCTACGGAAGAAGCTGACGTGACCGGGCGTGTGGCCCGGTGTTTCTACAAGCGTCCAGCCGGGAAGCTCCGCGGCGGAAAGCTCTGCGCCATCGCCCGGCAAAGCCCTCAGCCGAGGGCCGAGATCGATCGGATCGCGCGGGAGCATCGGCGCGATCAGCGGCATGGCGCCGCCACCCGCCTTCCAGTCTGGAGCCGGATACCTCAGCTTGCCGGTCAGGTACGGAAACTCCAGCGTATGGGCGTAGACCGGCACGTTCCACTCCTCAGCCAGCTCCTTCGCGGCGCCAACGTGGTCAAAGTGCCCGTGGGTGAGGACCAGGGCGTTCGGCGCCTTGCCGAAGCGCGCGTTCGCCCAGTGCTTGATCCGTGAGGCTGAGCCAATGGGAATGCCGGCGTCGATGAGCGTCCAGGAGCCGTCGTCATGCGTGACGGCGAAGACGTTCACGAACGTGATCGCCAGCCCACTCAGCCCCGGCGCGATGCCGTCCATCGGGACTACCTGATCGTCCGCAATCTCAACCTTATCCATGCAGCAAACTCCTCCGAAAGTGTTGGATGCGGCGGCGGGAAGCGTCCGGCAGCGGACTTTGCGAAACGCGCCCAACACGCAACAAGGGCGACTCGTGAGAGTCGCCCGGCTGCAACGTCGAGAGCGGCGTGAAGCTAGATGCCTACCGGGAACTCTTCCGGCATCTGGTCGCCCGAGTGGGCATAGAAGTCATACGGGGTGCGCCGGTTGAACTTGTAGCGCTGGCGGATCTCGCGGCCCACCACCACGCTGACGGCCAGGACGGTGATGCCTGCCGAAACCCAGCCGATATTGCGCAAAACGAGACGGCCTTCTTTTTCGGCGTAGTCCATGGTGTCCTCCACGGTATGGCGGAGATTGCGGAATGTGCGAGCGAACTGCATGCGGGCATCATAGCGCAGGGCACCCTGCACTGTGTATATGGACGGTTACGACTTGCGGGGGAGAGCCGCCGTCGTTACCTCCGGCTGGACCGGCAGGGAGTCAGGAGCCGGTCTTCGGAGTGGAGGAGGCCGCTGGAGCTGCTGCCGGAGCCGGTGCGGCTGACACGGAGGGAGCAGCGGCAGCCGGGGCCGATGCGCCTTCCCCGGAGCTGCCGGCTGCCGGTGAGTCGGAACCGCCCGGCTTGGCTTCTCCGCCGGGGGCTGCCGGCGGCTTGGCCGAAGAGTACAGGTCCTTGTACCAGCCGCCGCCCGCGAAGTGCACCGCGGGCGCGGTGAGGGTGCGCTCCAGCCTGCCGCCACAATGCGGGCACTCGGTCAGTTCGGCGTCGGAGAACTTCTGGATCTTTTCGGTGCGGCGATGGCAGGCCACGCACTCATATTCGTAAAGCGGCATCGATCAACATCCGGGGGCAGGAGGAGAACTCCCGCGCTTCTTGCTTTCAGGATAGCGCGTGCGCGCCGAGGGCGGTTTGCGCGCGGAACTCGCGGGAACGCACGGGGCGGGCGCAAGCGCCAGGGCTTCGCGGCGTCCTTCGGCCGAGAGCACGTGGTCGTAGGTGTCGGCTGCGACTTCGGCCGGCGAGGCCGTGCCACGCAGCCGCCAGAGGCGCCGGAAGAGGGTCTTCAACTCGGCGTCGGTGGCAGGGTCTTCGCCTTCCGGGAACACGCGGTGCCCCTGGCCGAGTGTGGCGACGAGGTGGTGCAGGCGCGGGAGGCTTTCCGGCAGGCTACGGGCGCCCGGCCCGAAGTAGCGGAAGTCGCGCAGCACCAACACGCGGCCATTGGGATAGCCGCTGAAACGCCCGCCCAGGTCTTTGCGCATGTGCTCCGGGTGCGCATGGAGGCCGCTCCGGCCGCTGTGCACGAAGCCGTCGTCCTCTGCCTGCCAGACATACACGCAGTCGGGGCGGCTGCGGAAGGGCGAGTCTGCGGCGTAGTACACGCGCGCGGGCATGGCCTCCGCGACAATGCCCGCATAGATGATCGAGGCGGGCGCGTAGCCCTCCTTCCGCTCCAGCGCGCGGCTGGCGATGCCCAGGATGCAATCTCCCGGCTGCGCGGTGCGGCGGATCGCCGGCTTGCAGATGGCGAGCGTCAGCAGGTGCGGCTCGCCCGCACGAGGCGGCGGAGCGCGGGGCGCGCCGCCCCGGTCGGA
>CAXSHQ010000024.1:2294-5728 GCA_964236875.1 uncultured Acidobacteriaceae bacterium | reverse complement strand
GCGAGGTTACCAGGTCCGATGGGGACGGCCGTCGGCGTCAGCCGCTCGGGACGGCCGGACGATCAGACGACGCGGATGTTCACCAGTTCGAACTTGGTGTACAGGTACGTCCGCACGCTTTCAGCTTCGCATGGGCTGTTAGGCTGGTGCGCATTCGCTATGAAGATCACGAAGGGACTGAACAGCATCGACACGCTGGAGGAGTGGTTTCAGCACGCGCCACCGCAGAAGCATGAGTTTCAGTGGGTAGATGGCCGCAGCGCGAAGGAGGTGGCACGAGCGTGGCTGACAGAAGCGCCGCGCGACGCCTTGCGTCAACTGCTGGAACCAAAGCTTGGGCCGGTCACCCTAAGTGAGGCTGAGCCGGAATGCGAGGTTCGCTTTGATCAGTTCTCGGGACCTCGTCAGTGCGATCTGGTTGTGCTGGGAAAGAGCCTGTCCGGGAATTTGATAATCCATGTTGAAGGAAAGGCGGATGAGTCCTTCGACCGTTTGGTAGGCGACGTGTATGACAAGGCAACGAAGGAGAATGCAGCTCGTTCTATACGACGGTTGTCCAAAGTGCCTGCGCGTGTGGAGCAGCTGGCGCAACGACTCTTCGCTCGAGATATCGATGAGCGCGTTCGAGCGCTCCGCTATCAGTTGCTGTTTGCTACTGCGGCCGTCCTAGCGGATGCAGCGCGAAGGCATGCGAGTACCGCGGTCATGCTTGTCCACGTACTTCATTCCGCTGCGTTGGACGCACGCAAACTATCGAGCAATCAGGCAGACTGGACGACTTTCCTCCAGATGTTCCAGAACGGCTCTCCTCAGGAGGACGCCTGCGGAGATCGCTTGCATGGTCCCTTCAATTGCTCCTATGAAGCTTGGAGCGGCGTGGATTTGTTTCTCGGGAAAATGACGAGCCTGCTCGCAGCGACTTAGCGGAACAGATGCGGCACGAAGCTCGATAAGTTTCCCGTGATCGGCCCGGCGTCCTCGCGAATGCCCATGCCGCAGCACTCCTGGTCGATCATCCACAGGCCGAGCACGGGCCAGCGCGGAGCTCCGTTATTATCCGGGAAGTTCACGGCTGGGCCGAGGCGCTGGTCGACCTGCAGACGGTTGGTGTAGGGGCCGTCGGTGGTGAGGAGTTCGCCGTCCGGTTTGGCCAGCGTGATATTTGAGCCCTCGCGCGAGTGGAGCGGCTTGCGAACCCAGCCAGCCGGCGGTTGCCAACCGCTGTTCGCGCCGACGAAGTGGGCTTCGAGCAGCAGTTCGTGATTCGGGTAGAGCTCCCACAGGATCGGCAGGATGCCCTTGTTGGAAAGCAGCATCTTCCAGATCGGCTCAATCCAGCGCATCTGCTGGTAGCTGCGCAAGCATTGCTGCGCGAACTCTTCGTCCAGCATGGTTTCCCACGGGTAGAGCTTGAAGATGGAGCGGATCGGGTCTTCATACTGGCCGGCTTCGACGAACGCGTTACGGCGCTCGTTCCAGCCGATCTCCTCCATGAGGAGCTGCCTGGTCGCGAGCCCGGCCTGCTCGGCCGTGTCGCGCAGGTAGGCGACTGTGAGCAGGTCTTCCGGCGAGTCGGCGCTGGCGAAGTAGACCGGCTTGGACAGGTAGCTCGCCACGTGCTTCCACTTGGCGATGAGCTTCTCGTGCAGCGAGTTGAACTGGTCGGCGTCGGGGTAGATGTCCTTCAACCAGTACCACTGGATGACCGCGGCTTCGAGCAGCGAGGTGGGCGTGTCGGCATTGTACTCCAGCAGCTTGGGCGGCTGGCCGGACGATCCGCCCGCCCAGAGGATGTCGAAGCGGCCGTAAAGCGAGGGGGGCTCTTCTTCCCAGGCCCACTCGATGGTGGGCACGGCTTCGGCCGGGATCTCCAGCTCGGCATAGCGTTTGTTGTCGATGATGTGCTGCGCGGCGGCGAGGCACATGGTCTGCAACTCGTTCCCCGCCGCTTCCAGGCGGTCGACCTCGGCGGCGGTGAGCTCGTAGCAGGCACTCTCATCCCAGTAGGGCTTCGACCCTGCCGGGAGCGCTTCCGGCGTGTGGAACGTGAGGCCCTGCTGTTCGACGATGCTCTGCCAGTTGGGGCGCGGTGTCAGGGTATGGCGCTGCATCCTTACTCTCCGCCTCCGCTGCCATGGCTGCTGCTGCTGTGGCTCGAAAAGTGGCTGCCGAAGCCGCCGCGCGACGTGCCTGTCGAGGTCGAGTAGCTGTGACCGGACGACGGCGCATAGCCTCCCCCGCTCACCACAGACCCCGGCGAGTAGCTGCCGCCTCCGCCGTAGTAGTACCGGTACACATGCGGGTAAAAGATCGCTCCCCCGACACCGTTGTTCCTGTACAACGGCTGCGAACTGTTCGCCGGAAGGTTGTTGCAGAAGCTGGGATCGACGACGTGGTTGTTTTCATCCACGCAGCGCTGCATCTCCGGGCCGCGGCAGCCCGCGAGCAGGGCAACGGCGGTGGACGCAAGCAGCGGAGCAAGTACCTGACGGGAGCGGCGCATCGGGAGAAGGTGCGCTCATCTTACCGCACCGGACTGGCGCTCGTTTATCCCCGGAAGGGGTGGCACTGTACACTCGGGGAGACCATGTACAAGCGTGTTCTGCTCAAGCTTTCCGGTGAAGCCCTGGCGGCAGGGCGAGGCTTTGGCGTCGACGCCATCTTCATCCACGAAGTCGCCCGCGAAATCGCCGATGTGTGCGCCACCGGCTGCCAGATCGGCATTGTGGTGGGCGGCGGCAACTTCTTCCGCGGGGTTGCCGAACAGGCCATCGGCATGGACCGTGTCGCGGCCGATCACATGGGCATGCTGTCCACCGTGATCAACGCCATTGCCCTGCAGGATGCCATCGAAAAGACCGGCCACTTCTGCCGCGTGATGAGCGCCATTGAGATGCACGAGGTCGCCGAACCTTATATCCGGCGCCGCGCCATCCGCCACCTGGAAAAGGGCCGCGTGGTGATCTTTGTCGCCGGGACGGGCAACCCGTTTTTCACCACCGACACCACCGCCGCCCTGCGCGCCATGGAGATCGGCGCGGAAGTCCTGCTGAAGGGTACTTCGGTCGACGGCATCTACACGGCCGACCCTAAACTGGTCGCCGACGCGACCAAGTTTGAAGAGATCACCTACATGGATATCCTGCAGATGGGACTGCGTGTGATGGACACCACGGCGGTCTCGCTCTGCAAGGACAACAGCCTGCCCATGATCATCTTCAGCATGCGGGAACGCGGCAACATCTGCCGCGTGGTGAAGGGCGAAAAGCTGGGCACGCTGGTCAAGGCGTAAGCAGCGGTTGTTTTCGATCAGGAGGGCTCCATGCCAAGAGCTTTGCGTAGCGTTCTGGCGGTGCTGGCTGGCTACTTCACGATGGCAGTGGTCGTCGGCGTGCTGACGTGGACGTGGGTGGCATGGGTGCTCGTTCGGTCTC
>CAXSHQ010000024.1:0-2284 GCA_964236875.1 uncultured Acidobacteriaceae bacterium | reverse complement strand
TGTGAAGACGTAGCATGGCGGCAGCATTTCCGTTTTCAGCCATCGTCGGTCAGGACGAGATGAAGCTCGCGCTGCTGATAGCTGCGGTCGATCCCAAGGTCGGCGGCGTGCTGGCGTTGATCTTTATCAAGGCCCTGCACCTGCAAACCCACCATCCGACGCCGGGCTATCTCGCCATTAACCTCGTCTACAGCTATGCGGCGGCCGTACTGGGCGGCTGGGTCGCCGCGAAGGTGGCGGGATACCGTCTGCTGGAACATGGAATCGCGCTGGGGCTGCTGATGCTGATCGGCGGCCTGTTGTTCCTCATCCATCCGCCGGAGGGCCAGCCGCTCTGGTATGGGTGGGTGCTCACGCTGGCCTCTCCGCCGCTGGCCGTGCTCGGCGCCGCGTTGGCCCGGCGCACCTAGGGAACGCTGGCAAGAGTCGCCGCTGCCTGGGCCAGCGGCGAGCCATTGCGCACGTAGATCCGGTAGGAGTCTGTCTCCGCCGTGCTCCGGTCGCCCAGCGGCAGCGGCCCGCCTTCGCGCATGGCAAAATGCCGCTCGACGGCAAGCGTGTAGTTCTGTCGCAGGTAGCTGTTGAACTCAGGCCATTGCTCCAGCTTCGCGTAGGAATTGGAGCGTTCCAGCCACTCATTGCTGACCACCAGCACGCTCGCTGGGTCCTGCCGCGCCCTGGTCCAGAACTTCTCGCGATAGAAGCGCACGGCGGGGCTCCTCGGATCGCTGAACAGCAGCAGGTCGCCTGTAAAGCCGGTGTTCTCTACGAGGTTCAAATGGTAGAGCGCGTTGAGGCAGCCGTACACCAGATCGAAACATTGCACGTTTCCCTGAAGAGCTGCGGTGCCGCCGCGCTGCGCCGCGCCGTCAGCTAGTTGCTGCAAATCCGCTTCGAGCTTCTGCGTAAACTCCGCGTCCACCTGCACACGCCGGAGCGCGAGCATCTGCTGCGGCACGAACCAGGCGATCACGAACAGGCAACCGGCCAGGGCAAGCACACGCGGCGCGCCGCGGCTGCGCAGGGCCTGCATCCACTCCAGACCCATGAGCAGCAGCAGAAACACGAGCACCGCATAGCGATGGTGCGGAAACCCCTTACCCTGCAGCACGTAGGACAACCCGGCAAACGCCGCGCCCATGCCCAGCGCCACGCGCTCCCATGCCCAGCGGCCGTCGCGCTGCCAGTTCAAGACCGCGATCGCGATGCTCAGCACCAGCAGCAGCAGAAACGGATGCGGAAAGCTGCTGAGGAGCGCATGGAGCGGCGCCCGGCGTTGCGACGAGTAGGCAGGCAGCACCTCGCGCACGATGAACACGAAGCCAGCCACCGCGTGGCAGCGAAGCAGAAAGGCGAGATCGGCCGCAAAGACCCCCAGCAACCCCGTCGCTGCCCAAAGCAGCGCGCCGTGTATTGGCAGCCGCCTGCGCCGCAGCACAACAGCCATCAAAAGCAACAGTGCCAGCACAAGCGGAAGAAAGGTCGGCTTGATCGAGACCGCCACGCCGCTCGCCATCCCGAACAGCAGCAGCCACGCGGGCTTGCGCTGCCGCACCGCCGCAAACATCGCGAGATACGCAAGCACCAGCAGCACGGTGATGACCTGCTCGCGCTCCACCGCGAAGTTAGGCCCTTCCGGCCCGTGGATGGCGAGGAACATGCCTCCGGCGAACAGCCCCGCAAGCCAGTCGTAGCGGCGCGCGATCAGGATCAGCCCCGCGGTCAGCGTGCCGAGCAGAAAGAAGTCATACATGCGCCACGCGAGATCGCTGCCGCCGAACACCGCCATGGCGAGCGCCTCGGTGAAGTACGCGCCGGGCATGTTGTTGTCGGTGATGTCGACATAGGGTCGCAGGCCATGCCGCATCAGGAAGACGACGTAATGCATGATGGGCGAATCCAGCACGAGCGGCCAGTGGATGGAGGCGGCGGCGAAGCCGACCAGCGGGACCACAAGCGCGACTGCGAGCAGAAGACGCAACAGCGTGACGCTACGCAGGCGCGGCTCGGGGATGGCTGCCTCCGTGTGCGAAGGGGCAAGATGTGACTGCGGGCTCACGCAGGCACACCCTCCATCTGCTGTGAAGCCTGACGGTGCTGCACCAGCAGGGCGAGGCAAGGGAACAGCACCGCATAGGGCAACGCGGTGAGCACGGTGACAAGAAGCCCTACAGCAAGCGAGTTGGTCTCAAGTCGAAGACCATGGCTCGCAAAATTCCACAAGGCCTCTGACAAGCAAAGCGCAAGGAGCTTATAGCCGGCGGTCGTCCAGCGATCGCTCGCA
>CAXSHQ010000023.1:21658-23354 GCA_964236875.1 uncultured Acidobacteriaceae bacterium | reverse complement strand
TTTCTTGTGGCTGCGGGGGAGCCGTGGGACGCGTTTGTAGAGCATGCCGTCGGACTGAACTGCGCGGGCGTGGAGTGCATGGCGGGGATTCCGGGAAGCACGGGTGGGACGCCGGTGCAGAACGTCGGGGCGTATGGGCAGGAGGTCGCGCAGACCATTCGGCGGGTAAGGGTGTTCGACCGGGAGGCGATGGAGTTCCGCTGGATGAGCAACGAGGAGTGCGGCTTCCGGTATCGGCAGAGCGTGTTCAACACGACGGCGGGGGACAGGCTTCTCGTGGTGAGCGTAGTGTTCGGGTTGAAGGCGGGTGGGGAGCCGAACCTTGGGTATGCGGACCTGCAGAAGCGCTTCGCGGGGCAGGAGCATAAGCCAACGCTCGGCGAGGTGGCGGAGGTGGTGCGGGAGATTCGGCGGGGAAAAGGCATGCTGATCGTGGAGGGCGACCCGGACTGCCGGAGCGCGGGATCGTTCTTCAAGAACCCGGTGGTGCCGGTTGCCGCGCTGGAGCGAATCGCGGCGGGCGCGGGTGTGGCTCTGGACGGGGTTCCGCAGTGGGCGGCGGGTGAGGGGTGTGTGAAGCTGCCGGCGGCATGGCTGCTGGAGCGGGCAGGGTTTGTAAAGGGATATGGGAGCGGGCCGGTGCGGATTTCATCGCGGCATACGCTGGCGCTGACGAACCGGGGTGGGGCACGGTTTGCGGATATCGCGGCGATGGAGCGGGAGATCGTGGAGGGTGTGCGGGCGCGGTTCGGAATTACGCTGCACCGGGAGCCTGTGGTGCTGCGGTAAAGCTGTGCCGCGTACCGGAAAGGCGGGGAACGTCATGCGTCGGAGCGGTCCGGGTAGTGGCGGGAGCAGGTTTGAACCAGCCATGAGCTGCGAGCTTTCCAGCTATGAGCAAGAGCTAAATGGGTGCAGCGTTTAGGACAGTGAGCATCTGCTCCCGCTCGTCGGCGAGGGCTTCGTCGGCGGGGCCTCGGCGGATGAGCTGACCTGCTTCGAGGACGGCGACTTCGGCGCGGAGGAGAAGGGCTTCGTCCACGTCGTGGGAGACGGAGAGGACGGGCAGGTTGCGCTGCTGCGTCCCGGTGATCATGCGGGCGAGGAGGCGGTTGCGGAGCTCGCGGCCCATGCCGGCGAAGGGTTCATCGAGGAGCAGGAGGCGGGCGTTTGGGGCGGCGAAGGCGCGGGCGAGGTTGACCCGCTGGCGTTCGCCGCCTGAAAGCGTGCCGGGAAGGCGGGTGCGGAGCGGAGCGATTTCAAACACCTCCAGCAGGCTGGCGACTTCAGGGTTGCGAGGTTGAGTGTTGCCGTGGGTGGAGAGAGAGAAGGCGACGTTTTTCTCGACGTTGAGATGGGGAAACAGGGCGCCTCCCTGTGGTGCGTAGGCGAGCGCGAGCTGATGTGGCGGGGTGGCGTGCTCCGGCGTGATGAGCGGGGTGTCACCGCGCAGGAAGCGGATGCCTGCGGGACCGAGCAGGCCGCAGGCGGCTCGCAGCAGCGAGCTTTTGCCGCTGCCGGATGGGCCGAAGAGGAGCGTCCAGGACGCGTAGAGCGGCAGGTCTACGGTGAGGTGGAGGCCGCCAAGAGTGCGGTCCACGCTGAGGTGGTGATGCGTGGCTTTAGCCAAGAAGCGCGCTCCGGGGTTCCTGCGCGGTTTGGGTGCGGTGGCCACGGGCGTAGACAAGCAGGAGAG
>CAXSHQ010000023.1:16311-21648 GCA_964236875.1 uncultured Acidobacteriaceae bacterium | reverse complement strand
CGTAGCGGTGCGTGTGGCAGCTGCGTAGTTCAGCTCCTGTACCTGGTCGTAGAGGGAGATGGAGAGGGTGCGTGTGGAGCCGGGGATGTCGCCGCCGATCATGAGGACGACGCCGAACTCGCCGACGGTGTGGGCGAAGGTGAGGACAGCGGCGGTGAGGAAGGACAGGCGCGAGAGCGGTAAGGTGACGTGGCGGAAAACAGCGAACGGGGAGGCGCCGAGGACGGCGGCGGTTTCGCGCAGGTGGGGGTCGACCGAGGAGAAGCCGGTGACGAGCGGCTGGACGGCGAAGGGCAGGCTGTAGACGACCGAACCAGCGACCAAACCGGCGAAGCTGAAGGCGAGGGTGTGGCCGAGCAGGGCGGTGAGGGCGCGACCGATGGCGGTCATGGGGCCCATGCCCCAGAGGAGCGCGAAGCCGAGGACGGTGGGCGGAAGCACCAGCGGGAGGGCGACGACGGCCTGTGTGGCTCGGCGCGGCCAGGTGGTTCCGGAGGCGATCCAGGCGGCCAGCGGTGTGGCGATGACGAGCAGGATGGCGGTGGTGCAGGCGGCCAGGCGCAGCGTCAGGCTGAGGGCGGGGAGGTCCACGGGGAAAGTCTAGCCTGCAGGACTGAGAGTTGCGTTCAGCGAAGAGCGACGAGGGGTCTGAGCGACGAGGGTCTTGATGAGCTCAGAGCACGGAGGTGCTTCAGCTTAGAGACTTCTGCATAGGCTTGTGCATTGCCGCGCGCTGGCAGGCTTACTCGTGACGATGAAGCTGTCACCGGGGTAGTTCCCGGTATTCACCTAGGCTGATGTACCGCGCCGGGCGAAATACGGGAATCCTTCGCTTTGCTCAGGATGACACCCTCATCGGGGCGAGACATCAAGGGCGCAAGAAGCTTCTACTGGGCGGGTTCCAGGCCGAGCTTGGGAAGGCTCGCCTGTGTGGCGGGGCTGGTTAGCCATTGGAGGAAGGCGCGGGCGGCGTCGAGCTGCTTGGAGCTTTTTAGGACGATGCCGCACTGCTGGATTTCGGGGTAGAGGCCCGGAGGCAGGCGAACGAAGGAGCCTTGGGCACGCATGGCGTCGGAGTTCGCGAGGGTGAGGGAAATGAAGGCTGCCTGGGCGTTGCCGGAGGCGGCGAACTGGGCGGTCTGGCCGACGTTTTCGGCGACGACGAGCTTGGGTTTCAGCGCCTCGGTAAGGTGCAGGGCGGCGATCGCGCGGGTGGCGGCGAAACCGTAGGGAGCGTGGAGGTCGTTGGCGACGGCGACCTTTTGCACGGCGGGTTTGCTGAGGGAGTCGAGGGAGAGCGGCTGGGCGGGCGAATCCTTGCGGGCCCAGAGGACGAGCACACCACGCGCGTACGGCGTGGGCGCTTTGCCGTCGGCGAGGCCTGCGGAAGCGATCTGCTCGGGGTGGAGGTAGTCGGCGGAGAGGAAGACGTCTTGCGGGGCACCGCTGAGGAGCTGCTGGGAGAGCGTGGCGGACGAGCCGAAGGAGGCGATGAGCTTGACGCCGGTGGCTTTCTCATAGGCGGCGGCGAGGGCGGGCATGATGGGCTGGAGGTCGGCAGCGGCGGCGACGTGGAGCTCGTGGGGGGAGTCGGAGGCGACGGGCTGGCTGATGGGTTGGCCATGGATGACGCCTGTCGCGAGCGCCAGAAAGAATGCAAGGCAAGCGGCGAGCTTGCGGGTGCTGTGAACTTGCTCGTGCCTTCGGCACTTGCTTTGCGAAATACAGGGGTCTCTCCACTCCGCGCTTTGCGCTCCGGTCGAGATGACAGACTTCTGTAAAGGTCTACGGTCAAGAGGACAAGCGTTGTTGCCGCGGGAGAGTCGCCCTGAGTACGCGGAGAGGGCGCTACGGTAGGCTAGGAAGTGTAATGAACGTGCGATCACATCTGCTTCGATGCATTGGGTGCGGTGACCGGATTCCGGGCGAGGACGCCCGCAGCAACTTTCGTTGCGCGGTGTGCGGCGAGCTGTTCGAGGTGGAGTACCCGTGGAGCGAGTCGGCGACACGTGAGGCGGAGTACCCGGCGGTAAAGCGGCCGAATCCGAGCGCGCTCCGGTACCTGTGGCAGGAGCGGCGGACATCGTCGCAGGCGGTGGACCAGAGCGGAGTTTGGCGGTTCCGCGAGATGCTGCCGATCGTGGCAGAAGACCGCGTGGTGACGCTGCAGGAAGGGAATACGCCGCTGTACGAGATGCCGAAGGCGGCAGCGCGGCTGGGGCTGAATTGGCTTCTCGCCAAGCACCAGGGGATGAATCCTACGGGGTCGTTCAAGGACACCGGGATGACGGCGGCGCTTTCGGTGGCGATGTCGCGCGGGTTCGAGTGGGTGGCTTGCGCGTCGACGGGCAACACCTCCGCGGCGATGGCGGCGTATGCGGCGCGGGCGGGGCTGCGGAGCTTCGTGCTGATCCCGGAAGGAAAGATTGCGTGGGGGAAGCTGTCGCAGTCGATGGATTACGGGTCGTCGACAATCCAGTTGCGGACGGACTTCGACGGCTGCGTGCGGGTGCTGACAGAGCTGGTGAGCCGTGCGCCGATTTACCTGCTGAACTCGGTTAACCCTTATCGATTAGAGGGGCAGAAGACCCCGGCGTTCGAGATCCTGGAGCAGACGGACTGGCAGGTGCCGCACCACCTGATCGTGCCGGGGGGCAATCTGGCAAACAGCTCGGCCTTGGCAAAGGGGTTTGCGGAGCTGAAGCACCTGGGATTCATTCCGCGGGTGCCGACGATCAGCATTATTCAGGCAGAGGGCGCGAACCCGCTCTACCGGGCGATGCAGCAGAATGGCGGCCTGTCGCTGGAGGCGGTGGAGGCGAACACGCGTGCTTCGGCTATTCGGATCGGGAACCCGGCTTCATGGCGGAAGGCGGTGCATGCGCTGCAATCGACCGGTGGGTGCTGCGAGCAGGTTAGTGAGCTGGAGATCGCGCTGGCGAAGGCGGAGATCGGCGCGGAGGGATTGGGCTGCGAGCCGGCAAGCGCCGTGACGCTCGCCGGCCTAAAGAAGCTGGTGGCGAAGGGGTTCGTGCAGCCGGAGCAGACGGCGATCCTGCTGCTGACGGGGCATACGCTGAAAGATCCGGAGTACACGATCCAGTTTCACAAGGGCGAGCTTTTTGGCACGGCGGAGCTGGCGGGGACTCCGGCGGTGGAGCTGGCGGCGCAGGAAGCCTTGCGGCGGGCTCCGACGGTGCTGGAGCCCAGCGCGGATGATGTGCTGCGGGTGCTGGAGCGGATGATGACAGCGAAGCAGGCGGCTGCGGACGAGGTTTCTGAGCTGGCTGGGACCGCGAGCCGGGCGTGACGCGGGGGAAGGTGGATGTACCGGGCATTCGGCTGCGGCTGCCGGCGACCTCTGCGAACCTGGGGCCGGGGTTCGATGCGGCGGGGCTGGCGCTTTCGCTGCACCTGACCGTGGAAGCGCGAGCCGGGGCGACGTTTGAGCTGCGGGCGACGGGGCGGAATGCGGATGTCTGCGGGGCTCGCGAGGGCAACCTGCTCCTGGACACGTATGAGGCGGTGTTGCGGGAGCATCGGCGGGCGGTGAAGCCGCTGCACCTGAGCCTACACAACAAGATTCCGCTGGGGATGGGGTGCGGGTCGAGCGCGGCGGCGCTGCTGGCCGGAGTGGCGCTGGCGAATCACTTTGGGCAGCTTGGCTGGGATGACGCGCGGATCGTGGCGGAGGGGTCGCGCCGCGAAGGGCATCCAGACAATGTGGCGGCTTGCTGGTACGGCGGGTTTACGGTGTCGGCGGAGACAGCGGAGGGTGTGGCGGCGGCCACGTTTGCGGGTGATCCGTACTGGGAGATGCTGCTGGCGCTGCCAAGCGCGGGGCTGGCGACCAAGACCGCGCGGGCGCTGCTGCCGGAGAGTTATTCCAGAGCCGATGCCGTATTCAATGTGCAGCGAGCGGCGCTGCTGACGGCGGCCTTCGCGGAGCGGAGATTGGACCTGCTGCGAGTAGCGACCGAAGACCGGATTCATCAGCCGTACCGGGCGGAGGCTTGCCCGCTGCTGCCGCTGCTGCTGCCGCTCAAGGGCGAGCCGGAGATTGCGGCGGTGACGCTGAGCGGGGCGGGGCCCTCGGTGCTCGTGTTTCTGGCAGCCGGGGTGACGACGCTGCAGGGCGAAGCGGTGCTGGCGAGTGTGCTGCCGGAGGGCGTGGAGGTGGTGGCGGTGCGGGTGGCGGAAGGGGCTCACACGGAAGTGCTGGAAGCGGCGTGAGTTCTCCACACTGCACCGTTTCCCTCTGAAACGCATCTATGATTGTGCACCCCGAAGGATCTGGGGATCAGGTTTTGGCCGCGAAAGAACGGCGGCAAGGAGATGGCTCGATGGCAGGTCAGTTTGTGAGCGATGTAACCGACGCGGAGTTTCAGGAGAGAGTTCTGGGGTCCGATATGCCGGTTCTGGTGGACTTCTGGGCAGCGTGGTGCGGCCCGTGCCGTGCGCTGGCGCCGGTTGTGGATGCGGTGGCCGAGCAGTATCAGGGCAAAGTGAAGGTCATGAAGATGGATGTGGACCGGAACACCCTGATGCCCGGGCGGTTTGGGATTCGCGGGATTCCCGCGCTGCTGCTCTTCAAAGGCGGCAAGGTGGCCGAGCAGATCGTTGGCTTCGTGCCGAAGGAGCAGATCGAGCAGGCGCTGGGGCGGCATGTGGCTGCCGAGACCGCGGCGTAATGGTTCTATTAGATTGATTGAGTTAGCAGGTATGCGCCCGCGAGTGTTCGCGGGCGTTGCTGCGTCTGGCGGGTTCCTCTAACTGGAGTAGCGCTTCGAGCAACTACAGAGATCCTTCGCTTCGCTCAGGATGACGCCCTGTTGGGGCGGTGGTGCCTTCGGGTACGGAGCTGATCTGCCAGGGAGAGCGGTGCCCTGATATTCTCGACTGACCGATGCTGGAGTGGGTGCTTGTTCACGGCAGCCTGATCGCGTTCTTCGTTCTGGCGAACAGCTTTTTTGTCGCGGCTGAGTTTGCGCTGGTCAGCGTGCGGGAAACGCGCATCGAGCAGCTCATTGCGATGGGGCGGCCCGGGGCGCGGGTGGCGCTCGCGCTGAAGCGCAATACGGCGGAGTTTCTGCCGGCGGTGCAGTTCGGCGTCACACTGGCGGCGCTGGCGCTGGGCGGCATCGGCGAGCCGGCGGTGGCGGAAGCGCTGGAACCCCTATTTGCGCACCTTCACTGGCTGCCGGGTGGAGCGGCGCACACGGCGATGTATGCGCACGTAGCGGCGCTGGTGATTGCGTTTGCGCTGATCACGTACCTGGAAGTGCTGCTGGGCGAGCTGGTGCCGAAGTCGCTGGCGCTGCAGCGGGCCGAGCTCAT
>CAXSHQ010000023.1:14756-16301 GCA_964236875.1 uncultured Acidobacteriaceae bacterium | reverse complement strand
GGGATGTGTTTATTCGGATGACCAGGCCGGCGATCCGGCTGATGAACCACTCGGCTGGCTTTGTGCTGCGGGCGTTTCATGCGCCGCTGCGGGCGGAAGACAGTGCGCACTCCCCGGAAGAGCTGAAGATGCTGGCCACGGCGACGCGACGGAGCGGGCAGTTGCCGCAGTTCCAGGAAGAGATGATCCACCGCGCCGTGGAGCTGGCGGAGGTGATCACGAGCGAGATCATGACGCCGCGCGGGCGCATCTTTGCCCTGCCGGCGGACATGGAGCTGGAGCGGGGCAGCGCGCGCATCGTGGAGGAGGAGCACTCGCGCGTGCCGGTGTATGACCCGGCGATGGGGCGCGAACACATCATCGGTGTGGTGTACGCAAAAGATGTTGCCCGGTTGATGCACTTCCGCAGTGTGGCGCAGGGCCTAGGGAGCCGCGGGGCTTCCAACCTGACGCTGCGGCAGATCATGCGCGACGTGCTGGTGGTGCCGGAGACGAAGTCTGTGCTTGAGCTGCTGCAAGAGTTCCAGGAGCGTCGGCGCGAGATTGCGATTGTGGTGGATGAGTTCGGCAGCACGCTGGGGCTGGTGACGGCGGAGGACGCGCTGGAGCAGGTGGTGGGTGAGCTCCACGATGAGTTCGACGTGAGGGGGAATCTGCCCATCCCGACGGGCGATGGCAGCGTGCTGCTGGATGGAAGCGCGCCACTGCGAGACCTGGTGACGCAGTTGCGGTGGAGTTTTCCGCGCGAGACTGGCGTGGAAACGCTGGCGGGCTTTCTGCTGACGCAGCTGGGGCACATTCCGGAGGTTGGGGAACGGGTGGAGTTTGAGGGCCGCCGGTTTACGGTGGCCGAGCGGACCGGGCAGCGGATCGCGCGGGTACGTGTGGAGCAGTTGACGCCGGTGGGTGCTCCGGAAGCGGCGGCGGAAGCGAGCGTGGCGTGAGCGTGGCGGCCGGACAGGGCAAGCGGTTCGCGGGCTTCGGACGCAAGCTGGTGGTGACCCTGCCGGTGTTGTGGGTGGTGGTGAGCGCGGTGTTTCTGCTCATTCACCTGGTGCCGGGCGACCCGATCGTGCAGATGCTGGGCGAGGGTGCGAGCTCGGCGGACATCGCCAAGCTGCGGCATGATTACCGGCTGGATCTGCCGCTGCATACGCAATACGGCGAGTACCTGGCCGGGGTGTTTCGCGGGAATTTCGGGCAATCACTGCGGCTGCATGACTCGGTGCTGCACCTGATCCTGCAGCGGTACCCGTACACGCTGGCGCTGACCACGGCGGCGATGCTGCTGGCGGTAGCGTTGGCGGTGCCGGCGGGGGTGCTTTCGGCGCGGCGGCGCAACCAGTGGCCGGACCGGACGGTGGGGGTGCTGAGCCTGTTCGGGCTCAGCTTTCCGAACTTCGCAATGGGGCCGGTGTTCATCATCGTGTTCTCGCTGGGGCTGGGGTGGTTTCCGGTGTCGGGCGCGGGGGTGGGGCCGCTGGAGTTTGTGCGACATCTGGTGTTGCCGGCAGTGACGCTGGGGTTAGGGATGGCGGCGCTCCT
>CAXSHQ010000023.1:504-14746 GCA_964236875.1 uncultured Acidobacteriaceae bacterium | reverse complement strand
TGACGCGCATGGTGAAGACATCGATGCTGGAGGAGCTAGGGCAGGATTACATCCGCACGGCGCGGGCCAAGGGGCTCTCGGAAAGCGCGGTGGTGTACCGGCATGCGTTGCGCAATGCATTAACGCCGGTGCTAACAGTAATAGGGTTACAGTTTGGATCGCTGCTGGCAGGTGCTATTGTTACCGAGACGATTTTTGGCTGGCCGGGGCTAGGACGGCTAACACTTTCGGCTATCTCGAATCGTGACTATCCGCTCGTGCAAGGCTGTATTCTTGCCGTGGGTCTCACCTATGTCGTGGTTAACCTGCTCACCGACGCGGCCTATGCACTGGCCGACCCGAGGCTTCGCGGCACGCGCTAAAGCGCCCGCGCTGCTCCTTGGCATGCTGTGTGCCGGAGCCGATGTGCGGGCGCAGCAGAAGGTGACGGTACCGACCGTGCCGCCGAGCGATGCGCCTCCCATCTCTTTTCGCGATAGCCGCTATGGCGTGCGCTTCCAGGTGCCTCCAGGGTGGAACTTTACCCGCAAGGACCGTGAGGTGAGCACGTTCCGGCTGGATGCGCGGACGGCGCCGCCGGCTTCCGATCTGCGCGGCGTGGCCAGCATTGGCTTCAATCCCTATCCACGCTCGGTGCTGAGCGGCGCGCTGGTCTACTTCAGCGTGGCGAAGCACACGAACGACAGGGCCTGCGCGGCAGAGGCGACAGCGCCGCTGGTGAGCGCGGACGAGGGCGTGGGCGAAGAGCATTCGCCGGGCGGTGGGCCGCAGAAGAGCGATCCGCCCAGCGGTGGTGCATCGGCTGCCGGGCCGGGCAACGATCAGACTCCGGCTCCCCCCAGCATGGACCTGCCCGGCGTTGATGTGCCCAGCTTGGACCTGCCCAGCTTGGACCTGCAGAGCATCGGCGGCATGGGCTTCCTGCATGGGCACGACGAGCATGGCGGCATGTGTGTGGAAGGCCGGGACGAGGTGTACACCGCGTATCACAAGGGGTCGTGCTACCGGTTCGACCTGACGGTGAATACGTTCTGCGCGGTTTCAAGCGGGGCGATGGAGCTGAGCATCCGCCAGATGCGCAACCTGGAAGCGCAGATGACCGGGATCCTCTCGACCGTGGCGCTGGATTGGGAGAAGACAGGCCCGCAGCCGGTGCCGGTGCCGGAGATTGTGCCAGGGCGGCCGAAGTCGCCGCGCCGGCCGCTCCCTACGGCGCCGGGTGGGCATAAACAGGCTTTGGGGCTGGGGGAGTAGACCGCGACGCATGTCGGCTCTGCACACCGAAGGCTTTGGTGAGGTCCGGGTTGGGAACGAGCTTAGAGCGTAGAGGTTGAAGAGCTCAGAGCTGTTCTCATCGAGGTGTCGCCGCCCTCAAGTGATGCCCGTTCCGCTGCGGAAAGACTACAGAGATCCTTCGCTTCGCTCAGGATGACGCCTCGTTTCACAGGAGGACTACACCTGAAGGAGAGCTGCACTAGAGACCGGGTGGCAGAGATGTAGCTGATCTCCTGAAAGTGTAGAGTCGGTCCGAACTGTAGATTCCTCCGCTCCGCTGCCGAATGACAACGAATGAAGACGATGTCGTAAATCTCGTCACATGTCTGGGTTCAGGTTCTTCTTGCATGCAATGCCCTGCGCTGAAACAGCGTCATCCTTTCCCTAGTGTTGCTCAGGGTGCGGATGACGCCGTTGAAAGAACAGTCTGGAAGCGAAGCGGTCTTAGGAGGCGTGGCAGCCGTTACGGTAGACCCAGGGTTTGCGCCACTCTTCCATGGTCGCGTAGACGATGCAGCTGGCACCGTTTTGCGTGTCGACGCGGAAGGTGAGGTTTCCCTGGCGATACCACTGGAAGGAGCCGCTGCCGCCGAAGCGAAGGCCGTTGGGCGAGTTGGGCGACTGGCTGTCGGTCTGCGGAGCAGGATAGACCGGCGTGGTGGGGCTGTAGCTGACCTGCGGACGGTTGGGCTGGTACGGGTTCGCCGGATTCGTTTGCGGCTGGGGTTGTGTGTAGGTGCCGACTGGCGGCGCAGGCGTGTTGGGGCCGGTTTGCGCGTAGGGGCCGCTGGCAGCATACGGGCCGGGCTTGCCATAGGGGTCCTGGGTGACGGGCGTGGTCTGGGTACCGACCTCGGAGGGCGCGGGACGGATCGGGTCGCCGTTGATGGTGCCCGGAGCATCGCTGCGTGAAGGCGTGGGGTGAGCCTCGCCGAGGTTCTGGCCGTTCTCCAGCGTGGTGGTGCCGTTCTCCATGGCAGCGTCACGGCGCGTTACGGTGCCGTCGTAAATGGTGCCGCTATGGTAGGTGCGCCACCACCAGATACCGGCGACGACGAGAAGGACGACAACGACAATTGTGATGATGCGACCCATGCGCGAGATCTCTCCCCGGGCCGCGGGAAGGCGCGGTGGCAAGAACACTGCCAGTCGAGCGCTTCTGTTGTGCGAACCCTGGAATTATGATGTGGCCGGTGCGGAGGATTTCGCCACAACGTTCGCGCCGACCGTATCGAGATGGGAACGAACCTGGAAGGTACATGGCGGGGTAAAATGGGGAAGTGCCGAAGTACTCCGTCGTTGTCCCGTTCCATAACGAAGAAGAAAACGTCACACGTCTCTATGACCGCGTGAAAGACGTGATGGAGCACGTGGGTGCGTCGTTCGAGATGGTGTTTGTGGACGACGGCTCGCGGGACAGAACCTATCGCCTGTTGGAAGAGATCGCGGCGGTGGATTCCCGCGTGCTGCTGGTGAAGCTGCGGCGGAACTTTGGGCAGACATGCGCGCTGGCGGCCGGCTTCGACCACTCGCAGGGTGAGTTCATTCTGGCCATGGATGGCGATCTGCAGCACGATCCGGCGGAGATTCCTACGTTCCTGGCCAAGCTCGAAGAAGGCTATGACGTGGTGAGCGGATGGCGGGCGCAGCGCGCGGACAACATGGTGCTGCGGCGAATCCCCTCGCGCGCGGCCAACTGGTTGATCGCGCGGCTGAGCGGCGTGGAGATCCACGACTTTGGGACGACGTTCAAGGCCTACCGGCGTGAGGTGATCCACAACATCCCGCTGTATGGGGAGATGCACCGCTTCATCCCGGCGCTGGCGAGCTGGTACGGGGCGAGCATCTGCGAGGTGCCGATCTCAAACCCGGCGCGCGAGTCGGGCGAGAGCCACTATGGGCTGGGGCGCACGTTCCGTGTGGTGTTCGACCTGGTGACCATACGCTTTCTGCTGAAGTACATGACGCGCCCACTGCATTTCTTCGGCGGCATCGGGTCGCTGGCCGTGCTTTCCGGTGGCGGCATCGCCGTTTGGCTGCTGCTGGAAAAACTGTTGTCGGGGCGTGCAGTCGCGGGCGAGCATGGGCCGTGGTTCGTGATCGCAGCGGTGCTGATCCTGGCGGGCATGCAGTCGATTGGGATTGGGCTGCTGGGCGAGTTGCAGGTGCGGCACTTCTTTACACAGCAGCAGCGCTCGCCGTATGCGGTGGACCGGCTGGTGCGGATGCGGTCTTCGGAAGAAAGCATGCTGCGGTAGCGAGTCAGGGCAGAGGCAAAGGCGGAACGCAGATTGCTCAGAAGGTGCGTATCCTTGCGCGTGGATTCGTGCAAGTGCCTGGTTTGGTTCGGCTGCTGGAGTCCACAGGGTGCGGGCGTAGTCTGAAAGAGCTGTGCGGATGAGTGTGCTAGCGTCGGGCTCCAAGGGCAACTCTGCGGTGATTGCCGCCGGATCGACGCGCCTGCTGGTGGATGCGGGGCTGAGCTGCCGGGAAATCCTGAAGCGCATGGCGGAGGCCGGGGAAGACCCCGAGCAGCTCGACGCAATCCTGATTACGCATGAGCACCTGGACCACGTGGCGGGGCTTTCCGTGCTGGCTCGGCGGCTGAAGGTGCCGGTGTTCTTTACCGAGCCTACCCACCGGGCATGGGTGCGGATGGTCAGGCCGCGGCGCACGATGACCTACGCGCAGTGGCTGGAGAAGGTGCAGCGCGACAAGGAAGAGCGGGCGGCGCATTGGGAAGCCAATGCCGCAAAGCTGCCGGCGCATCTGCTGGCTGGGAATGCGGACAAGGAAGCCGAGCTGGATGTGGAGCATTACACCCTGGCCGCGCTGCCGGACATAGACGAAGACGAGCCTGTGGGAGACGTGGCGGCCGAGGCGAGTGCGGCTGAGGCGGAGCCGGAGCCGTGCGAGCCCGAAGAGAGCCGGGCGGTGGCGAAGGTAGACCCGGCGTTTCTGCCGGATGTGGAGTATTTCCGGGCAGGGCACCGGTTCACCATTGGGGAGATCGACGTGGACCCATTCACCATTCCGCATGATGCCGCGGACCCGTGCGGGTTTGTGTTCCACGCGCGGGCGGAGTCGATTCGGATGGCGATTGCGACGGACCTGGGGTACATCCCGCCGAACGTGAAGATGGCGCTGCGGGATGTGGATGTGCTGCTGCTGGAAAGCAACCACGACCTGGAGATGCTGAAGGATGGGCCGTATCCGTGGTCGGTGAAGCAGCGGGTATTGTCGCGCGTCGGGCACCTGTCGAACGATGCTGCGGCGGAGTTCCTGCTGCGCGACTACGACGGCGGCGCGCACACCATCGTGCTGGGCCACCTGAGCGAGCAGAACAACCTGCCGGAGCTGGCGCGGCTGGCCGCGGAGCAGGCCATCGGCGACCGTATGACGCTGCTGGGGAACCGGATCGTGCTGGCGCAGCAGGGCGAGGCGCTCGCGCCAATCTGTTTATGAGGTTCTTGCCTCCGCTGGGTACCTTCGTGCACAGGCTGCACCTTTCCGGAATGTTACGAATCCGATAAGATTGAAGGAACACACCCGATGCCGATAACTCCGTACATTCAGCGCACGCGCGGCCAGAGAACGGATACCTGCAATGACCCGGTGGTGGGGGCGATCCTTTCCGGCTGGCGGTATGACATTTCCAGCGTTCCAAAGGACCTGCGCGGCGATTATGAGCAGCATCTGAGCGATTGCCCGCACTGCCGTCGCCGACAGCGGCTCCATCGCATGGTGGACGTGTTGCTGTTGGCGGTGACGACGCTTTCGTTCGCGACATGCCTGCTGGTGGTGCTGCTGGTGCATCGGATGGAAGTCCTCAACCACATGAGTCCGCTACATGTGCCGCTGCATTCCGCGGAAAACACCGGTCCGCTTGCGCACGTGCCGACCAGCTTGACGATTGGGTTGAAAGCCCTGGCAATTGGCGGCGTGTTCATCTCCATGCTGCTTTGGCTGCTGGTGGCGCTGGCCACCCCGGCGCCGAGCACGCTTTCGGCCATGTTCCGCGCGCGCTCCACGCGCCAGCGCAACGAAGAGCTGAACAAGCAGGCAGCCTGAGAGTTCCGGCGGTTCAGGCCGGACAGCGCATGGCAGAGTGTTCCAGTCTTGAGTGAATCAGGGAGACAGATGCCTGCAGAGATGGAAGCGGCTGAGCCGACGCAGGCCGATCAGGTGCGTCTGGCGGAGCAATCGCGAGAGAAGCCGCCCTCGCTGCTGGGCTACCCCGCGACATACCTGCTGCTGGCGGCAAGCTTCATTGTGTTCGGGCTGATGTTCTCGTACGGGCCCGTGCCGGACGTGTGGCGGCATTCTCCGCATGCGAGTTTCTCGACCTATTGGGCGATGTTGAACGCGCCGTTCGATTCCAACATTATCGACCGCTTCGGCGGGTCGGCTCCCGACCTGATCCTGCTTCACGGGCAGTGGTGGCGGCTGCTGGCATCCACGTTTGTGCATGTCACGATCCTGCACCTGCTGGTGAACATGTGGTGTCTGTGGAACCTGGGGCTGTTCGGCGAGCCGCTGCTGGGCCGGCCCGGGCTGGTGGCGGTGTACCTGCTCACGGGAGCGGCGGGCATGATGCTGTCGCTGGGCTGGAGTGTGGCGACGGGGCAGTTTGGGTTGGTGGCCGGGGCTTCGGGCGCGGTGTTCGGCGTAGCGGGCATCCTGATCGTGCTGCTCTCGAACCGCAAGCTGTCTTTGCCGTGGAATGAACTGCGCAGCCTGCGGCGCTCGGTGGTGCTGTTTGCCGGGGTGAACCTGTTGTTCGGGGTTCTGCCGCGGCTGCTGGGCGGCCTGCCGCAGTCGCAGCTGGTCCGCATGCACCTGGGGCAAGGCGCGCTGCTGCAGGTGGACAACTCGGCGCACGTCGGGGGGTTCGCTGCGGGGCTGGCGCTGGGGCTGCCGCTGTTTCCGCGCATGACTTCCGGGCGGTCGAGCTACCGGACGCGGCAGGCAGTGGTGTTCGCGCTGGCAGGGTTCCTGCTGGTGCTGGTGGGATATGGGATTGCGGCGTTTGCGCGGGGTGGGGTGAAAGGGTTCTGAGAGAAGGAAGTAGGGAGAAGGAAGTAGCAACAACAAAGCCCCCGGGGAACGGGGGCTTTGTTATTGGGAGAGGTTTTTTGGCTTCAAGCCATGGAGATGGAGGCCGTGGCGGCGAACTTGCGGACCATGGCGAGGAGCAGACGGCGATCCGTTTCGCTCAGGCTGGAAGCGTAGCGCTGTATCTGGGTAAGGAAGTGGATTTCGTCCTGCGTGAGGCTCAGGCCGGGGACATCCTTGATGGGGCTTTCGGAAAAGAATTGGCTGAGCGGCAAATCGAGCGCCATGGCAATCTTCTGCAGCGTCTCCAGCGAGGGGACGGTATGGCCGTTCTCCACACGCGACAGATAGCAGCGAAGCAGGCCCGTACGCTTTTCGATGTCCCCTTGCGACATTCCCCTCTCAAGGCGAAAGCCGCGAATGGTGGTGCCGATGTTGATGGGGGAGGCCGGTCCCGGCGTGGGTGCCGGTGCTTCCGGCAGAGCTGTGTGCATGTGTGCCATTAGCGACAAAGTTAACGAGCCGGAGAGAGGGTGGCAAGAGAGAACTGCGCGAAAGCGCATAACTTCAGTACCAGCCGAGATTCGTGTTGCGGACGACACTCGTATCGAGCCGGATAACTGCCGACGTGGGCCGGAGAAACACGGGGGCAAAGATTTTCCGGGCTTTGCTTGCAAAATAGCACTAATTCATGTGCATGCCGCCGTTCACATCGAGGGTGTGGCCGGTAATGTAGGCGGCGGCGCCGGAAGCGAGGAAGGCTACGGCGGCTGCGATGTCGGTGTCCGCGCCGTAGCGGCCGAGCGGCACCTGGGCGAGGATGCCGGTCTTCTGCTCGTCGGTAAGAACACTGGTCATGGCGGTCTGGATGAAGCCGGGGGCCACGGCATTCACGGTGATGTTGCGGGAAGCGAACTCGCGGGCAAGGGATTTGGTGAGGCCGATCAAACCGGCCTTCGACGCCGCGTAGTTCGCCTGGCCGGCGGCGCCGACCTGGCCGACGACCGACGTGATGTTGATCACGCGGCCGGCGCGGGCCTTCATCATGGACGAGATGACCGCTTGCGTGAGCAGGAAGGCGCCGGTGAGGTTGGTCTGGAGGACGCTGTTGAAGTCGGCAGCCTTCATGCGCAGGGCGAGGCCGTCCTTGGTGATGCCGGCGTTGTTGACCAGGATGTCGACGCGGCTGAACTCGGCGAGGACGGCCTTGGCGCCGGATTTGATGGAGTCCTCAGCGGAGATGTCGAGCACGAAGGCTTTGGCTTGGCCGCCAGCGGCGATGATCTCGGCGGCTACGGCTTCCAGCTTGTCCAGCGAGCGGGCAGCGAGGGCGACGGTTGCGCCTTGTTTCGCAAGCTCCAGCGCGCAGGCGCGACCGATGCCCTGGGACGCGCCGGTGATGAGGGCGACTTTGCCCTGCAGGTGTGCCGTTGAGGACATGCGGTGAGGTCTCCTTTGTGCCTCCCGATTAAACATCTTCCGGTGTCGGAAAAACCACATCCCGACTGCGTATGCTTTCGTAAGTCATGCCTGAAGATTCCGGCGTTCCGCCGTCTGCCGAACCCACCCGCAACACCGATGTGTATGCCATTCACGGCGCGGAGCCTGAAGTGCTCGCCTACGCCATGGCCAAGTATTCGCGCTCATCGCTGAGCCTGCGCGAGTCGCTGGCGGAGATCAGCACGCAGAAGGCTGAGCAGTTCCTGAACACCTTCTATTTCCAGTATGGGCACCGGTCGATTGCCGACCTGGCGCACATCCCGTTCGCTATCGAGCGGCTCTCGATGCTGGCGGCGATCACGCTGGTGGACGAGACGCGCTGGGATGGACAGGAGCGGTCGACGCGCTACCAGAACTTTCGGCGCTCAGGCTGGTATACGCCGGAGCTGGGCGAGGAGCGGCGCGCGGCGTACACGCAGGCTGTGGGGGCGCTGTTCTCAAGCTATGAGGCGCTGAGCGCGGGCATGCTCGAAGCGCTGAAGGGCGTGGTGGCGCGGCCGGAGGCAATGAAGCCGGAGGCTTACGAGCGGACCCTGAAGGCGCGGGCGTTCGATGTGGCGAGATACCTGTTGCCGCTGGCGACGAACACGTCGCTGGGCCAGATCGTGAATGCGCGGACGCTGGAGACGCAGGTATCGCGTCTGTTGGCCAGCCGCTTCGCCGAGGTGCGCGGGCTGGGCGAGGCGCTGCGCAAAGCCGCCGCGGAGCCGGCGTGGAATGTGCAGCGCGACAAACTGGAGGAGCTTGCGGGCGAGGGGCAGGTTCCGCAGGAGGTCGCGGAGGTGGTGCGACACCGAATGAATACTACGGCGCGGCCAAGCGGGAGTTGGCTGACGCGGCCAAGGCGCTGATGAAGGATGCGCCGGTGTATCCGGCGCCGCTGGTGGATCTGCTCGATGACGATGAGGATTTGGAGGTCGAGATAGCGACATCGCTGCTGTACCCGCGGTGCCACTACTCGTATCGGCAGCTGCGCGGGGCGGTGATGGCGCTTAATGAAGTGCAGCGCAACGAGATTGTGAAGCTGGGCGCGGCGCATCGCGGGCGGCACGATGAGCTGATCCGCGCGTTCCAGGCGGGGCATGGCTTCCGGTTCGACATCCTGATGGATATCGGCGGCTTCCGGGACATGCATCGGCACCGGCGCTGCGTGCAACTGGCGCAGGAGTTCAGCGATGTGCACGGGTATGAAGAGCCGGTGTGTCCGGGGCAGCCGACGCTCGCGGAAGCGGGGCTGGAGGGGATGTACCGGGAGGCGATGGAGCGTGCGTTTGTGGCGCACCGTGCGTTGTGCTCGAGCGCGGAGCCGGAGGCGCGGCAGAGCTCGCAGTATTTGTTGCCGATGGGGACTCGCTGCCGGGCGCTGTTCAAGATGGATTTTGCGGAGGCGCTGTATATCGCCGAGCTGCGGTCAGGCGTGGCGGGGCACTACAGCTACCGTAAGGTGGCGTGGGAGATGTACCGCGCAATCGCGGTGCGGCACCCTTCGCTGGCGGGGTTGTTCCGTGTGCAGGATGTGAACGAGCCGGTGGATTTGCTGCAGAGATAAAAGATGGATACGAATGCGCTTACGCACAAGGCTATTGGCGCGGCGATGCGTGTTCATGCTGCGCTTGGACCGGGGATGCTGGAGAGCGCCTACACGGCTTGTTTGGTGTATGAACTGAGGCACTCTGGACTTCATGTAGATACAGAAGTTCCGGTCCCTGTGGTCTACGACGGAGTCAAGCTGGCGGATGTGGGCTTCAGGATGGACATTCTTGTTGAGCATGAGGTCGTGGTGGAAGTGAAGGCTGTGGAGGCAGTCGCTCCTGTGCACCTTGCGCAGCTTGTGTCTTATCTGAAAATGGCAAATCGTCGCGTTGGCCTTCTGCTGAACTTCAACGTCCCGGACTTCAGGAAGGGTATATACCGGCGGGTCAATCAATTCTGAGGTGGGGAGAGGAAAGCGGAACGCAGATTGCGCGGATTTTGCGCAGATTCCGCAGAAGGTGCATTCCGCGATTTCTGCGCGTAATCTGCGCTTTCTGCGTTCCCGCTTTTGCTTTTTGTTTGCCTTGCACAGGGGCCGGTGCTAGACTCGCGGTTGCACCCCGCCCAGAGCTTCACATCGCGGATAAAGAAGGAGCAACACACCGTGGCCGACGACCGCAGCAAAGCCCTTGAGAGCGCACTTTCGCAGCTGGAGAAGCAGTTTGGAAAGGGCTCGGTGATGCGGCTCGGCGCGAAGGATGCAATCGTGCCGATCTCGGTGATTTCCTCCGGTTCGATCAGCTTCGACGCGGCTCTGGGAGTGGGCGGTGTGCCGCGTGGTCGCGTGGTCGAAATCTTCGGGCCGGAATCCTCGGGCAAGACGACGATTACGCTGCAGATCATTGCGGAAGCACAAAAGGCCGGCGGGCTGGCGGCGTTTGTGGACGCCGAGCATGCGCTCGATCCGATCTATGCCAAAAAGCTGGGTGTCGATACGGACAACCTGCTCATTTCGCAGCCCGATTATGGCGAGCAGGCGCTGGAGATTACAGAAGCGCTGGTGAAGTCGGGCGCGGTGGACGTGCTGGTGGTGGACTCGGTGGCTGCGCTGGTGCCCAAGGCTGAGCTGGATGGCGAGATGGGCGACAGCCATGTGGGTTTGCAGGCGCGGTTGATGAGCCAGGCGCTGCGCAAGCTGACCGGCACGGTAGCGAAGTCGCGGACGTGCCTGATCTTTATTAACCAGATTCGCGAGAAGATCGGTGTGATGTTCGGCAATCCGGAGACGACGACCGGTGGGCGCGCGCTCAAGTTTTACTCGTCGGTGCGCATCGATATCCGCCGCATCGGCGCGGTGAAGGAAGGCGACGTTGTTGTCGGCTCGCGGACCAAGGTCAAGATCGTAAAGAACAAGGTGGCTGCGCCGTTCCGCGATGCCGAGTTCGACATCCTGTATGGCGAGGGCATCTCGCGGGAAGGGGATGTGCTGGATCTCGCGGTTACGCACAACATCGTGGAGAAGTCCGGCGCGTGGTACAGCTACTCGGGCGAGCGCATCGGTCAGGGGCGGGAGAACGTGCGCAACTTCCTGAAGGAAAATAAGGACGTATTCGCGCGCATGGATGCGGAGCTGCGCAAGAAGCTGGGCATCAAGGCTTCGGAGGAGGTCGAGGTGCCAGCGGCTCCAGTGAACGGCGCCGCACAGGCCGAGGCCGTGGTAAAAAGCCGGCGGGTGTAGCTCCCGGCGCTCGCGTTTAAATGGTTTGTGGGGCTGAAGAAGGCGGGTTCTCTCCAGTTTTCAGTGGTCGATTGTGAGTCGTCGTTAGAACGTGAGTTCACGTGCGCAAAGCGAATGTCCGATCCCGCGGAGTGGTGCCAGCTCCTGCCAAATGCGGGATCCTGAGCTTCGCTCAGGATGACATCCTCATAAGACGTAAGTGGTGGGGAGCAGGAGAACCTACGCGGGGGCGTCACGGCGGACGACGCGCAGGTTGTCGATAGCGTAGTCGACGAAGCGGGGCTCGAAGTGGGGCGGCTGCTCCATGAAGCGGCAGGTGGCGACAACCTGGTCCATGATGAAACGTGGCTGGAAGGCCGCGATATCGATCTGCTTCTCCTGGGTGATCTTGCCGACGATATGGTTGAAGACCTCGTCGGGTAGATCAAGTCCATACTTGTTGCACTCGCCCTGGAAGATTTCTCGATAGAGCTCGATCGATGGTGGGCCGATGTCGATCTTGTAGGGCAGGCGGCGCAGGAAGGCCGGGTCCATCAGGTCTTCGGGCTCGAGGTTGGTGGAGAAGATGATGAGCTCGTCGAAGGGCAGCGAAAAGCTCTTGCCGGTGTGGAGCTTGAGGTAGTCGACGCGGCTTTCCAGCGGCACGATCCAGCGATTGAGCAGGGCAGTGGGGCTCACGAGCTGGCGGCCGAAGTCGTCGATCACAAAGCAGCCGCCCAGCGCCTTTACATGCAGCGGCGCTTCGTAGACATGGGACGCGTCGTCGTAGCGGAGGTCCAGCATATCGAGCGTAAGCTCACCGCCGGCGATGACAACAGGACGCCGGCAGGCTACCCAGCGGGCGTCGTGATTTTCAGGCCGCATGAGAAGCCCGGCATCGTCCTGGAAGTCGGCCTGGGTGAAGGGCACGTGGATGCTGGGGTCGAAGATGCTGATGATCTGGCCATCGATTGTGACGGCGTAGGGGATGTAGACCACGTCGGCATAGACCTCGGCGAGGCGGAGCGCGACGGAGGTTTTGCCGTTGCCGGGCGGGCCATAGAGCAGGATGGCGCGGCCGGAGTTGAGGGCCGGTCCGGTCTGCTCGAGCAGGCGCTCGGAGAAGGAAAGGCCGGTCAGTGCGTTGCGGATGCGCTCATACGTGATGCGCTCGCTGGTGAGCTTCTGCAGGTTGACCTGCTCGATGTAATCGCCGAGTGAGACCGGGCAAGGGCCGGCGTAGCGAAGCTGCTGGAGCGCGTCGATGGTGAAGCGGCGGCCCTCATCGGTGAGCGTGTAGCGCATGTCGATGGGACTGTCGGAGTTGAGCAGGCCGCGCACGTAAAGCAGCTTGCGGTCCACGGCCATGCGGACCAGATCGAGAACGACGGTGGGGCGGAGCTTGATGGCCTCAATGAACTGGCGCACGGACTCCAGCTGGGCGCTGAAGATGAGCTTGAGGAGGAGGGCGATGAGCTCGTTTTCATCGACTTTGGTGGCCTGGATATTGGGGGGCTCGGCGGGCACGCGATGCAGAAACCCATCGAGCGTGGCCTGGGTGAGCGCGCCAAGGGCGACGAGGTGATCGCCTATGCGGCCGCCGCGCTCCATCTGCAGGCGGAGAGCTTCTTCCACCTGAGCGACGGTGACGAGTTTGGCGCGGATGAGGAGGTCGCCGAGGCGCATGGCTGATGAGAGGATGCGAGGGCGCTGCCTGCGGGCCTCCCGTGCGGGCGGCAGCGTGGCCTCAGGATAGGCGCGTGGCAGCGGCGGAGGGTATGCCTCTCCTGGGGCATGGCTCTGCACCCGGGCCCACGGGATTGCGCCCGGCTTTATAAGGAGTGAGATACTCAGTCGTTCCTGCGCCGAAGCACGCAGGTCCAAGAGGAGTGGACCACTACGGTGCCTGCCGCAATCGAGACGCGCCTGCTGACCAAGCGCTACCGGCGTACCCTGGCGCTCGACAGCGTCACACTGCAAGTTCCCACGGGATCTGTGTATGCGCTGGTGGGCGCGAACGGAGCAGGCAAGACGACGCTGATCCGCCTGCTGATGAACATGTTCCAGCCGAGCGCCGGTACCGCGACGGTGCTGGGTGTGGCGTCGGATGGCGTGGCGGGGCGTGTCTTCGAGCGCATCGGGTATGTGTCGGAGAACCAGGAGATGCTCGAGGGTCTTACCGTGGAAGGACTGCTGAACTATGTGCGGCCCTTTTATCTGACCTGGGACAGGAATCTTGAGGCCCAGTTGATCCGGCAGTTCGGGTTGCCGCTGCAACGAAGGCTGAAGCACCTCTCACGCGGCATGAAGATGAAAGCCGCTTTGTGCAGCGTTCTTCCATATCGCCCTGCGCTTATCGTGCTCGATGAGCCGTTTTCCGGGCTCGATCCGCTGGTTCGAGATGAGCTGATCGAGAGCCTGAGAGAACGGACGACAGAGACGACCGTTGTTCTGTCTTCGCACGATCTGTCCGAGATCGAAAGTTTCGCAACGCACGTGGGCTTCCTGGAGCAGGGACGGTTGCTCTTCTCGGAGGAGCTGTCGGTGTTGATGGAGCGCTTTCGCGAGATCGAGGTGATGACGAGCGGCACGCCGAACACCGCAGTCATGCGCAACCTTCCAGCGACCTGGTTGAACGTGCAGTCTGCGGGCGAAGCACTCAGATTCGTGGACTCGCACTTTACCCCGGCCACGTCCGCTGAGCTCGCAGGCCGGTTTCCGGATGCGGTGAAGATCACGATTCAACCGATGGCGTTGCGGTCCATCTTTGTGGCGATTGCCAAGGCAGGGCGAACGCAGGCGATCAACCGGGCGGGCGAAAGCGAGGCGGCATGAAGCAGGCGCTGCATATCTTCGCCAAAGATCTTCGCTTGTACTGGATCGAGGTCATGGCCACACTCACCGTGACCGCACTCTTTGTGTGGATCTACCCATCCACATGGGCCGATCCAGCGGCTCGACTTCCGGTATGGACCTGGGTGCCGGGCGCGATGACCGCCTTGGTCCCGGTAAGCTGGCTGGTGTTGATCACGCGGGTGATCCACGCGGAAAGCCTCGTGGGTCAGCGACAGTTCTGGATCACGCGTCCCTACCGCTGGCCCGAGCTGATGGCGGCGAAAGCCCTGTTCCTTTTCTGCTTCCTGTACGTTCCGTTTTTCGTAGCGCAGTGCCTGGTGGTCACGGCCGTTGTGGGCGGCGAGGAGCGCTTGTACTCGCGCAAGC
>CAXSHQ010000023.1:0-494 GCA_964236875.1 uncultured Acidobacteriaceae bacterium | reverse complement strand
ATCCCGTCGCTCACCTTCCGGGGCTGCTCTTCTACCTGCTGCTGACCACCGGAATAGCTGTGCTTCCCATGGCGTGCCTCGCTGCCGTCACCGGCAACTTTGGGAAGATGCTGCTGGGCCTGCTGGCCGTGATCCTGTTCGCTGCCGGAATGGCGTACGTGAGCGACCTGCTTCCTGCCTCGAGCTCGTTGAACCCCGCCGGCGACGAGCTGAGTTTCGTGGGGCCGGTCAGTGTGTTTGTCGCCGTGCTGGTCATTCAGTATGCGTGGCGCAGGGTTGTGCTGGCGCGTGGATTGCTTGTTGGACTGCCCCTTTTGATCGCCGCGTTCGGTCTGTTTGGCCCGGAAGACACAATGATGCGCGTCACGTATCCGGTGCGGAGCGATGTCCAGGGACCGCATCTTGCTCTGGTCCCGGTCGCCGCATCTTCATCAGGCCGCGCGGAATCTGTGGACGAGCGCCAAGTCACGCTGGTGTTTCCTGTCCAGATCGCG
>CAXSHQ010000022.1:20429-23469 GCA_964236875.1 uncultured Acidobacteriaceae bacterium | reverse complement strand
CATCGAAGAAGATCCCATTCACCGACGTGGTGAACAGATTCCGCAGCGTCTTCCACGTAAGCCCATAGTCCGTCGAGTAGTACACACCCTCCGCGCCACCGACCCACAGATTGCCCAGCTCATCCACTGCCATCGCGCTGAGCTGTGTCATGTCCGAGGGCAGCGCCAGCGTGTCCCACGTGCTCCCGTTGTCCATGGAGATCGCCAGCCGACGCAATCCGCCGGCGAGCACCGTGCTTTTCTGCCCGGCCACGAACCACACTTCCGGCATCGCCAGGCTCTCCACCGAACTCCAGTGGCGCCCGTCGTCTCCCGACCGCATCAACCCCGACGAAGTGCCCGCATACACGCTGTCATTCAGTGGCAGCATGCCGTACACCACAGCGTCCATGCGCTGAGCCGGGGCCGGCGCCGCTGGTGGTGGTGGCGACGGAGGCAGACGAAGCGCTCGCGCCTTCTGCGCTACGGGGGCGCGGCGGCCCTTCACCTTCGCCGCAACGCGACGCAGTTCCGGCCGCTTCTCCCTCGACTTGCCCTTCGTCCGCACAGACGCACCGGGCTTACGCTTCGCCGCTATTTTCGATCGGCTCACCGCACCCCCTCGGATGGGGTGAGCTGCACGGCCTCTTGCCGCACGTATGTTCTCAGCCCGGCCCTTCACGACCGGCCTGCGCGGTGTTGAACGGGCAGGTGCTGCGACACCTGCAACCGCAAGTTTCGCTTCTTCCGTTACCGCGGCAGGAGCCATGTTCGCAGGCGCCTCCGCGCTTGCCGTCGTTGCCGCCGGAACACCAAGCGCATTGGAATCCGTCCACGTGCCCGCATCCAACCGGAACACGCCATGCCCGGTGCCCGCCAGCAGCGCGCCCGTAGGCGTTGTCGTCAGGCTGAACACATCGCGCCCGCCTAACCCCGTGCTCTGCTGCTGCCACTGCACACCGCCGTCCGTGCTCTGGAACACGCCGCCGGTTTCCTTGTCGTTCATCACGCCGACGTAAATGGTGCCGGGATTCAGCGGATCTGAAGCATACGCGTGGATCTGGCGTGCGGAAAACCCGCTGTTGGAGGGCTGAAAAGTGTCCCCGCCATCGTCGCTGCTCAGCACGCCACCGCGATCGGTCGCCAGCAGCACATGCTCAGGATGCCGTGGGTCGATGTAAATGTCGTTGATGATCACATTGCCAATCGTCTGGACGAAGCTCTCGCCGGCGTCCTTGGTTCGGTAGAGCCCTTCCGTCGTTCCAGCGAAAACCACGTCCGACGCGGTCGGGTCTTGGAGCAGCCGCCGCGTGCGCCGTGACGAATACGGAATGCCCTTGATCTTCTCGAACTTGCCGCCAGCGTTCTGGCTCTTGTAGATACCCGAGCAGGCGCTCGCATACACCGTCTGCGGGTGCGCAGGATCGACGATGATCGAGAACACATCCGAGTCGTCGATGATCCCCTGCTCGTGTGTCATGTTGGTCCACGTGAGGCCGCCGTCCGTCGTCTTCCAGGGCAGGTGCCATGTCCCCGCGTAGATCACGTTCGGGTCGGTGGGATCGATCGCCAGAGACTCAACCTCATGCAGCTCCGTGCTGCCTACAGGGCTGATCTGCTGCCAGTGCGTCCCGTTGTCCTTGCTCAGGAACACGCCCTGCAGCGTGCCCGCCACCACCTCGTTCGGGTCTGAAATCGAGCGGTCCATCGAGCGCACAGACTGCCCACGCATCTGAGCCTGCTCATACCAGTTCTTGCCGCCATCGTCGCTGATGAACACTCCGCCATCCGGGCGGTCGATCTTCCACGCACCCACCATCAGCCGCTTCGGGTTTTTCGGGTCTGCGAGAATGTGCCGGATCACCAGGTCATCATGAGTGCCCAGCCGCGCCAGCCGCGCCCAGGTGGCGCCACCATCACGCGATTCATAGATCCACCCTGTCGTCGTCCCCAGAAACAGGTGCCGCGAGTCATTCGGGTCGGCTCCGAAGGAACGGGCATCTCCGCCATACGGCCCCAGCGGAAACCACGTAGCCGCACGCGCCGGAGCGCAGGTCAGAACGACCAGTACTAACACGGCAAGGCCGGTCACTCGTTGCAGGGTTTTCGTCACTTCAGTCCACATCACCTGTTAATCATTATCTAACACGAACCCGTGCATTCCACGATTGCACGTCGCCGCTGTCCACAGGCTGAGTCCAGGTGAGACCACGTTTCGCAGTGCTGAGCACGTGTTAGCCAGCATGAGAGCCGCACCCGGACTCGCGCTGAAGCACATACCGCAATCATCTTGCGAAAGCCCAAACCATTCACACCACAAAGCAAAAGGGCTGGCCGGAAGTTCCGGCCAGCCCTTCAGGGTTGAGGCTTCGTTTAGCGGTGGTGACGGCGGCCGCGGCGACCGGCGTGAGCCGGTGCACTGCGCGGGATCGGCTTGACCGCAGTCTCATCCACAGGGGTGAGGCCCGTCATGTCGAGCGTTGCGCCGCTTGGGATCAGCGTCGTCGCGGAGGTCTTGGTGCCAGCAGAACCGGTGTAGACCGTGATACGCGATGCATCGACACCCTTCTCGCCAACCAGATAAGCCTTCTCGTTGACAGCGCGTTCTGCCGCTGCCTTCATGCCCATCTTCTCGTCCGGAGCATTGTTGCCCACGATCGCCAGCTTGGAGGTCGGATCCTGCTGTGCGCTCAGGGTAATGTCATCCAGGCAAGCCTTCGCTTCGTTGTCGACGCGCGTCGGGCGCTTCGCATCACGGTCGAAGGAGATTGTGCAGAGGCTCTTGGTTGAGATGACCGTAGGCGGCGGAGTGTCAAGAGGCGCCACAGTGACCGTGGTCATCTGCGAAGCTGTCTGACCCTTGTCGTCCACGACGTTGCAGGTCACGGTAATCGTGCCCGGCGCAACACCGGTGGTCATCAAGGTGGCGGTCGACGTGTTGCCCATGATCGAGCCGGCAGTCGCCGAGTAGCTGTAGGTCAGCGGACGATTCTGCGCGCTCATGCCATTGGCGGTGATCGTGGAAGGCTCACCCACCTTGACAGTCGACGGATTCGCCGAG
>CAXSHQ010000022.1:9167-20419 GCA_964236875.1 uncultured Acidobacteriaceae bacterium | reverse complement strand
CACGGTCGGAGGCGTGAACGGCGTCACCGTAAAGGTCGCCGAGCAGTCTGCCATCTCCCCGGGCTTGTTGCCCTCCGAGACATGGCCCTTCACGGTGTAGCTGCCGGGCGTGTTGCTGCTCACGGAGCCCACGTTCTGCGAGCCGGAAACCGTACCCGCATCCGAGTTCCACGTGTATGTGGGGGTCTTCTTCGGGTTCAGATTCGTGGCCGTACCGGTCACCGTCACTACGTCACCCGGGTAGATGGTCCCCGTCGGAGCTGTCACCGAGCAGGTGTACGCCACCGGCGGCGGCGGAATGATGTGGCCGAAGTGCATCAGGATGCCGGCGCTCAGTTCAGCTGCGCCAAGGTTAGCGCGTCCGCCTGTATCGCCAGCGGTGGGAATCGCGACCACAGGACCGAAGTCAGCGTGAATGTAGCGGTAGTCCGCCTCGAAGATGCGCAGACCGAAAAGATGATCGAAGAACGGCAGGTCATAATCCATACCGCCGCCAGCCACGAGACCAGGTCCCCAGCGATAGGGCTCATGCTCGAACTGCGCGGGATTGCTGTTGTTCGGGCCGCCAATGCGGACGCCGCCCGCCAGGCCATGCGCGAACAAAGTGAAGTTCTGCATCGGCGCGCGGAAGATCGGTCCGGCATAACCCGCGTACAGACCATCGTTCTGGCCATTCGGGTTTGCGAAGCCGAGGATCTCGCCGCCCACATACTTGTTGAAGTAGTAGGCGCCGCTCAACGCCGCACCTTCATCCACGGATGAATAGGCGATGCCGGCCGGCTTGACCTGCCCATGAGCCCCGAAATACGAGTAACCCATGAAGATGTCAACACGGGAAGGATTGGGCCCGCTTGGGGCGGCTGTACTGGGCGCAGTTTGTGCGCTCAGGCTTGCAACAACAAGGCTGGCCGCACCGGCAGCCAGCAAACACCGGCCGATACTGCGAAACGGACGATAAGACATTCGACAATCCTCCACTGATGACACTGGCGCAAATCTTGCGCGGACTTTTCAATCTTTCCGGGGCCCGCGTACTAATGTGAATTCCGTAAAAGTGTACCGCAGTTGTTCTCCCTGTCGAGAGAAAAAATCCTGCGGCAAAGCGTTTCCTTCAATTTACCAACGGGCAAGCCCGTTGAAACAAGTATCCAACTCGACAGCAGAACCTCAACAGTAACTTACTTGAAGCCGCTTGTCGTCCTCATGCGAGATTGAGGGCCTCTTTTACAGCCCCGTGGCTCGCTTGAATCTTCTCCTGCAACAATGTGATCGCGTACAACAGTTGCTCCGGTCGTGGCGGGCAGCCCGGCACATACACATCCACCGGGATGATCTGGTTTACTCCCTGCAGCAGCGCGTAATTATTGAACACGCCGCCCGAGGTCGCGCACGCGCCCATCGAAATCACCCACTTGGGCTCCGGCATCTGCTCGTACAGCCGCCGAATGACTGGAGCCATCTTCTGCGACACCCGCCCGGCAATGATCATCAGATCGCTTTGCCGAGGCGAAGGCCGGAACACTTCCGCGCCGAACCGCGCAATGTCGTACCGCGAACCGCCCATCGACATCATCTCGATCGCGCAGCAGGCCAGCCCAAACGTCATCGGCCAAACCGAGTTCTTGCGCACCCAGTTGATCGCCGCATCCAGCGAGGCCAGCACCACACCTTCCGGCTGCGACTCTCCCCAGTTCACCTCGGCTACCTTGTCGCGGTTCTTTCCGAAGCTGTCCAGCGTCCCGAAGATATAGCGGTCGCTGTTCTGCGGAACCGCAGTAGGCCGGCCGTTCGTCGACGTTTGCTGGGATGGACTGCTCATGATGCTAAGTATACGTTTTTACTGCACGGCAAAACACATCCACCGAAAGCTTTTGTGTTATTTCCGCTTGCTACGGGCTTGGGATGCGGAGACCGTTCCGCCGGTTGGTCGCAGCACGCAAGGAAACGTCGCGATTTTCGTGCCCTTCATCGGCACAACTCCATCCGGCAAATCCAGCAGCACGCGGAAGCGCACATCCTCCAGCCTCCCCAACGGAGAAGGCTTTGCGCTGAGATCTATCGTGTGCGGCGTCTCTGTAAAGCGCGCTGAAACCGCAGCCGCCGCGCCCACCTGGTCGGCCATTCCCGGAGCGATCTTCGCGACCGCAATTTCCAGCACGCCCTCCGGTTGCGCTTCCGATAGCAAGGCAGCCTCCCGTGAAGCCGCGGCATCTCCGCGCACCACCGCGTCGTACCCAGCCGCAAGCGTGGCGTAGGCTTTCTCGCTCCCCGCATACCGGAAGCGACGCGGCGTCCAGCCTGCTGCATCCTGCGACCGGAACGCCCAGTCCGTGCTCAGCAGCAACGGGCTCACCGATTGGTACGGCAGCGTCGCCACCTCGGCATAGTCGTGCGGCCCGCGCGGCTTGCCCGCGGCCACCACGCGCAAAGCCCACCCTGATTGAATCGGCTCAAGCCCGACCACGAGCCTGCGCGCAAACTCCACCTGAAAGCCCTGACCAGCATGGACAGCGCCCTCCACCACAGCGCGCCGGCACTGCGGCCTATCAGCCTTCCTCACTCCGGCCGCATGCTGTGCACGCGCCGCAAAGGACATCAGCAACAGCCCTGTCATCGCTACCGCACCGGCTACAACCTTCGCGGCACTCTTCACCCGGCCACACTCAGCGCGCATTGGCATCGATGGCCTCCAGCATGGCCCCGCGCAACGCTGCTTCCTCGTCGTGGCTCAAGCGCTCTCCTCCGCGCGTCAGATAAAACACGTCGATGGCCATTTCACCTTCCGTATCGATCAGCGCGACCTCTACGTTATAGCCTGCCGCGCTCAACGTGCGGCTCACCGTCCGCAGCAGCCCAGGCACGTCCTGCGCAATCACCTGCATCACCGTGCTGTGGCTGGACGCGCTCCTGTCGAACTCCACCTGCGTCTGCACCGTCACCCTTGGCGTGCTGCGCCGTCCTCGCCGCCTGCCGCTCAGCATCGTTTCCGCCGACGCTCGACCCGCCATCATGTCGCGCACGCTCGCCACAAAGCGCGCGCTCTCACTCGGGTTCAGCTCCAGGGTCCGAAACGCGTCCGTAAACCGGAACGTATCCACCACCACGCCCGCCGCGTTGGAAAACGCGTCTGCCGTGACGACGTTCATTCCCCACGCAGCCAGCGCCGCCGCCATATCCGCAAACAGCCTCGGCCGGTCACGTGTGACCAGCGTCACTTCGTTCACGCCGCCGACCATACTCCCCGGCCCGCCCGGGCGCAGGTGCAGTGCCATCTGGAACGGCTCCTCACCCAGCTTCCCCGTCATCGCAAACTGCTGCTGGATCGCCGCCGCCGAGCGCGTCTTCAGATACCGCTCCGGAAATCCCTCCAGGAACTGCGTCACCTCTGCTTCGCGGCCTTTCATCGTCGCCATCACGCGCGCCACGCTGTCGTCCGCCGTCCACGACGAACCCACCCGCGCATGCACCCGCTCTTCATCCACATTGCGGTCCAGTTGGTTGGCCGCATTCATCGAAAGCCGCCAAAGGTTCTCGGCCTTCCACGGCGTCAGCGCATCCGGATGAACCGCCGCAATGTCCGCATAGGTAAACAGCGTCAGCATACGCAGCGATTCATGCGTCTGCACCTTGGCGGCAAACGCCCGCACGGTAGCGCCATCGAAGATGTCCCGCCGCAGCGCAGCGGACATCTCCAGGTGGTTCTCGATCAGCCGCAGCACCAGCCCGGCGTCGTACGGGTCCATCTCCAGCCGTGCGAGCACATCCCTCGCCATCCGCGCGCTTTCCACCGCGTGAGCGTCCCCCGCGCGCCCCTTGCCCGTGTCATGCAGCAGCGCGGCCAGGTAGAGCAGGGCCGGCGATTGCAGCTCACGGATCATCGACCCGAACTTCACCCGCCACTCCGGCGCTCCCGGACCCAGCTCACTCGACCGCTCATTCGCCAACTCATGCAGCACATCGATCAGCACAAACGTATGCTCATCCACCGTGTAGCGGTGATATGCATCGCGGATCACCAGCGCATCGATGCCGTGAAACTCCGGCAGCAACAGCTCCAGCACGCCCAGCGTGTGCATCGACCGCAGCGCCTTGCCCGCGAACGGCTCGCTGAGGATGCCCGACAGCCGCTGCCACAGCGCCGGCCCTACCTCCAGCGAGGAGCAGATCGGCGGCAGCGCATCTGCAATGCGTTCTTCGCTCTCCATTGCAAGCGGAGCCCCTGTCGCGGCCACCGCCGCAAACGCCGCCAGCACCGTCTCCGCCTCTTGCGCCGGATCGCTTTCTGAGGCCTTCGCTCCAACAGGAGTAAAGGCCACGCGCCCACCCTCGATCCGGAATCCCCGCTTCGCCTCCAGCTTCGTCCTGCGCAACGCGGGCGCCGGATACAGCGACATCCCCGCGGCCTCCCACTCCCGTTGCAGCCGCCGCTCGATCGTGCGCGCATGCCGAAAGTACGCCCGCATCCACGCCGACGCGTTCGGCCCCGCGGGGCCGGCACTTGCACCTGCCCAGCCTGTCCACCCGCGCGCCATGCCGATGCCTTCTTCCGCCGCGGCATCCTGCGCCTGCCAGTCCAGCGTGTTGTCGTCGCGTCCCGCGCGAAAGTGCAAAAAGCATCGCACCGACGTCAGAAAGCTCAGCGCCTCGTGAAACTCCGGCTCTCCGCTGCCCATCGCCTGCACCGGCTCCGGCACCAGCTTCCGCAGCCACCCGCACACATGCGCATCGCGCAGCCCGCCGGGGCAGTCCTTGATGTTCGGCTCCAGGTGAAACAGCGTATCTCCGTAGCGCGCATGCCGTTCCCGCGTGAGCCCAAGCAGTTCCTTGCGCAGGGCCTTGGCATCCCTCGCAATTAGCCGCGTCCGTACCCGCGCATCCAGCTTCTCGAACACTTCCCGCTCGCCGCCAACCAATCGCCTGTCCAGCAACGAAATGCCAAGCTCCGCATTGGTCACCTCGAAGCGTTCGCACTCGCCCACCGTGCGCGTCGTGGCCGAAGCTCGCAGCCCCGCATCCCACAGCCCCTGCGAGGTCCGCCGAATGGCATCTGCCACCCGCTCACCATCCTTCGTCGCCGCCGTGCAGAACAGCAGGTCCACATCGGAGTACGGCAGCAGTTCCCCACGCCCATACCCGCCCACCGCCACCAGCGCCACACCCTTGCCCGCATCCCCTGCCGGCAGCGTCTCGGCCCACAGCCGTCTCACCAGCTCATCCACCAGCTCAGCGCGAGCTCCGGCAGCGGCCAACCCATTCCGCGAGGCCTCAAACCCCCGCCGAACCTCGGCCATCCGCCGCTCATACTCTGCCCTGAGTGTCTCGCTCGCCGTGGCCGTTCCTCCCGCATGTGCTTCGTCGAACCGTGCACCCCAAGCTGAGGGTGTCATCCTGAGCGCAGCTCAGGGTCCCCGCATTTCGCTGGAAGCGCGACCACAGCTGGGGCTTCGCTTGCAGCCAAACGACTATCGTCCCTTACAGTGCAATCTCCCCGCGCTCATCATTCCGGATCCGGATCGCCTCATCGATCCGCGAAACACAAATCTTCCCGTCCCCAATCCGTCCCGTGCGCGCCGCCGTGATGATCGCCTGGATCGCCCGCTCCGCCATCTCGTCGGTCACCACCAGCTCCAGCTTCACCTTGGGCAGCAGGTCCACCGCATACTCGCGTCCCCGGTAGAACTCCGTGTGGCCCTTTTGCCGCCCATGTCCACGCGCCTCAAAGATGGTGATGCCCGACACCCCAATCTCCACCAGCGCATCTTTCACCGCATCCAGCTTCGACGGCTGAATCACCGCTTCTATCTTCTGCATAAGCTCTACTCCCAAATCGGCACTCACCGGCTCCAAGCCAACGCGCGCCTTCTAATCACTAACCACTAATCGCTGTTCCTACGCTGCTTCCCAGTCATAGCCCTCTTCGCCATGCTGCGAGATGTCCAAACCGGTCCGCTCGTCGTCTTCGCTCACACGAAGACCCACCAGCTTATCAACCAGGAACAACAGCACGAGCGTGCCCACGATGGAAATCGTCCATGCGATAGCCACACCTACGATCTGATTGAGCAGTTGCCTGTGATTCCCCGCAAAAAAGCCCTCGATGTTCACACCGGGATTGATGAACGCCCGCGCAAACAATCCCGTCAGGATGGCTCCCAGCGTCCCGCCCGCCCCGTGCACGCCAAAGGCGTCCAGCGAATCGTCATAGCCGAAAATGTTCTTCACCTTCACGACCATCAGGAAGCAGAACACGCCCACGAGCAGCCCAATCCACAGCGCGCTCATGGGCGTCACAAAACCAGCCGCCGGTGTGATCCCCACCAGCCCCGCCACCGCGCCCGAGATACCTCCCAGCGCCGAAGGCTTGCCATTGCGAATCCACTCCGCCGCCATCCATCCCAGCGCCGCCGCCGCCGCGCCAAAGTGCGTCGCCACAAACGCTGAGGTCGCCAGCGAGCTCGCGCCCAGCGCCGACCCCGCATTGAACCCGAACCAACCCACCCACAGCAGGCACGCGCCGATGAAGCTCAACACCACCGAGTGCGGCGGCATCGGCTTCTTTGGATAGCCCAGCCGCTTACCCATGTACAGCGCCGTCACCAGCGCGCTCACGCCGGAAGTCACATGCACCACCGTGCCCCCCGCGAAGTCCAGGCACGGGAACTTGCCGCCGCTCACATTCAGCAGCCCGCCCACGCCCCACACCATGTGCGCCATCGGGCTGTACACCACGATCGCCCACAGCGTCAGAAACAGCGCCATCGCGGAAAACTTCATCCGCTCCGCAAATGCGCCCGTCACCAGCGCCGGCGTAATGATCGCAAACATAAGCTGGTACACCATGAACGTCTGCTCAGGAATGGTCGCCGCATAGGTCGCGTTCGGCGTCACACCCACGCCATGCAAGAACACGTTCTGCAAACCACCGATGAACGGAGCCAGCGCGCCATGTCCCTGTCCGAAGGCCAGTGAGTACGTCAGAAACGCCCACAGCACCGTCACGATGGCCATCATCGCGAAGGTCTGCATCATCGTGCCCAGGATGTTCTTCTTCCGCACCAGTCCGCCATAAAACAGCGCCAGTCCCGGCCCGCTCATCATCAGCACCAGTAGCGCGCTGGTCAGCATCCACGCGTTGTCGCCCGCGCTCTGCGCCGCCGCGATCTTCGTCGCGGTATCGGCCGCTGACTTCTCCAGGGCCGCAATGCGGTCCGCCGAAGCCGCTCCCGGCATCTGCGCCAGCGCTGCCGACCGCACGGCAAGCCCCAGCAGCAACCCCACCGCAACCCGGCCCCATCGCGAAGCCAGGCGCCACCGCGGAACCAGGCCCCCGCCGCGCGGCTTCCCTTCCACTCCAAAAAACCGCAAACCAAACAGTCCCGCCGGCAAGCGCATGTGTCGATGCCCCTTTCGCAGACAAAGAGAGAAGAGATACTTCGGCATCTGCGCCGGAGACCCGGCACAGTCATATTCATCCGTCCGCGGCGCGTGGTTTGTCGCGCTTCGGGCGTCCAGCTTGTCGAATCAGTTGCGTTTACTGTACATCAACATTCGCTTTCCACCAGCAGCCCCAACCCACAGCGGGCTACTGCTTCACCACACTCCCAACGAACCGCGTACCCTGAAAGCCATGCCCGACTCCGCACCGAACGACGTCGCCTCACTCACCGCACAGTACGGCTCCTGGAGCGCGCTCCCCGTCGAGCAGCTCAATCCGCTCCTCACCCGCCAGTTCGTCCATGGCGCCCAATCCATGCTGGCCCGCCTCGAGCTCAAGAAGGGCTGCCTCGTTCCGCGCCACTCCCACGCCAACGAGCAGATCACCTTCATCCTCTCCGGCGCCCTGCTCTTCCGCCTCGGAGCCGAAGACACCCCACAGGAGCAGCTCGTCCGCGCCGGCGAGACCCTCGTCATCCCCGGCGGTCTTCCGCACTCCGCCGAAGCCGTCGAAGACACCGTCGACATCGATGTTTTCGCCCCACCCCGTGAAGACTGGATCCACAGCACCGATAGCTACCTCCGCTAGTGCACTCTCCGCACCCGATTGGAAACCGTTTCTACCTCCGCCTGTGCATGGACTGCGGGCACCGCTTTCTGTAACAATCCGTAAGCAGGTCGTTCGTCATCCAGCAGATCGTCGCCCCGCTTCCGGGGCGTGGAGCATTCATGAATACCGTCAAGGTAGGAAACAAGCTTTTGGGCCAGGGTCAACCCTGCTATGTGATCGCAGAGATCGGCATCAACCACAATGGCGACATCGATCTGGCCAAGCGCCTCATCTCCGTCGCGGTCGCCGCCGGCTGCGACGCCGTCAAGTTCCAGAAACGCACTGTAGACGTGGTCTACACCGAAAAAGAGCTCGCCACCGCGCGCCCCAACCCGTTCGGCGAGACCAATGGTGACCTCAAGCGCGGCCTCGAGTTCGAAGACGAGGACTACGCCGAGATCGCCAGTTTCTGCAAGCAGGTCAAGATCGACTGGTTCGTTTCCCCCTGGGACGAGGCTTCGGTCGACTTCATCTCCAAGTTCAACCCGCCGGTCTACAAGGTCGCTTCCGCATCCCTCACCGACGACAATCTCCTCAAGCACCTCCGCGCCACCGGCAAGCCCATCATCGCCTCTACCGGCATGAGCACCTACGAGGAGATCGACCACGCCGTGGAAGTGCTCGGCAAAGAGGACCTCATCCTCATGCACACCACCTCCACCTACCCGGCCAAGTACGAGCAGCTCAACCTCAAAGCCATCCCCAGCATGATCGAGCGCTACGGCATCCCGGTCGGCTACTCCGGCCATGAGACCGGCATCCCGACCACGGTCGCTGCCGCTGTCCTCGGCGCCTGCTGCGTGGAGCGCCACATCACCATGGACCGCGCCATGTGGGGCTCCGACCAGGCCGCCTCGCTCGAGCCCAACGGCATCTCCCGTCTCGTGCGTGACATCCGTCTCTGCGAGCAATCCATGGGCGACGGCATCAAGAAGGTCTACGACGAGGAAGTCCCGGTCATGAAGAAGCTGCGCCGCGTCGGCGCCGCCGCCTAGTCAGCCGCTCCTCCAAGACGTGATCTCACATCACGTGACGGCGTCATCCTGAGCGCAGCGAAGGATTTCTGTAGTTCGCTCGAAGCGCCCCCACCGCCTCAGGAGAACCACCCGGATGCCCCTCACCGAAACCCAACTCCACGATGGCCTGCGAACCTTGCAGGCCATCGCCTTTGACGTAGACGGCGTCCTCACCGACGGCACCCTCACTTGGTCTACCAACTCCGATGCTGAAATTAAATCCTTTAGCTTCGCCGACATCATGGGCATCTCGCTGCTCCGCCGCCTCGGCATCAAGCTGGCCCTCATCTCCGGCGAGCCTTCTCCTCTGGTCGACCGCTACGCCGCCAAGATGCACCTCCATCACGTTGTAAAGGGCACACGCGACAAGGCCACTGCCCTCCGCGACTTCACCGCAAAGTTCTCGATCTCACTCGAGCACGCCTGCTTCTTCGGCGACGACGTCAACGACCTCTTCGCCATGGAAATAGCCGGCCTCTGCGCCTGCCCTGCGAACGCAGCCGAAGATGTCCGCGAGTATGTCGCCGAGCACGGCTTCGTTTCAGCCCAGGCCGGCGGCCAAGGCGCGGTCCGCCACTTTACCGACACCCTGCTTCGCGCCCGCAACCTCCGCGGCCAAGACGTCTTCCAGCTCCGCCCGCCCGACTAGAGCAGCCTTCGCTCAGACCGCTTCTTACTGCGGCCGAGCCCACGTAGTCAGCAGCGGGTTCGCCTCCGAAGCCGCCTCGTACCCATAGCCGCGAAAGATCGTCTCAATCTCTTCAGCCGTCATCTTTCCGTCCGCCTGCGGGTGGTTGGTGTCCAGCGCGAAATGCGTGCGGCACGCGCGCAGCGTCTCACCGGAGCCTCCGATCACCTCAAGCTCCGCGCCTTCGATATCGATCTTGCAGAAGGCCGGCGTTCCCCACCGCGCGAACGCCTCGGCCAGCGTGATCGCCTGCACTGTCACTGTCCTGCCCACCGACTCCCGCAACAGCAGCGACGACAAGGACGACCCGATCGTGCCTTCTGCATTGAACGCCAGTTCGCCTGACTTGCTGGCAATCGCCATTGCCTGCGCTTCCACATTCGCCAGCCCGTGCCGCGCGAGGTTTCGTTTGAGAATTTCGAAGTTGGTCGGGTCGGGCTCAAAGCAAACCACCTTGCCCTCCGGTCCCACCAGCTTCGCCATGTGGTATGTCGAAACCCCGCAATGCGCGCCCATGTCGAACACCAGGTCGCCTGCCTTGGGCCGATACCACCTGAAGTACTCCTCGATGGCCTCTTCTTCCTCGGGAAACGAGGCCATCTCGAACTCCAGCCCCGAGCCCGCATACCGTTGCAGCTTGCCGGGGCGGGAGTAATCCAGCACCAGCAGCCCATCCTCCTGCTGCTCAGGCACCAGCAGGCTGAAGTACATGTCGAACTTCGCCGCTATATCCGCGGTATACACCAGGTGGCGCGGGGAAAGCAGCATCGCGCGGTTGTCTTTACGAAGCCGGAAACCTTCTGCCGTGCTTTCGATCCGTGCACCGTGCGCCAGGCACAAGCGGCAAAGGTTGAACAAATCCGGCTGCGCGGCAAAGTCTGAAGTCAAAACGCCCTGGAACGGTACTGCCGGCAGGGCGTGGGCAAAGGCCTCGAAGTTCCCGCAAACCAGCTCCGCAAAAAAGACATGCTTGCCTGCCAGGCGTATGGAACGCTCGCCGCGCCGCATCACCACGGCCTGCCCTGAGGCTTCCACCTGGACTTCTTGCGTGCGGCACTTGCTCGCGGCCCACCGGCGTACCGGCCATGATCTCCCGGCAAAATTCAGCAGTGTCGTTCTGAGCATAAGGAATGGAGTGCTTGCCCTCAGTGTACGTCAGGGCGTTCGCACTTCGCCGCCACACCCGTTACCATAGAAGGGCACATGAAGCTTTCCGACTACGTCCTGAAATTCGTCGCCGACCTCGGCGTCAAAGACCTCTTCCTCGTCACCGGCGGCGGCGCCATGCACCTCAACGCATCATTAGGCGCCGAGTCCCGCATCCACGCCGTCTGCAACTCGCACGAGCAGGCCTCCGCCATCTGCGCCGAAGGCTATGCTAAGGCAATCAACGGCCTCGGCGTCTGCATGGTCACCACCGGCCCCGGCGGCACCAACGCCGTCACCGGCGTCGCCGGCGCATGGCTCGATTCCACGCCCGTCCTCTTCCTCTCCGGACAAGTCA
>CAXSHQ010000022.1:8682-9157 GCA_964236875.1 uncultured Acidobacteriaceae bacterium | reverse complement strand
CGCCCTGACCGCATGTTCGATTCCCTCACCGGCAAGCCGCTCGGTATGCGCCAACTCGGCGTGCAGGAAGTCGACATCGTGTCGATCATCTCGCCCATCACCAAGTACGCCGTGGTGGTGCTCGAGCCTAACGACATCCGCTACCACCTGGAGAAGGCCGTCTACCTCGCCATGAACGGCCGTCCCGGCCCCGTCTGGATCGACATCCCGCTCGATGTCCAGGCCACGCCCATCGACGAAGATGCGCTCCACCGCTTCGACCCCAACGAGTACTCCTCCGCCGACTTCATCCACGGCACCTCCAACATTCCTTCCGAAGTGCAGCGCGCCATCGATGCCTTCAACAAGTGCGAGCGCCCGCTGCTCTTCGTCGGCAATGGCACCCGCCTCGCCCGCGCCGAAGCCGAGTTCGAAGAGCTTCGCAAGCTGCTCGGCATCCCTTCGGTCGCCACATGGTGCGCCGCTGACATGATCC
>CAXSHQ010000022.1:0-8672 GCA_964236875.1 uncultured Acidobacteriaceae bacterium | reverse complement strand
ACCTACGTCGGCCGCCCTGGCAACGTCGCCGCTCGCGGTGCCAACTTCGCCCTGCAGAACTGCGACTTTCTGCTTGTACTCGGCGCGCGCATGGACATGGCCATCACCGGCTACGCTCCGCAGAACCTCGCCCGCGAAGCCCACAAGATCACCGTCGACATCGACCCCGCCGAGCTCGGCAAGCTCCATCCGCACGTCCAGCAGCCCGTCTGCGCCGACGCCAAGGCCTTCCTCACCGAACTGCTCGCACACAAAGACCAGCTCAAGCCACGCGACTTCAAACCCTGGCTCGACCGCTGCGCCGACTGGAAGCATCGCTACCCGATCGTTACCGAGGAGCAGCGCAAGCCTGAAGGCCTCGTTTCCAGCTTCAATCTCGCCGCCGTCATCGGCACCGAAGTCGACCCCGAAACCCGCATGGTCGTCGGCAACTCCGGCTCCGGCATCGAGATCTTCTTCCTCGCCTTCCCCATCCTCCACTCGCAGCGGCTGTACCATACCGCCGGCCTCGGCTCCATGGGCTACGCCATCCCCATGGCCATCGCCGTCGCGGTCGCCAACCCCGGCAAGGAAGTCATCGCCATCGATGGCGACGGCGGCTTCATGTTCAACATCCAGGAGCTCGAAACCATCCACCGGCTCCAACTCCCCATCAAGTTTTTCGTCCTGAACAACGATGGCTACTCGTCCATCCGCGCCTCGCAGGCGGCTTACTTCGGCAAGCCCTCCATCGGCGCCGACAAGAACACTGGCCTCACCATCCCCAACCTGTCCGATGTCGCCGGAGCCTTCAAACTCGGCAGCTACGTGATCAAGGACCAGACCGATCTCCGCGCCGAAGTCCGCAAGGTCCTCGACATGAAGGGCCCGGTGGTCTGCGATGTCAACGTGCTTCCCGACGAATCCCGCTCCCCGCGCCTGCAGAGCTACCAGAAGCCCGACGGCAGCTTCGTCTCCAAGCCCCTCGAAGACCTCTTCCCCTTCCTTCCCCGCGAAGAGTTCCTCGCCAACATGATCGTCAAGCCGCTCGAAGAGTAGATTGTGTTCGTAGTAGCGATCGTAAAAGTTGAGATGTCACGTTGAACGACGCTCTTCAAGTCACCGGGAACACAGAGCACAGCCGTCCGGAGAATCTGCTGTTTTATCCCGCGCTGGACGGCTTGCGCACACTCGCCTTTCTGATGGTGTTTCTGCACCACTATGACTCGCTGCCGTGGGGATGGGCGGGCGTGGATCTGTTCTTTGTTCTGTCCGGCTTCCTCATCACGGGCATCCTGTACGACACCCGTAACGATCCATTTCGCGCACGCAATTTCTACATCCGCCGGACGCTTCGGATCTTTCCTTTGTTCTACGGCGTCATGCTGCTGCTCGCGCTCACTCGGCCGTGGGCTCACTGGCAGTGGAGCCTGAAATGGATCATCTGGCCGTTGTACGTCGGCAACTTCATGGTCTTGCATCTGAACCCGCTGAACTCGTCGGCAGAGCGCCTCGCCTTTTTCGAGCCGTACGGCCTGATTCACGGGCACCTGATCGTTCTCAACCTCGGTCACTTCTGGAGCTTGTGTGTCGAGGAGCAGTTCTACCTGGTATGGCCATGGCTCGTTTTCTGGATTGGGAATCGACGCAAGCTCATGTGGATTTGCGCACTGACGGTTCCAGCCTGTCTCATAGCGCGTATGGTCGGCCAACATTTTGCGCCGTCTTGGCTCTATCAACAGGGCTTCCTTGTGCGCTTTAGCCCTTTTCGCGTTGACGACCTGCTTCTAGGTGGTTTGCTGGCGCTGCTTATGCGCTCGCCCTCGAAGGCCACTGCGTTGCGGGCGGCAAGGTGGCTGCTGCCTCCCAGCCTTGTTGTAGCCCTCCTGTTGATTGCGCTTGTTTGCGCGCGGCGCATTCCTGTGGCTGCCTATCCCTATCCGGGCTGGCTGCAAACCGGCGGCTTCACACTCATCGCCCTCCTGTCCTTCCTGCTGATCGCAACCGCCGTGCAGACCGGAACCTGGCTCTACTTCGTGTTCAGTTGGCGGCCTCTCCGCTGGGCCGGTCGCATCACATATGGAGCGTACGTCTTCCACGACATCGCCCATCAGCCGCTCTACTTTTTGGGCACTCGGCTTCATATGGGAGCCAGATTCCAGATTCCGTTCGCGGTTCTCTGTCTCACCTATCTCGCCGCGTGGCTCAGCTTCCGTTTCGTAGAAACTCCGTTTCTCAAACTCAAGGACCGCTGGACCGTCCGCTCTCATACTTCGGCTGGCCCTGGCTCGCATCAGGAAGGGTCGCACTTCGCCTCGCTCGCCTCATAAAAGGAAACCTCATGAACACCTACGGCGTCATGCAAGGCCGCCTCTCCCCTCCCGAAGAGGGCCGCTTCCAATCCTTCCCCCGCCAGGGCTGGCGCGACGAATTCGCGAAAGCCAAAGCCGCTGGCTTCAGCTACATCGAGTGGATTCACGACGACTTTGACAAAGGCGCGAACCCCATCTTCACGCCCGAAGGTCTAGCCGAATTCGACGCCCTCAAGCGCGAGCACGGCATCGCCACACCCGCGCTCTGCGGCGACTGGTTCATGGACTTTCCCCTCATCCGCTGCACGCCCGACGAGCAGAAAGCTCGCGAGCAGCACCTCCACGACCTCATCCCCATCGCCGCGCGCATTGGCGCCTTCCGCATCGTCCTTCCCTTCGTTGACAATTCCAGGATGACCACCGAAGCCGAGCAGGACCAGGTCATCGAGGTATTCAACCGCGCCCTGCCAGTCGCCGACGAGCATGACGTCGAGCTCCACCTCGAAGCCGACTTCTCGCCTGCCGACTTCGCCGCCTTCCTCGCTCGCATCCCCCACTACATGCTCAAGGTCAACTGGGATTCCGGCAACAGCTCTGGCCTCGGCTACGTCGCTACCGAAGAGTTCGCCGCCTATGGCGACCGCATCGGTTCCGTCCACATCAAGGACCGCTATCGCCAGCCCGAAGGCGGCATCGAAACCCGCCCCGTCGGCACTGGCTCCGCCAACTTCGACGACGTCTTCGCCGCCATCCGTTCCATCCACTACACCGGCGGCCTCACGCTCCAGGTAGCCCGCGGCGCCCCCGGCGACGAAGTCAACTTCCTCCGCACCCAACTCGACTTTGTCAAGCAGCACACCTCATAGTCAGCACTTCTTAGGGCGTCATCCTGAGCACAGCGAAGGATCCCCGTATTCCGTCGCAGCGCCACCGAACTTCTCTGGACGATCATCATGCCCATCACCGCCGACCAGCTCCAGCTCTCCTCCCTCTTCTCCCTCGAAGGCAAGACCGCCGTCCTCACCGGAGCCTCCGGCTTCCTCGGCCGCACCTTCGCGCTCGCGCTGCTCGCCAACGGTGCTCGTGTCATCGCTCTAGGCCGCTCCGAACGCCTGAAAACGGAAGCAGAAACATGGGCCAACGACTTCGGCTCCGACAAGATCTCCGTCGCCCAGATCGACATGTACGACGTCGAAGCGCTGAACGCCCTCTGCGACAGGATCGCCGCCGAAGAAAAATCCATCGACGTTCTCATCAACAATGCCCACGAGCTCGGTTCCGCCACTGGCTTCAACGTCCCAGAAGGTTCACTGGAAAACTCCACCTTCGACCAATGGCAGCGCAACCTCCAGGGCGGCGTCTACTGGGCCGTGCAGACCACCCAGCGCCTCGGCCTCAAGATGAAGGCCCAGCAGCGCGGCTCCATCGTCAACATCGCCACCATGTACGCCAGCGTCGCGCCCCGCCCGCAGCTCTACGAAGGCACCACCTCGCTCAACCCGCCCGGCTACTCCGCCTCCAAGGCCGCGCTGGTCGCCTTCACGCGCTATACCGCCAGCTTCTGGGGCACCTCCGGCGTTCGCGCCAACTGCATCTCCCCCGGCCCCTTCTCCAACACCGAAGACGTTGGCACCGGCCAGAACGCCGTGCAGGAAGATTCGCCCTTTGTGACGAAGCTGAAGGGCTACACCGTCCTCAACCGCATCGGCCGCCCGCTTGAGCTCTGCGGCGCTCTCCTCTTCCTCGCCTCCGACGCCAGCACCTACGTCACCGGCCAGAACCTCAACGTCGACGGCGGCTGGACTGCCGTCTGATCTTCTGTATCCGTTGGCGCTGGCGAGAACACAAACGAATCGCTTGTCGCTACCGCAGCGACCGCAGGATGCCCCGTGCTTCCTCTTCAGCTTGCTGCGAGCCGGCAAATGAGAACGTCAGCGGCACGTCTTCCACTACGCAGTCCAGCACTTCCACCTTCTCGGCATTCGTGCCCGTCACGCACAGCGATGTATATCGTCCGCTGATCGTCTCCTTACTGCGCGAGACGAAATTACCCGCGGCTACTTCCGCCGTTCGCTCCTGCCATGCCGCCGCACCGCGAGTACTGTTTGTCTCCTCATTCGTTGATACGTAGAAGTTCGCAATGCTGTCCTTCTCCATTATTGGGATGCCGTTACGTTGCAGGTGCAGTGAGCTCATATACCCCGGCGAATCCGGCGTGTACTCGTGCCAATCAGCTGGAGTGGTGATCGACTGTGAAGCAATGTGAAAGACTTGCGGCCCACGGCATCCGCACAAAGCGAAAACGACTGCCGCCATTGCAGCCAATGGCTTGTTGCACCTCACGCAAACCGTCCCTCATACGCCCAAAGCCCCAATCCCGGGTTCGAGATAAAAAAGATCTCTTCCCCATCCACGGTGTTCCATCCATCAGTAAGCGTCTCCGGGTCATACTTCACCGTGTACTCCACCAGGTCGCCATACTCGAAGTGCACGCTCTCAATTTCTTCCTGCGTCAGGTGCCCCGGGCAGTAGCGGATCCGGAACCGCCCCTCGCTCGACCCGTGGATCAAATGCGCCGCCGCGCTCAAGTTCCCAGCCAGCTCCGGATCGTCCTTCACTGCCTGCAGCGTCGCCGGCGTGCCGCAGTACCCATACCGGCGTATCAGCTCATCGATCTTCTTGTCTTCGCCGAACTCATGCACCGCCGGCGCCAGCACGATCAACTCCGCATCGTCCGCAAGCGCCATGCGCGTCCGGTACACGCTCTTGTTCCCCAGCCACGTCGCGTGGAACTCATGTGGGTCCAGGAACACCACCGCTTTCTTGATCTCGCGGTCCATCATCAGGAAGTTGCACTTGAGGCTCAGCTCCGCCGCGCGCTCAAACGGCTCCGTGCCTTCCCCGATGAACATCCCGCGCATCACCAGCTCGCCCGCGGCATTCTTGTTCACCACCGTCTGCACATACACGATTGGCGGCATCATGCTGCCGAAGTGCTCGCTCGCATAATTCAGCACGCGGCGCACCGGCGTGTTCGCGCGGCCCATCATGCGCTCCATGCCATACACCGCGCCCAGGAAGTGCGAGCGATGAATGCCCATCACCCCACCCGTCCCCACGAAGATGTTCTTCGAGCCATTGGCCATGCCCACCACTTCATGCGGCACCACCTGCCCGATGCTCAGGATCACGTCATGCCCGCCATCCCGCAGCAGCTTGTTCACCTGCGCCGGCCACGGGTAATCCAGCTTGCCCTCGCTCACCTCCTGCACGAACTCACCCGGCACCTCGCCCAGGGTCACAATGTCATCGCGCCAGTTATGTACGCGAAACAGCTCGCGCGGTGTCTTCCCATACATCGTGGCAATCTGCTTGTCCGACATCGCGGTATGCGTTCCCAGCGCCGGCAGCACATCGGTCAGCTTCTCGCCATAGAACTCCCACGCCATCTCCGTGAGTTCGCCGGCCTTGGAGTGGAACCGCGTAAAGTCCGGCGGCACAGCGAGCACTTTCTTCCGCTCACCAAGCTTCGTCAGCGCCTCAAACAACCCAGCCCTGATCTCCTCTGAAGACATCTCCATGTCGGGCGATCCCGCCGCAAACAGCAAGCTCATAAGAACCTCTCTGACACAGAATACGCCCTTTCATTGCTGAAGTTGACATCATGATGCCTCCGGTGCAAGCATCATGATGTGCGCACAACTCTCACTCTGGATGAGGACGTAGCGGCTCTTCTTGCCAAGGAAAATCGACGCGCCAACGAGACGATGAAGCAGACGGTAAACCGCGCGTTGCGCCAAGGCTTGGCTCATGCGGCTGCTCCTCCGAAACCAAAGCGTTTTGTTGTCAAGCCGTTCAACACCAGGATCACTTCGGATCAGTGGAAAACCTGGAGCGAGACTCAGATCGAAGAGGGCCTGAACGAAACTGAGTTGATGTCGATCCGATGATCGCTCCAGATGCGAACCTTCTTATTTACGCCTACACACCGTTGGATCGAGAGCACCGCGCCAGCCGGGCATGGTTGGAAAGCATTCTCTCCGGAACCGAACCGGTCGGCATACCGATCCTCTCCATTCATGCCTTCATGCGCGTGCTTACCCATCCGCGAGCAGGTATCTCCATCCGCGACGCCGCAGCAACGGTGAGCTCTTGGCTTGAGCTTGCCCACGTTCGAGTGCTCTACCCAGGCGAACGGCACTTGCATCTCTACTGGCGCCTTTCCGCAGACGCCCAGGTCCGAGGCGCTCGACTGACAGATGCTGCCATCGCCGCCATCGCACAGGAGTATGGAGCGGACGTCTACAGCCACGACCGCGACTTCGCGCGCTTTCCTGGCCTGCGCTGGGTAGATCCGCTCGCGACTTGATCTACAGCCGATACGCCTTCCGCACCAGCCCCACCGTCAACTCCTGCGCGAGCTCAAACGCCTCATCCTCATCCAGCCGGTGCTCCGCCACCAGCCGTCCCAGGAACGCGCAGTCCACGCGCCGCGCCACATCATGTCGCGCCGGGATGGACAGGAAAGCCCGCGTGTCGTCGTTGAACCCAACCGTGTTGTAGAACCCGGCCGTCTCCGTCGCCTGCTCGCGGAACCGCATCATGCCTTCCGGCGAATCATGGAACCACCAGCTCGGGCCCAGCCGCAGGCACGGGTAGTGCCCCGCCAGCGGCGCCAGCTCGCGGCTATATGTCGTCTCATCCAGCGTGAACAGGATGAACGTAAAGTTCGGCTCATTGCCGTACTTCGAGAGCAGCGGCCGCAGACTCCGCACATATTCCGTTGGGCTTGGAATATCCGCGCCCTTGTCGCGCCCGAACTTCTCGTAAATCTTCCGGTTGTGGTTGCGGATCGACCCCGGATGGAGCTGCATCGTCAGCCCATCCTCCACGCTCATGCCGGCCATCTCCGTCAGCATCTGCGCCTGGAACAGCTCCACATCCCCGTGATCCGCCTCCCCCGAATAGATCCTCCTGTACAGCGCCTCCGCATCCTGCGCAGACAAATCTGCCGTCATCGCCGTCAGGTGCCCATGGTCGGTCGCCGTCGCGCCATTCTCCTTGAAGTACGCCCGCCGCTTCCGCAGCGCATTCAGGTAGCCCTTCCACGACGACACATCCTCGCCGCTTACCTCGCCTAGTTTGTTGAGGTTCTCCTTGAAGCCCAGGTACTCCGCGTCCACCACCGCATCCGGCCGGAAGGTTGGCAGCACGCGTCCCTTCCAGCCGCTCGCGCGAATCTCCTTGTGCCACTTCAGATCGTCCACCGCCGCGTCCGTCGTCGCTAGCACCTCCAGCTTGAACGCATCGAACAGTACCCGCGGCAGAAACTCCGGCGTCTGCAACTTCTTATCGATCGCGTCGTAATACTCGTCCGCATTCTCCGGCTTCAGCCGTTCCGTAAATCCGAACTGCTCCTTGAACGCATAGTCCAGCCACAACCGCGTCGGCGTCCCGCGGAACAGGTAGTAATGCTTCGCAAAGATGCGCCATACCTCGCGCGGATCTGCGCTCTCCTTGCCATCAACCTGCGGCACGCCGAGACTCTCCAGCGCCACGCCCTGCGAGTACAACATCCGGAAGATGTAGTGGTCCGGCTGAATGAACAGTGCCGCCGGGTTCGGGAATGGCTTGTTCTCCGCAAACCATTTCGGATCGGTATGTCCGTGCGGGCTGATGATCGGCAGGTCGCGAACCGTCTCATAGAGCTTCGCCGCCACGGCACGCGCCGCGGCATCAGGAGGAAACAGCCGGTGTTCATCAAGCATGTGAAGATCCTTTGCTACTGCGTATCTGTCGTTAGCAAGGCTACCAAAGTCCTGCATGTCGATGCTCCGGCGCGCTCCGCCATCGCACAGCTTCTTGTGATGCCTTCCCACACAGCCGCGTATGCTCTACTCATCGGAGCGGCCTTGCCGCAGCGCGACACAGCGGCTTCCGCCGCCTCGGACAGATACCGTTGACCCAGCTTCCCGGCCCCGTCTCATCCCCCACCGCCACCATTCTCGAGCGCGAAGCTTTCTTCGCCCGCGTCCACGCCCTCTCACCCCGCGTCGCTGTCTTCGACTGCGACGGCACGCTCTGGGCCGGGGACGCCGGCTCCGCCTTCATGCGCTGGACCATGGACACCGGCCTTTTATCCCGCGAAGCCACCGACTGGCTCAACACGCGCTACCAAGCCTACCTGGCCGGTTCCGTCTCCGAGCTCGCCATCTGCGGCGAAATGGTCCAGGTCTACGCCGGCCTGCGCATGGACGAACTCCGTCGCGCCGCCGCCGACTTCTTCCGCGATCACATCGAACCCAACATCTTTCCCGAAATGCTCCAGCTCGTCTACGACCTCGAACACGATGGCGTCGACATCTGGGCCGTCAGCTCCAC
>CAXSHQ010000021.1:13976-23853 GCA_964236875.1 uncultured Acidobacteriaceae bacterium | reverse complement strand
CGGGGGTACACGTTTCTTGCCCCGGTGGGTGCCGTGGCGGAGCCGAGCCCGGCGAGCCAGCTGGGTGGGGTGGGGCGGGAGGGGCCGGGTGCTCTGCCGCCGGTGGCTGCGGTCGAGCCCCTAACATCGAAGCCGGAGACGCGCGAACCCGTGCCGTCTGCGGTGCAGCCCTATGCCCCGTCCGACGATCCGAAAACGCGTCTGTCGTGGCTGACCGTTGGAATCGGCGTGGCTGTGAGCCTCGTCGCCGTGGCGGTTGGGGTGTATGCCTTTCTGGGGACGAGAACGCCCGCTGGACCACCGCATATCGCGAAGATTACGCAGAATGGGCACCTCGCAACAAACCTGAGCCACATGGAGAACCTGGCGGCCGGCGCCACCGATGGGGTGCACCTGTTCGCGCCGATCATCGACAACGGGCGGACGGAGATGGCGGCGATTTCGCTGAATGGCGGAGCCGTGACCCGGCTGAACATCCCTCCCGAGGTGTCGAGCCCGGCTTTGGGGGACATCTCGCCAGACGGATCGCGGCTGGTGCTGCGGGAGCACCTTTCGCCTGAGTCCGAACAGGCTCTCTGGGTGATTCCCACGCTGGGCGGGTCGGCGCAGCGGGTGGGGAGCGTGCTGGCGCATGAGGCCACCTGGATGCCGGACGGAAACGGCATCCTGTACGCGAATGGTAACGATCTGTATGTCACACATCTGACGGGAAATAACCCGCAACTGTACGCCCACCTCCCCTTGGGCCGGGCGTTCTGGATGCGGTGGGAGCCCGGGGGCAAGCTGCTGCGGTTCACGATCATCGATCCGATCGCGCATACGTTGTCCCTGTGGCAGCTTCAGGATTCAGACCGCACGCCGAAGCCGGTGCTGGCGGGGTTCACGACACCCGCGAGCGAGTGCTGCGGGGTGTGGAATGCAGACGCTTCGCGCTACATTTTCCAATCCACGCGGGGTGGGAACAGCGACCTCTGGATGTTGAAGGGGGAGACGAGCAAGGATCCGATCCGGCTTACCGACGGGCCGTTGCAGTTTCAGTCGCCGGTGGCGTCCCGGACAGGGAACCGGCTGTTCTTTCTGGGGGTAGACGCGCGGTCGGAGCTGCAGCGCCTGACGCCGAATGGGCTGATTCCGGAGAAAAGCTTTCTGGCGTCCGCGATCCGGATCGATTACAGCCGCGACAGCAAGTGGGTGGCGTGGACCGACGATGCCGGTCAGCTCTGGCGAGCGCGGGTGGACGGAACCGATCAACTGCAGGTGACTCCGGATGGGTTGGACGTCTTCCTGGCGCACTGGTCGCCGGACGGAAGCCGGCTGGCGGTGATGGCGCGGGAGCCGGGGAAAGCCTGGCAGATCTACGTCATTGGAGCGAATGGGAACGATCTTCGACCTCTGCTGCAGGAGGCCCGGAATGCGGCGGACCCGTCGTGGTCGCCGGATGGGCAGACCCTGGTGTATGGGCGGGTGAACGACCTGATGGGGAAGGAGAGCGCGTCGCGGACGCTGCAGATACTGGATCTGCGAACGAACAAGACCGAGGCGGTTCCTGGTTCGGAGAACCTGTTCAGCCCGCGGTGGTCGCCGGATGGGAAGTATATTGCGGCGCTTTCGCTGGACCAGCGCAAGGTGGAGCTGCTGGATGTGGCGCGGCGAGTGTGGACGACGCTGTCGGTCCCCTCGGGGGCGGACCCGGTCTGGTCCTCGGATAGCCGGTTTCTGTATCTCCATGCGGCGCTGGTTCCGGCGCAGCCGATCGTCAGGGTGTCTATCCCGGATGGGCATGTACAGGAGCTGGTGCGGCTGGCGGATTCGGTGGACAACGGGGCGGTGGACTATGTCTTCGGGGGCCTGACGACCGACAACATGCCACTGATTCGGACGCGGGTGTTCACGGGGAATGTGTATTCGCTGTCGTTGCCGTGAGGTGATGCGCTGGGTTCAGTGCAGCGCCTGGATTGGAACGAGCTCAGAGCTTTGAGCTTGCAAGCTCAGAGCTAGTTGGCGACAGGTCTCCTGTGATCCTGCGATCCGCTCCCTTTATGAGCGATGGACCCAGCTTCTATTCTTACGTAAGTTGCTGATCGGCAATAGGTTAGCTGGTGACAGAAAATTGAGCAACTGAGGGCAGCGGGGCTGTTGCGGCGAAGGCAAGGGTTGGGCTTACTTGCCGTATGGCTCACTTCTTACGGCTACCATCCCTCATCCTTATCGCTGCCCTGTGCTGGGCCTTTAGCGTAGCTGCGCGGGGACAGGTGCAGGAGGTTGCCGGCCTGACACATACCCGGAGCGGTGTTGCGATGTCTGCCGCCGGCTACCAGATGCAGGTGGATGCGCTGCGCAGCGATGTGCTCCGCGTGCGGGTGGCGCCAGTGGACCGGCTGGCAGAGGACGCGTCGTGGGCAGTTTTGCCTGGGGCGCGGACGGCGCGGGTGGCAGTGGCAAGCGAGCCGAACGGCTTTGCCACAGGGGCGCTGCGGGTTCGAGTGGAGGCCGATCTGCGGCTGCAGGTGTTCGACCTCGCGGGAAACCTGCTGCAGGAGGACGCCGCACCGGTGCGGTGGGACGGGCGGGCGTTCGCGGTGGCGAAGCGGCAGACGGCGGACGATCACTTCTTCGGGTTGGGTGACAAGCCGGGTCCGCTGGACCGGGTGGGCCGGACGTTCACGATGTGGAACACCGACGCCTTCGGGTGGCAGGAGTCCAGCGATCCGATTTACAAGTCGATCCCATTCTTTCTGGAGATGCACGGCGGGCGGACGCTGGGCGTGCTGCTGGATAACACCTTCCGGAGCTGGTTCGACTTTGGGCACCAGAGGCCGGACCGCTGTGAGTTCGGGGCTCCGGATGGGCCGCTGGACTACTACCTGCTGTACGGGCCGGAGCCGAAGCAGGTGGTGCAGGCGTATGCGTGGCTGACCGGGCCGACGCCGCTGCCGCCGCTGTGGGCGCTGGGATACCAGCAGTCGCGGTATAGCTATTATCCGCGGGCTAAGGTGGAGGAGATCGCGGACCGGCTGCGGGCGGACAGGATCCCAGCGGATGTGATCTGGCTGGACATCGACTACCAGCTGAAGAACCGGCCGTTTACGGTGGACACGGAGCGCTTTCCGGATTTTCCGGGCATGCTGCGGGGGTTGACGGCGAAGGGCTTCCATACGGTGCTGATCACGGACCTGCATGTGGCGAGTTTGCCGGGGCAGGGGTATGCGCCCTATGACACTGGCAAGGCGGGCGACCACTTTGTGAAGCTGAACGGGCAGGACTACACCGCGCCGGTGTGGCCCGGGCCGAGCGTGTTTCCGGACTTCACGAGGGCCGAGACGCGCGGCTGGTGGGGCGGGCTGTACAGGGAGTTCGTGGCGGACGGGGCGGCGGGGTTCTGGAACGATATGAATGAGCCGGCGGTGTTTACGTATCCGGCGAAGACGATGCCGGATGCGGTGGAGCACCGGATCGACGGGGCAGCAGCCGAAGGATTTGCCAAGCGGACGGCGACGCACCTGGAGATCCACAACGTTTACGGGATGGAGAACACGCGCGGCACGTTCGAGGGGATGCTGAAGCTGCAGCCGAACGTGCGGCCGTTTGTGATGACGCGCGCGAGCTTTGCCGGCGGGCAGCGCTATGCGGTGACGTGGACGGGCGACAACTCGGCGACATGGAACCACCTGACGCAAACGACCCCGCAGCTTGAAAATCTCGGGCTAAGCGGGTTCACGATGAGCGGGGCGGATGTGGGTGGGTTTGCGGGGTCGCCAGGGCCGGACCTGCTGACGCGGTGGCTGATGCTGGCGGCGTTTCAGCCGATCGACCGCGATCATGCTGCCAAGGGCACGCGCGACCATGAGCCCTGGGTGGATGGGCCGGCGCAGGAGGACATCCGGCGGCGGTACATCGAGGAGCGGTACCGGCTGATGCCGTATCTGTACACAACGGCGGAGGAGATGTCGCGTACCGGCGTTCCGATCGTCCGGCCGCTGTTTCTGGAGTTCCCTCACGCGGCGGCGGACAACCACCCGCTGGATTTGGATGGACCGGGCGAGTTCCTGTTTGGGCCTTCGATACTGGTAGGGGAGTCGAGTTCGCCGGCGGAGGTCGCGCCGTATGAGGTGCACCTGCCTGCGGGTGTCTGGTACGACTACTGGACCGGCGAGAAGCTCGACCGCAGAGCGGCGAGCGGGCCGCGGGACCTGGAGATTCGCGATGCAGTAACAGCCGGGTTGAAGCCGGTGATGGTGACGCAGACGCTGGGCGAGCTTCCCGTGTATGTGCGCGGCGGAGCGATCCTGCCTATGGCTCCGCTGACGCAGTCGACGGAGGAGAAGCCAGTTGGCCCGCTTACCTTGCGGGTGTTCCCGGCGGAAGATTGCCACGGCGATGTGTATCTGGATGATGGCAAGAGCTTCGACTACAGGAGGGGTGTCTTTCTGCGGCAGCACTTCACGTGTGCGGTAAACCCCGATGGCAGCCTTGTAGTGACGCTGGGCAAGGTGGAGGGAAGTTACAAGCCGTGGTGGAACTCGGTGCGCGTGGAGGCGGTGGGATGGACGGGTGCGGTGAGCGCGGGACCGAACCCTACGGTCAGGCTTGGGACGAAGAGCGTGCCGGTTGAAAAGACGGCGCTCGGCTGGGCGGCGACGGTTCCAGTTGCAACGGGACAGCAGACAGTGACTTTCAGCGAAGCAGGTGCACGGTGAGCGCAGTCAAGCCCCGCCAGAGTTTCTGGCAGATCTTCAACATGAACTTCGGCTTCTTCGGCATTCAGTTCGTCTTCGGACTGCAGTTGGCTAACATGAGCGCGATCTACGAAGTGTTGGGAGCGACTCCGGACAGGCTGCCGTTTCTTTGGCTGGCCGCGCCGTTGAGTGGATTGATCATTCAGCCGCTGATCGGCAGCGCGAGCGACCGCACGTGGACGCGGCTGGGGCGGCGGCGGCCGTACTTTCTGGTGGGCGCGATCCTGAGCTCGCTGATGCTGCTGGTGATGCCGAGCAGCACGAGCCTGTGGATGGCGGCTTCCGCGCTATGTGTGCTTTATTGCTCGGTGAACGTGAGCATGGAACCGTTCCGCGCGTTTGTGGCCGACCTGCTGCCGGAAGGCCAGCGCACGCTGGGGTTCGCACTGCAGAGCCTGCTGATCGGGCTGGGCGCCGTGGTTGCATCCGCACTGCCATGGCTTCTGACGAATGTGCTGCATGTTTCACAGGCGGCAGCGCCGCACACCGTGCCTACGGCACTCAAGCTGTCGTTCTATATCGGCGCCGCGGTCGATCTTTGTGCGGTGCTCTGGACCATCGTGACGACGAAGGAGTACCCGCCAGTCAACCTCGAGGCGTTCCGTGCGGAGCAGCAGGCGCACCATGGGATCGGCGAGACCATACGCGAGATCGCGGAAGCGTGGGCGCATGCGCCGAAGACGTTTCTGAACGTCGGGCTGGTGCAGTTGATGAGCTTCCTGGGTTTGTTCTGCATGTGGCTTTACGGCGGCGTGGGCGTGGCCCACAACGTGTTCGGCGCAGCGAACCCCGACAGTGCAGGGTATCGCGAGGGCATTGAATGGTGGGGAATCTGCTCAGCGGTGTACAACGCCGTGTGCTTTGCCTTCTCGTTTGCACTGCCGAGTATGGCGCGTGCCATAGGACGCAAGGCAACGCACATAATCTGCCTGAGTTGCGGAGCCCTGAGCCTGCTGACGATCCTGCTGGTTCACAGCAAGATGGTCCTGCTGTTCAGCATGCTGGGCGTGGGGATGGCGTGGGCGGGCATTCTTTCAATGCCCTACGCGATGATTGCTGCTGTGCTGCCGCCGAATCGTATTGGTGTGTACATGGGCATCTTCAACTTCTTCATCGTGGTGCCGGAGATCGTGGCGTCTCTGTTCTTCGGGTGGATCGTTCTCCATCTGCTGCATAACGACCGGATGCTGGCTGTGTCGGTTGGCGGCGTGTGCCTGCTTTGCGCGGCGGGGCTGATGTACCGGGTGCGAGACCCGCAGACGCTTAGCATCGTCGATGCATGAGGCCCAGAGCCAGAGAACCGTGATACTTTTCTGCCGCAACTTCCGGTGGTTCACAGTGAGAGGTGAACTATGGAAGCGGATGAGGTGTATTCAGAGCTTGGAGAGAAAATCTCGAGCCTGCAAGAGAAAGACAGCGAGTTTCAGGGCACTATCGATTCCCTGCAGTCAAGCCTGACGGAGCTGAAGTCCGCCGTGGACAAGGCGCAGGAATCGATCCAACAGATTAACGACAAGCTGAGCGAAGTGAAGTCTGGTGCGACAGACAACAAAGAAGACAGCTCGCGGAAGACGGATACTCTCGTCGACCAGGTGAAAGCCATCGAAGCGGCGAACGCCGAGTCCGAGCGGAAGGCCCGGGAGCAGATGGGCATTGTCGGCAAGCTGGCGACGCAGGCCGAGGCCGCCACGCAGACGCTGATGAACATTCCGGACACGATGAAGGGCATCGTGGGTAAGGCGGTGACCGATGGGAAAGCGGAGATCCTGAACATCTATGAGAACGGCAACAAAGCCCTGATGAACTCGCTGAGCGAGTACACGACCAAGGCGATCAAGGACATGAAGGAGGGGATGTGGACCGAGTTTAAAAGCTACCTGACCGACACGGACTACAGCAAGCCGAAGCCTGTGATGCAGGATGACCTGGATGCGAAGGTTCGCGAGATCATCTCCAAGGTGGACGGGGAGAAGTCGTCGGATGATTTGGAGGAGAAGGTGCGGGCGATCCTGAAGAAGGTGGAGTCGGAGAAGTAGAACTGACCCGCGCGGAGTGAGGAGCCGCCCGTGCGTGGTGAATTCATGGAAGTTTGCTGAAACGAGAGGAGTGCAAGCCACACCATCCTTGTGAGGCCGAGTTCGGTGCGTTTCCTTGAGCACCTCCCCCGACGCACCGAACCGGCCAACCTAGCTTCACCAGGAACGAGGAGAAGAAGATGGCAGACACGCACGATCACGGCAACTCGGGCTCTCTCAAGGAAGAACTGAAGCCAGCGGCCGAGGCGGCCGAGTACTGGACCGAAGAGCGCCGCAAGGCAGCCAAGCCTTACCCCATGCCCAAAGGGCACGAGGGTGGCAAGGCGCAGGCGCACGAAGTGCCGAAGAGCGATCCGGGCCACGCCCCGACCGGGCACGGGAGCGAAAAGGAAGCCTCCCACCACGGCGCAGCCGAGGCGCACACACTGGTGGCCAATCCGCTGGTATTTCCGTACCGCACGGTGGGCAAGCTCTACTTTACGCAGGGTGGCAGCGGGTTTTCAGGGTCGGCTGCAATCGTGGCGCCGAACGTGCTGCTGACCGCAGGCCATTGCGTATATGCCAATGGGCAGTGGTCATCGAATGTGGTGTTCTTTCCGTCGTATGGCAAGCGCGCCGGCAACGATCCCTTCTACCGGCTGGTCTGCGGACGGCTTTCGTGCCGGACGGTCTACACCAAGAGCTACGACCGTGCGCATGATTACGGCATGATCTGGATGCCGACCGGGCCCGGCAACACCCTGGGCTATGTCGGCCCGGCCTGGGGACAGTCGACAGCAGGGCGCGTGGCGGATGCCTACGGCTATCCAGCAACGCCCAACCCGCCCTACAACGGTGAGCAGCTGTGCTCGGCGCACGGCACCTATACATCGGGTGCCGCGACCGGCACCGTCGGGCTGACCAACGACAACATGGAGCACGGCAGCAGCGGTGGGCCGTGGTTCACCACCATCGGCAACAGCCTGCATACCAACGGGCTGCAGAGCTTTCACGTCCACGACGGTGACACGGTGGAGTATGGACCGTACTTCACGGATGAAGTGAAGACGCTGCTGGACTACATCACGAACCCAGCGAACCACTAGGCGGAGTCGAGTTGGGGGAAGGGCGCGGCTTCGGCTGCGCCCTTTTTTTTGGTGACGATCTCGGGCGCGGCGAAGGCGAGGCGCTCGGCCATGAGGCGTACGGCGTCGGGATTGCTGTCGATGAGGGTGAAGCGACGACCGTTACGGGCCGCGGCTTCGCCGGTGGTGCCGCTGCCGGCGAAGAAGTCGAGCACCATGTCATCTGGCTGGGAGTGGACCCTGACGATGCGGTTGAGCAGCTTGAGCGGCTTCTGGGTGGGGTAGCCAGTCTTCTCCCGGCTGTTGGTGGGGACGATGGTCATCCACCAGACATCGGTGGGGATCTTGCCGCGGGCGGCTTTCTCGGGACCAACGAGGCCGGGGGCCATGTAGGGGATGCGGTCGATCTGGTCGAAGTTGAAGACGTAGTTTGCGGGATCCCTGGCGTACCAGAGGATGTTGTCGTGCTTGGCGGGCCAGCGGTTGCGAGGCTTGCCGCCGTAGTCGTAGGCCCAGATGAGCTCGTTGAGGAAGGAGGCTCTTCCGAAGAGCTCATCGAGCAGGACCTTCATGTAGTGGACTTCGCGGCAGTCGATGTGGAGGAAGAGGGAGCCGTCCGGCGTGAGGATGCGGTGGGCTTCGGCGAGGCGGGGACGCATGAAGGCGACGAAGTCGTCGAAGTCGTCTAGGTAGGTGGAGGAGTCCTGCCGAGTGACTTTGTACATCGCGCCGCCGAAGCCGGCCCGGGTGCCTTCGGAGGAGCGCTCGACAGAGATGCGGTCGCGCTTCTGAGTTTTCCGGGTGTTGAAGGGCGGGTCGATGTAGATGAGGCGGACGCTTCCGTCCGGGATGGAGGCGAGGAGGGGGAGGTTGTCGCCCTGCAGTACCGTTCCTTGTCCCTGCATCGGCTTCTCCCCTGTAGTGACAGCTTAGAGCAGGTGGGCTTATGGCACGGTGGCCGTTGCCCATTCGCCGCGTTATGCTTAAGTGGAACGATCCTCCTACTTCCTCTGGTTCTCTATGAATGACGGTCAAGCTTCCGTTGAGGAGGAGTACGCTGCCGTATCGGAGCAGTATCTGACGATGAGAAGAGTGCCGTTGCGACTCCTATATCTGTTCTCCTGCAGGTGTACAGGTGGTCCGAGACGCAGATTCCCTTCGGGAATGACAATAAGAGTGCTGCAAATCGGAGACACTCAGCTTAACTAGACTTTTCAAGCGACCGTTCAACCAGACCCTCACACAGACCTTTGAAACAGATCTTCCAACCATTTCTGGAGTAAAGCCATGCGAGCGTTTCCGTTCACCGTTTTCCTGCTCTTGCTGAGCCTCTTGGCTGTTGGCCCGACTGTTGCTCAAACGGTGCAGGGCAGGGATGGCATCACCCTTCCGCCGCCACCTGCGACTGTGAAGGCGCCGGTGACCGACACCTATCCTGTTGCCGGCGCTCCCGAAGTGAAGATTACCGACAACTACCGGTGGCTGGAGGATGCGAAGTCCAAGGACACCCGCCAGTTCATCGCCGCGCAGAACGAGTACACCGCGCGCTATCTCGCGCAGGTTCGCACCCTGGCCGACACCCGCACGCAGATGGCTGCGCTGCTGCGTACCGACCAGATAAGCGTTCCGACCCGGCGCGGGAAAAACTTCTTCTTTTCCCGGCGGCTGGCCAACGAGAACCAGGGCTCCATCTACATGCGCGAAGGCCTGCACGGCCCGGATGTGAAGCTGATCGATGGCCCGGGCCGATCCGCCGATGGCAACACCAGCGTGAATCTTCAGGGCCTCACGCAGGATGGCTCGATTCTTGTTTTCGGCGTGCGTGTCGGTGGGGCCGATGAAGCCGAGGTCCACTTCTTCGACGTCGCCTCCCGCAAGGAGATCTTCGACGTCCTGCCCACGGCGCGCTACTCCGGCGTGCAGGTGGCGCCGGACAGGAAGGGCATCTATTACAGCCGCTTCTTCCCGCATGAGGGCACACGTGTCTACTACCACGCCGTCGGCGCAGCGGTTGGGCCTGAATCCGACACGTTGATCCTGG
>CAXSHQ010000021.1:12061-13966 GCA_964236875.1 uncultured Acidobacteriaceae bacterium | reverse complement strand
GCTCGTACCACGACGAGGCTCTGGGCGAAATCGACGGCATTGGCTGCCGCATCACCGCGAACGGACACTATCTGGTCCTGAGCATCAACCGCGGCGTGCCTGCAAAGCGCGAAGATGTGTTGCTCAAGGATCTGCGGGTCAAAGGCTCTCCGCTTGTGCCGCTGGTGTATGGCATCGAGGCACGCTTCAATGAGCTGAACGTCGGCGACCAGTTCTATGTGGACACGGATTTCAACGCGCCGAACCACCGGGTGCTGAAAGCGACGCTTGGCGCCAAACCTGAAACCTGGCAGACGATCATCCCGGAGTCTGCCGACGTGATCGATGGCTTGTCGCTTGTCGATGGAAGGATGTTCGTTCTGCGCCTGCACGATGTGAACTCGGTGCTGTCGATCTATTCACTGGAGGGCAAGGCTGCGGGGCACATCGAGTATCCGGGAGTGGGCGCGGGCTCCGGACTTTCGGGTCGCGTCGAGGATAAAGACGGCTTCTACACTTTCCAGTCCATCATTACGCCTCCCACGATCTTTCACTACGACGCGGAAACCGGGAAGAGCGAGGTCTTCAACACGGACAAGGTGCCGTTCCGCTCGGCCGACTTCGAACTGAAGGAGGTCTTCTACACCTCCAAGGACGGCACCCGGATTCCCATGTTCATCGCCGGGAAAAAGGGGTTGAAGCGCGATGGCTCGGAACGCCTGCTGATGACCGGCTACGGTGGCTTTGCGCTGGCGGAAACGCCGGTGTGGAACCCGGAGTATGCGTGGTGGATGCAGCAGGGCGGCTACTTCGCCCTGCCCGACCTGCGCGGCGGAAACGAATATGGCGAAGCCTGGCACAAGGCCGCGATGTTCGAAAAGAAGCAGAACGTTTTCGACGACTGGTATGCCGCCGCCGAGTATCTGATCGCGCAAAAGTACACCAGGCCGGAGGGCTTTGCGATCCGCGGCCGATCGAACGGCGGCCTCTTGATGGGGGCATCGATGACCCAGCGTCCGGATCTGTTCGGCGCGATCTGGTGCGGGTATCCGCTGCTGGATATGCTTCGCTACCAGCGCTTCCTGATGGGCCGCACATGGACCACCGAGTATGGCTCGGCGGAGAATCCCAAGGACTTCGCCTACATCCTGAAGTACAGCCCCTACCAGAACGTGAAGGCCGGCACCAAATACCCGGCGATCATGTTCTTCACCGGTGACGGAGACACTCGCGTGGACCCGATGAATGCGCGGAAGATGACTCCGCTCATGCAGGAATCGACCGGGAGCAACCGGCCTGTGCTGCTGCACTACAGCCTGAAAGGCGGACACAGCGCGGGCGTGAACCAGACACAACTGATCGAGGACTACGCGGACGAAATGGCGTTCCTTTGGACGGAAACCAGATAGCGCTCGGAAGCCGGCTACTTGCTGGGGGTGGAGGTGGCCTGGGCGTAGGTCTTGAGCAGGAACTTGCCCTGGTCTTTCTGTAGCTGCGCGAAGCCGCTGCTTAGGCTGGCGGTTTGGGCGGTGCCTATGTGGCCGCCGGTGTTTACGGTGCCGTATCCCTTTTGGAGGTCTATCCGGAACTCGAAGAAGTAGGTCTTGCCGGCTTCGGCGGTGACGGCGGCGGCGCCGACGAACTGCTTCTTGCCCTTGATGCTGTAGCAGACATGGTGTTCGCCGGGGGTGACGGTGTAGGCGAGATAGCTCTTGCCTTTGGCCGCGCCGGCCCAGGCGCCATCGACGCCGAAGCGGATGGCCGGTGGGCCGAGGCCCCCGACGGTGGAGACGAAGACGATGAGCGCCTTGCCTTCGGCGGGGGTGGGAGCGGGCTGGTCGCCGGCGGTCTTTACGTCGAACTTGACTTCGTCGGCGCCGCAGGCGTCAGGGAGGACGTCTTTGGACGCGTGGGCAGGGGGGACCG
>CAXSHQ010000021.1:1511-12051 GCA_964236875.1 uncultured Acidobacteriaceae bacterium | reverse complement strand
GGACCGCAAGGGCGAGGGCGGCGAGCGGGAGAAGAAGCCAGGTTTGGCGCATGCGGGTGGAAAGCTCCTTGTAGCGGTGAGGCGAAGTTGCTGGAGGCGAAGAACAGGGTAGCAGCTTGCGGCGGTACCTGTGAGGGCGTGGCGGCACTGCGGAGACGCGGATTCCCTTCGGGAATGACAAGCGAAAGGGAGGCGTGCGGAGCGGGTGGGGAAGCTACAGGTGGGGCGTAGCTGCTATTCGGCTCGCGCGGACAGCAGGTCGCCTGAGTTTTGGAGGGTGCCAGTGGCTTGCAGGTGGTGGATGGTGTCCGCGATGTGTTGGCGGAGGGCGACGGATACCGTGGCGTAGCCGAAGGTGCGGCTGACGGTGCGGATGATTTCTTCTTCGGTGCCGCCGAGGCTTTCGCGGACGGCCTGGAGGATGGCCGCTTCGATTTCCTGGGGTGGGAGCATCTCGGGGCGGCGCAGGGAGGGGGAGGCGACGGCGCGGCGATTGCGAGGGGTGACCGGGGCGTTGGGGACGGAGAGGAAGGCGGCGGTGCGCGCGGCCTGGAGGCCACTGGCGGAGGTGTGAGTGCCGCGCTGGATGCGGCCGAGGTGGAGGGCGTGGGCGATGGCTTGGTCGGCGGCGGCCTGAATGCGCGTGCCGGAGCGCTGCAGGCCCCAAACCGAGCGCAGGCGGACGACGACTTCGTCGGTGTGGATGGGGCCTTCGGCGGCGACGATCTGCTCGACGAGGGAGGCGAGGATGCCGGTGGGCGTGTCGTGCAGCTCTGTGGTGGGGGTGGGGACCGAAGGCCGGGGGAGGACGCACTCGCGGTAGAGGGGCGTGGAGGAGCGGTCTGTGGAGTGGCGGTCATTGAGTGGACGTTCTGAGGGAATGAGGGAGAACTCGGTGGAGTCCTCGCGGTCGATGGTGACGATTTCGAGCCGGGGGCGGTTTGGGTCTGCTGGGGCTGGGATTGTTGGGCGGCGGCCTGCTGGGCGGCGGCCTCGCGGAGGTGTTCGGCGGCAGATTCGATGGCGGCGATGCAGCGGTCGAGTTGTTCTTTGGGGCGGTGGAGCCAGTCGAGGCTCCAGACGCGATGCATGGTCCAGCCGTGGCCTTCGAGGACTTCGCGGCGGAGGCGGTCGCGGTCGCGGGAGGACTCGGCGGCGACGTAGGAGGGGCCGTCGCACTCAATGCCGAGGACGTACTGGCCGGGGAAGCTGGGGTGGATGACGCCGAGGTCGACGAAGCAGCCGGCGAGACCGACGTTTTCGTGCACGGTATAGCCGCGGGAGCGGAGGGCTTCGGCGGCCTGGCGGACGAAGGTGCTCCCTTCGGCGGCGCGGTCCGGAGAGCGCGTGGTGGAGAGGCGGCCGGTGCGGGCAAAGGCGAGGAAGAGCTTGAGCGCGAAGACGCCCTTGGACTTGATGCGGTCGGGGTCGAGGTCCTCGTCGGTAATGGAGGCGAATACCTGGCAACGGGTTTTGGCGCGGCTGATGAGGACGTTGAGGCGGCGCTCGCCGCCTTCCATGCCAAGCGGGCCGAAGCGCATGGCGAACTTGCCCTGCGGGTCGCGGCCATAGCCGACGGAGATGAAGATGACGTCGCGCTCGTCGCCCTGAACGTTTTCGAGGTTCTTGACGAAGAAGGGCTCGGCCGGGTGCGCGTTGAAGAAGGGCTCGGTGGCGGGGTTGAGGCGGCGGAGGCGCTCGAGCTGGTCGAGGATGGCGCGGCGCTGCCGGATGGAGAAAGTGGCGACGCCGAGCGAGAACTCAGGGTGCTCGGCGGCGTGGCGCATGACGGCTTCCGCGACGGTGCGGGCTTCGACCGGGTTGGCGAAGCGGCCTTCGGTGGAAACCCCTTCGGAGTAGAAGACGCCTTCGGGAACGTACTGAAAGTGGAGGCCGCGGCCGGCGCTCTGGGAAAAGGGGCTGGGGATGATGAAGAGGCGGTTCTCGTAGAACTCGCTGTTGGAGACGGCGATGAGCGACTCGTGGCGGCTGCGGTAGTGCCAGCGCAGCATGCGCTGCGGTAGGCCGCGGGCTCCAAAGAGGCCGAGAACGCTTTCGAGGTCGGAGACGCGGGTGGTGTCCGCTTCGTCGTCCTCATCGTCTTCGGCGGCGTCGGAGGTGAGCTTGGCGAAGAAGCGGGTGGGCGGGAGCTGGCGCTCGTCGCCGACGACAATGACCTGGCGCGCGCGGGCGATGGCGCCGAGAGCGTCTACGGGCTGGATCTGGCTGGCTTCGTCCATGACGAGGAGGTCGAAGGTGAGCTTGCCGGCAGGGAGGAACTGCGCGATGGAGAGCGGGCTCATCATCATGACGGGCTTGAGCGCCTGGACGGCGGGGGCGGCCTTGCTCATGAGCTGGCGGATGGGGAGGTGGCGGCTCCTTTTGGCGATCTCGCCGCGGAGGACGCCGACCGGGCCGATGCCGCCGCCGCCGGCAGGGACGTGGCGATGGTGGGTGTGGACGGCTTCAAAGGCGGAAGCCTTGATGCGCTCGCGGTCGAACTCGGCGAAGCGACCGACGACTTCGCGGTGGACCTCGCCATCGAAGTGGGCGAGCTCGGGCGTGTGCGCGAAGATGTCGCGGAGGAGGGCTTCGTTGTAAGCCATCTCGAAGGCGTTGGAGGCTGCAGGCGTGGTGAGACGGCCGTCGGCGAGGCGGGCGGTGAGCGAGCCGAGGCTTTGCGCCTCGGCTGTGGCTTCGGCGGCTCGGTAGGCGATCCACTTGGAGAGCTGCTCGGGGTGCGCGTGCCAGCCGGAAAGCCGATCGGATAGACGGTCGAGGGTGGGTGACGAGTCGGCAGGTGTTCCGCTTGCCGCTTCCTCAAACTGCAGGGTTTGTGCGAGGGCGTTCCACTCGTGTGTGGCTTTGCCGGCGCGGTCGTGAAGAGAAGCGACGAGAGTTCCCAAGGCTGCGAGCAGCTCGTCCGTTCGTGCCTTCAGCGGAGCGAGGACGCGGCGATCCGTGCTGTGCGCGGCGATGAGGCGGGTGTCTTCGCGCAGTGGGCCGAGCGCCTGCATCCAGGTGACCATGGAACGCAACGCCGAAGCGGAGGTGCGCTCCGCACGCCATGCAGAGCCGAAGGCTTCCTGGCCGAAAGCGGCTTCGCTGCGGAGAAGCTGCTCCGCGGAGCGAACGGAAGCATGGAGGTCGAGCAGGCAAAGGACTTCAGGCAGTGGAGCTTTGGAGTTCGTGAGTACGGAACGCACGAGGCGGTCGGCGGAGCGCCACTCTCCGGAGAGGAAACGGAGGAAGCTGCCGCCTTTCTCGGCGAGGACCTGCCGGGCGGGCGCAAGATCGCTTTGCCAGGCTGCTGGCAGCAGCGCGTCAGCGATGGCTGCACGGTCGCGTTCGGCAACTTCGGCAGCCCTGGCGAGATCGGCGGCGCGGTCGAGGCCATGCTGCCATGCAGCCGCGGCAAAGGCTGCCGGGCTTGCATCCGGCGCGCTCAGAACGCCTTCGGTGATGGCGAGCAGGTGTCCCAGATCGCTCAGGCGCTGCCCCGGCAGGGGCGGCATGCCAAGGGCGGAGCGCAACTCGGCGGAGCGAGGAACGATCTCGGCTAAGGGATTACGTAGCGGATCGAAAGCCTGCAGGCCGGCAGGCTGACCAGCCAGCAATGATGCCTGCGAAGCGAGAGCTGGATCGGAAGCGAGCGCGGCTGCTGGGATAGGCGCAGGGGCAGTGGGCGCCTCGAAAAAACGCCTGGCCACATCGCGGAGCTGGCTGAAGCCGAGAAGCGTGGAGGGCTCAGGCTGCTCCAGCAGGGCGCATACCGGCGCAGCCTCCTGCATGATGCCGGCGAGCAGCTCCTTGAGCTCACCGATGCGCTGCCCCAAGCGCATGGCGTCCGTGGGCAGCAACTGGGCCGCTCCTACGCCGCGCCATGGATGGGCTTGCGGGAGGCCCATGTCGGCGATGCGCTCCGCAAGCTCGCGCACCTGGTCGCGGCGTGCACGGACCTCGTCGGGGGTCCACTGCGTGGCTGCATCGAGCGTGAAGTCAACGGGCTCGACGCTGCGGCGGAGAAGCTCGGCCATGTCTCCGGTGACCTGGAAGGGGGTAAGCCGCGCGACAGGGTGCGGGGTATGCATGGCCGCGGCATGGCTGTTGAGCGTGTTGCGGGCTTGCAGCAGGTTTTCATTGAGGGTGCCGCGAGCGGAGCTGTGAGGCTCTCCCAGCTCCCAGGTGCGGCGTAGCTCCTGGAGCAGGGCTTTCTTGTGGGCTTTGTTGCTGTGAAGCTCGAGACAGGCATCGCCTACACCGGCACGGTCGAGGCGGGACTTGACGACGCTCAGAGCCACCATCTTCTCGGCGACGAAGAGGACGGTTTTGCCGTCGGCCACGGCGGCGCCGATGATGTTGGCGATGGTCTGCGATTTGCCGGTGCCGGGCGGACCCTGGATGATGAGGCTCCGGCCTTGACGGGATTCAGCAATGGCGCGGGCCTGGGAGCTGTCGGCATCGGTGACGTGCAGGAGATCCTTTGGCGCGAGGAAGTCGTCTATCGATCCCGTTTCCGGGAAGGCGGGTCCGGTTGCGGGGAAGCCTTCCTGCAGAAGGGAACGGATGAGCGGCCGCGAAGGAAGGCTGGCGTCCGGGGGCCAGCACTCCGGGTCGAGATCGCGGTACATGAGGAACTTGGCGAAGGAGAAGAAGCCAAGGACGATGTCGTCGGGCAGGACCTGCCAGTCGGGCTTGCTGCCGATGGATTTCGCGACCTCCGCGTAGTAGCCGGCGAGGTCGAGGTCGTCGCCTGATTCGAACTCCGGAAGCCGCAGCTTGTGCTCGCGGTCGAGGTAGGCCTCCAGCGAGAGGTTGGACGCGACCTCCTCGTGACGCCAGCGCAGACGGAAGCGCTCGGCAGCGGTGCTGCGCTCAAGCGATACGGGGATGAGGACCAGCGGGGCGTAGCGGGTGTTCTTCGCGTTCTTGGGGTCGACCCAGCGGAGCATGCCGAGAGCGAGATAGAGGATGTTGACGCCCTGCTCCTGCTCCAGTGTGATGGCGTCGCCATACATCTCCAGGAGGCGCTTTTGCAGGCCTGCGGAGGTGAGACGCGTTTGCAGGATGGTGTCCGCGTGCCGCTGGAGGACGCCGCGGGCGTCGACGGCAACGTCCTCGGGCTGGGCGAGCTCGGCGATCTCGTCGGGTTCGTGCTCGTGATCTTGCGTGGGGTCAGGCGAGTCATTGCCGGAGGCGGCGCGGCCGGGGGCGAAGGTGAAGGCGCGCTCCTCCGCGACAAGGAGCCTGTAGATTTCAGCGGACTTTTCGTCCACGACTTCGATGGCCCGCTTGTTCTTGCCGGAACGAGGCGTGTTGAGCAGGCGGTTGCGCGCGGAAAGGTCGAGCAGGCCCGTTCGGGCGAGGTTGAGCTTGTCCGCGAGCGGGAGATCTTTCTGGAGAAGCGAGAGGGGTTGCTCGGGAGCATCGTCCGATGCGGGCGCTGGTGCCTGGACCACGAAGTGCTCCGTTGGTTCTGGGTTAGAGGCTTCTCCATGGTGCATGGGAGTTGGTGGGGTGTCCAGTGGGGTGGGTTCCCGTTTCGGGAGTGTCTGGTGGCGTGGGGCATGGGCGGGGGCGGATCCCATGCGTGACGATGGAGCCGCCACGGGATGGGGCACCCGGAAGGTGTTGCCGGGGTGGTTGTTGGATTACAGGGGTGGCGTGGGTGGGCGTCGAACAGCTATCCTCTTCAGGAACTCCCAGATTTCTTTTCCGAGGCTTTCGATGAATCGTGTACGGCGTGTTGGGCAGGCGGCTTTGGCCGCTACTTTGGTGGTGGCGGCGGCGGGTTCGATCTCCGCGCAGAAGCGTGGCGGCGGGGCAGCGGCGGGGCAGAAGCTGCCCGAGATCAAGTACGAGACCTTTACGATGCCGAATGGGCTGAAGGTCATCACGCATGAGGATCATCGGCTGCCGTTGGTGGCGGTGGACCTTTGGTACCACGTGGGGCCGCTGAATGAGAAGGCGGGACGGACGGGGTTTGCGCACCTGTTCGAGCACATGATGTTCGAGGGCTCGGAGCATGTGGGCGAGAAGGCGCACATCAAGTATGTGGAATCGGCGGGCGCAACGGATGTGAACGGCACGACGAGCTTCGACCGGACCAACTATTTCGAGACGATGCCCGCGAACCAGCTGGAGCTGGCGCTGTGGCTGGAAAGCGACCGCATGGGCTTCCTGATGGAGGGCCTGGACCGCGAGAAGCTGACCAACCAGCGCGATGTGGTGCGCAACGAGCGGCGGCAGGGCGAAGGCGCGCCGTACTCGGCCATGCGCGAAGAGATGTTTCATCAGCTGTTTGCCAAGGGACACCCGTACTACGGCAACGTGATCGGGAGCCATGCGGACGTGGAGGCGGCGCGGATCGCGGATGTGCGCGACTTCCACCAGCAGTTCTATACGCCGAACAACGCGTCGATCGCGATCGCGGGGGACTTCAATCCGGCGCAGCTGAAAGCGCTGCTGACGAAATACTTTGGGCCGATCCCCACGGGACCGAAGGTGGAGCCGGTGACGGTGGTCACGATGCCGACCCCCGCCATCACGAGCCAGAAGCGCGTGACGGTGACCGACACGGTGCGGCTGCCGGCGCTGAGCATCGCGTGGCTGACGCCGCCGATCTTTACGGCGGACGATCCTTCGGTCGACAGCGTCATGTTTGCGCTGGGACAGGCCAAGGCGAGCCGGCTGACGCAGGCGCTGGTGTACAAGCAGCAGCTTGCGCAGAGTGTGCAGTGCTACAACCAGTCGCAGAAGCTGACGGGCATGGCCGGTTGCCAAGTGATCGCCAGGCCGGGCGTGAAGCTCGAGGACCTGGAAGCGGTGGTGTGGAAGGAGATCGAGCGGCTGCAGACCGAGGGACCGACGGCGGAAGAAGTGGAAGCGGCGAAGGCCGGGAACCTGACCCAGAGGATCAGCGGGCTGCAGCGGCTAGGCGGGTTCGGCGGCGTGGCCGACACGCTGAATGAGCTGAACCAGTACACGGGCGATCCGGGCTACCTGCCCAAGGCCGTGGCCGCGGAAGAAGCGGTGACGGTGGCGAGCGCGAAGGCGGCGGCGGCGAAGTATCTGCGCAAGGATGCCGCGGTGGTGGTGTATTGCACGCCGGGCAAGAAGGTGCTGAACGACGTGCCGCGCAGCCCGGCGGATACGGACAAGGATGTGAAGATCACGAACCCGTACACGCCGGCGTTCGAGGAAGCGCAGAACTGGCGCAAGTCTCCCCCCAAGCCGGGAGCGCCGCCGACGGTGCACCTGCCGACTCCGGCGACGTTTGCGCTGGCGAACGGGCTGAAGGTGCTGGTGGTGGAAGACCACAACCTGCCGGTGGTTTCGGCTTCGCTGGTGAGCCGCGCGGGGAGCGAGAACAACCCCGTGGGCAAGGGCGGACTGGCGTCGCTGACTTCGCAGACGATGGGCGAAGCAACGACCTCGAAGAACCTGACGCAGCTTGCGGAAGCGCAGGAGCGGATCGGGACGCGGATCGGCGTGGGCGCGGGGATGGACTCGGCAAGCGTGTCCATGACGGTGCTGACGCCGCACCTGAGTGAGGGCATGGGGCTGTTTTCAGATGTGGTGCAGCACCCGGCGTTCGCGCCGGAAGACCTGGACCGGCTGAAGAAGCAGCGGCTGGTGCGGATCTCGCAGGAGACGGACTCGGTGGGCGCGATGGCCGGCCGAGTGGGACCGAAGCTGGTGTACGGCGACCACCCGTATGGGGCTTCGCCGACCGGAACCACGGCGAGCGTGAACAAGCTGACGCGCGACGATGTGACGGCGTTCTACGCGGCGCACTTCGCGCCGTCGGATTCGGCGCTGGTGATCGTGGGCGATGTGAGCCAGGCAGGTGCGAAGGCGCTGGCCGACCAGTTCTTCGGAAGCTGGACAGGGAGCGGGGCAGCGGCGGTGGAGATTCCGCCGGCCCCGAAGATGCAGCCGACGCATGTGGTGATCGTGGACAAGCCGGGCGCTCCGCAGACGGCGCTGGTCGCGTATGGGATCGGCGTGGCGGAAGGCACGCCGGACGACCCGATCCTGGAGGAGATGAACTACATCATCGGCGGCAGCTTTGGGTCGCGCATCAACATGAACCTGCGCGAAGTGCACGGGTACACGTACGGCGCGTACTCGAACTTTTCGCAGTACCGCGGGGGCGGACCGTTCCTGGCGCAGAGCCTGGTGCGGACAGATGTGACGGGGGCGGCAGCCAAGGAGCTGATGAGCGAGTTGACACGCTTCCCGGACGCTCCGCCGACCGATGCGGAGCTGACGGCCGCCAAGACGTCGAGCATCCAGTCGCTGCCGGGGACGTTCGAGACGACGTCGGCGACGGCGTCAGCGGTGGGACGGATCTTTGTGTACCACCGGCCATTGGACTACTACAGCACGCTGCCGGCGAAGTATGAGTCGGTGACGCCGGTGGATGTGCAGCGAGTGGCGCAGAAGGACTACCACCCGGGCGAGTTCGTGCTGGTGGCGGCGGGCGATCGGGCGAAGATCGAGCCGCAGCTGAAGGACGCGAAGATCGGTCCGGTGGAGGTGCGGGACATCGACGGCAACCTGGTGACGACGCCTGCGGGAGCGACGGCACCGGCGGCTGCGGCACCGAAGTAGGCCGAAGGTCATCGAAGGAGAAATAGACAGGCCCGCCGGAAGGCGGGCCTGTTTTACGGCTGTTTGCTCGGACGGAGTTGCGAACAACACGCAATTCTGTGAAGCGGAGTGCGTGGGCAGAGGAGGAGCCCACACGTGACGGTGAAGCCGTCACGGATGGGGCCCCGCATGCTTCGGTCGAGATGACGGTTCGCAGAGATCCCATTCCGAGGGCTTCGAAAGGCTCGCCAGAGCGACTGGAGAAGGCCTCTAGGAGTTCAGCTCTTTTTCGGCGCGGAGCCAGTCGTCGACGTGCGAGCCATGGCGGTGGCCGCACTCGGTGTGGTACTTGTGGGCGAGGTCAGCGATCTGCTGGTGGGTAGCCGGAGATTTCTGGTGGGTAGCCGGAGACTTTGCGGCGGGCGTCTGGGTTGCGGGCACATCGGCAGCAGCGGCCTTGGCCGGAGTCTTCGTGGCCGCGGACTTCTTGGCGGCGCTCTTGGTGGTGGCGGATTTCGCGGGCGTGCTCTTCTTGGTAGCCATCGTGGCGTCTCGGAATCTAGGATTTGGCCGGGATACTGACCACTTTCAGCTTAAATGATGCGACTGTGCATGTGCAGGGGTTGTGTGGGGAGTACCTTTTTGGGTTCTCTCCTCGCATTGCCGTCTAGGCGAAGAGGGTGAGGGCTTTCTCCAGGCCAGCGGGGTCTTCGATGCTGGCGGTAGAGAGGGCGCGGTCGATCTGGCGGTTGAGGCCGGTGAGGACCTTGCCGGGGCCGACCTCCAGGAAGTGCGTGGCTCCGCTTTGCCCGAGCAGGCGAATGCACTCTACCCAGCGAACCGCGCCGGTGACCTGGCGGATGAGGGCGTCGCGGCTTTCGGTGGCGCGATGCACGAGGCGCGCGTCGACGTTAGCGGCAATGGGGAAGGCGGGATCGGAGAATGTGATCGATTCCAGGTGGTTGGCGAGGGCGTCCTGCGCGGGCTGCATGAGCTTGCAGTGGAAAGGGGCGCTGACCGGGAGCATGACGGTGCGCTTGGCGCCGGCTTCCTTGCATCTGGCGGCGGCGCGCTCCACGGCTTCCTTGGAGCCGGAGATAACGGTCTGGTCGGGGGAGTTCATGTTGGCGGGAGCGACGGTGACGCTGACGCGCACGGCGGCCTGGGTGGGCGTTTCGATGCTGTTGGTGGGGTCTTCAACGGTTTCGCGGGCTTCCGTGGATTGGGCCGCGGGGTCGAGGCCGGGGGTGGAGGTGGGAAGCTCGGTCATCTCGTCGGAGATGGCGGCGCAAATGACGTTGATCTCTTCTTCGGCGAGGCCGAGGATGGCGGCCATGGCGCCTTCGCCGGCGGGGACGGCCTGCTGCATAAACTGGCCTCGTGCGCGGACGGTGCGGACGGCGTCGGCGAAGGTGAAGGTGCCGGCGGCGACGTGCGCGGAGTACTCGCCGAGGGAGTGGCCGGCGGCGAAGGCGGGGACGATGTTGCGGGAGTGGAGCTCAGGCTCAAGGACGCGCCAGGCGGCGATCGACATGGTGAGGATGGCGGGCTGAGTGTTTTCGGTGAGCTTGAGGTCGTCCTCGGGGCCTTCGAAGATGAGCTTGGAGAGCGGGAAGCCAAGGGCGTCGTCGGCTTCTTCGAAGACGGCGCGGGCGGCGAGTGAGGCGTCGTAGAAGGCGCGGCCCATGCCGACGGTTTGGGAGCCCTGGCCGGGGAAGAGAACGGCGAGCTGGCGAGGTTGCTGGTCTGGCTGGGCTTGCGGGTCGTTCTGGGCTTCGCTCATGGCATGTAGGTAGATGCGTTCGGCGGGGATTGCAGCTTTGGTGGTCGAGGCTTGGGAGCGAGCTCAGAGCTTGAAGTTCAGGAGCTGATCCCATCCGTGACGGTGAAGCTGTCACGGATGGGCACCCAGATGATAGGTGCGTTCGGGAGAACGGGTGGGCTA
>CAXSHQ010000021.1:0-1501 GCA_964236875.1 uncultured Acidobacteriaceae bacterium | reverse complement strand
CGTGCGGGACGTCCTCGGTTCCGCGTCAGGGGATCGGCGAACTGACGAACTGCTGCTCGGCCTGCGCGGAGAGGAGGCGGTAGAGGGCGAACTGGCGGGTCTTCTGGGCGCGGAGCTCGAAGAGGAGACTGGCGCGGTGGGAGGCGTCGGGGTCGACGGCGTCAATGGGGCGCAGCCAGGGAGTGCGGTCGAGGTGGGCGGAATCGGTGGTGCTGCGGAGAGCGGTCTGGAACTCGCCAGTCGGGAGACGCTGGGCCATCAGGGTCACATAGACCGTGCCGCCGCCGGTGACCGGCACCTGCGCGGTGTAGACGAAAGTGGGGAGGCCACCGTAGCTGAGGGTGTAGCCAAAGAGCTGTTCGCCGGTGACAAGGATGGGTGTGGCCGGAGCGGGTTTGGGGGAGCGGGAAGCGGAGGTACGAGCTCGTGCGCTGGACTTTGTGGGTGCTCCAGCCCGGTTCGGAGAGTCGGGGGCACCCGCTGTTTTGGTCGATTGCGTCTGGGCGTTGGCCGGGGCGGGAGTGGGGGAAGCAGGTGATCTAGGAGTCGCGGTGTCGATACCGTTGGGCGTGCGACGGAGGGTGGGGGCAGATTTATCTGCTTGATCTGTCGCCGGGGTATTGCCGGGGGCGACGGCGGGGAGCGCTGTGTGCGTGGGGGAAGGAAGTGGGCCGGGCGTGAGGTGATTCTGAGCGAGGTAGGCGGCGGCCTCGGTGCGCGCGAGGGTCTGGAAGCGGCTGAGGACTTCGGAGCGCTCGGAGGGGGTGTCCCAACCGCGGAGGAAGAGGTGTAGGTCGCGGTACTTGGAATCGGAAACAGCGGCGATCTGATGGAGGTCGGCAGGGGTGGATTTGAGCTCGGCAGCGTCTTCCTGTGCGGCGGTTTTGCCGTGGCGGATGACGGGGCGGTCAGGGTCGTCGTTGAGCGAGCGCGCGGGGCCGGTGACGCCGGCGGACGGCGGGGATTTCTTGCCGGTGTTCTCGGCAGACCGCTTGCGGAGGCTGGGGCGCTCGGCGTCCTTTTCGGCGTCCCTGGTGTCCTTCGTGTCTTTCGTGGAGTCCTTTGGTGTGGTGGTGTCGTCCGCGTCGGTGGTGGAGGAGCCGGTGCGGCGGCCAAGGGTGGGGCGGTCGGTGTCGTCGCTGCTTCTGGTGCTCGGCGGGGTGGTGGCGGTGGGCTTAGGCTCTGCCTGGGCTGCGGGCTTAGTGTCGGCGGGCGTATCGGCGGACTTGCTGCCGAGGCGAGGGTGGCCGGAATCCGAACTGGAGACGATAACGGGCGGGTGCGCGGAGGGCTTGAGGGTGGAAGGCGTAGGTGGGGCAATCGGAGAGAAGCGGCCGTAGCCGTACCAGGCGCCGAGGGGGTCCTGGTCGGCGAGGAGGCGGCCGGTGGTGAAGTCGCGCGCGTGCTCGATGAGGAGGTCGCCTTTGTGGTCGCCGGCCTGCTCGAGGGAGTAGATGTCGCCCGGCTCCACGGCGAAGGGAACGGGGCGGGCGAGGTAGAG
>CAXSHQ010000020.1:15883-24068 GCA_964236875.1 uncultured Acidobacteriaceae bacterium | reverse complement strand
GTGTTGCTCAAGAAACGCAGCGGTTTCTCCAAGCGCGCGCCGCTGGATCGTCTGGCCGCCGTGTCCGCTTTCCGTGGAAAGCACGGCAGCAAAGCGCGGGTCCTGCGCAGCGGCCCAGGCGGCGGCCTTGCCCAGACGGCTATGCCCGGTCACCGCGACATGCGTGGCGTTCACGAGTGGATCGGTCTGGAGATAATCCAGCGCACGGCTCAAGCCCCAGGCCCACGCGCCAAGGGCGCCCCAGTCATCCTGACGGGCGGGTTCGTTCGCTCCACGGAACAGTTGCCGCACACTGTAGGACGCTGCGTCTTTGAAGTCCGGTTCCAGATCGCCGTAATACGCGGTAGCCACTCCATAGCCACGCTGGAGCAGGAGCCGGACCTGCCACTTCGCTGCCGCGCTGCCGCGAGTACTTTCAGCAGGGGGCACCTGCGTGGGCTTCGCAGCGCCCTTCGGCTTCTCCCACAACGGAGTGGGCACAATGGCAGGATCATCGACAACACTTTGATTGCCTGTGAAGTTGAGGCCTAGAACCACCGGCGACCGGCGCTGGCCCGCGGGGAGGTACAGCAGCAGGCGCATGGATCGCTGGGCTTCGACCGGAGGCGCTGCACCGGGCGCGGGATCGAAGCTGAGGTCGATCTGCTCGCGAACCGCAAGACCGCCGAGCGCGTGGTCGTCATGTTCGATCACACGCGCATGCATGATGGCTTTCCGGGCAAGTTCCGGCGTGCGGCCGAAGACGTTCTGCTCGAACAGGCGAAGAATCTCCGGCCGTCGCTGCTCGTTCCACTGCTTCGGGGAAGTGACGGCTTTGCCGTTGGCGAGCTGCAACGGATCCAGCAACGTGTACGGCGCTACCTTCGCTTCGTCGTAAGTGAAGCCGGGCAGGCGCTGCCCGCGTGCGGTGGCGGCGTATGCAGCAAACAATGCAGACCAGAGGGTGACGCGAAGCGAACGCTGCAACAGCGATGGCCGGCGATGCGACAGGAGCGGCTTCATGGGTTTGCGCCTCCCTGTTGCGCTGGAGCGCTTACAGATGGGTCGCGGTGGAAGAGATACTCGCCCGCGCGCGTGAGCTCCACCTGCGGGCGCCCTTCCGCTGAAGTGCTCTCCTGAGCAGCTTGGGTTCCGGTTGCGTGGAGATCCGCAGCGCGCGGCACAAAGGGCAACTGAACAAGCGCGCGTGTGCCCGGAGGCACGGTGACGCGCAGCATGTCTGTTGTGAGATCCACGACAAGCAGACCGCGAGGCGTAGGCTCCGCGCCGCGAGCCCAGGCAAGCCCCGCAAGCTCGGGCCGTAGAGTGACCGCGCGGAAGCCGGCAGCGGTTGGATGGATGCCGAGCACCTGCTCCGCGAGCCAGGCCGCGGGGCCGGACGACCAGCCATGTGCCAGCGACACATAGTAGCCGCGCTTGTTATCGGCCTCGAGAAAGGCATGGAAGTTCTCTTTAGGCCAGTGCGGGTCGTAGGCCTCCCAGAAGCTGGTGGCGCCCTCGGCGAGCATGCCGCCCCAGTAGGTGCGCATCCAGTCGAGCGCCTCCTTGCGATGGCCTGTTTCGGCCATGGCCGAAAGCACGTAGTAGCCGTAGTAGGGCGTCACGACGTGTCCGGCTTCTCCAACGTGCGAAAGCACCGCGTGCCAGATGGCATTGCGCTCTGGGGCGGTCGCCACATCCGAAACAACGGCCATCGCATTCGTCTGCCAGCGGATACCGAAGGTTTGCGTCTGCGGATCGAGCAGATGCTGCTGCGCCGCGTCCGCCAGCGCCGCAGCCTCCTGTTGGTAGTGGCTGGCGAGTTCTTCCTCACCGAGCTCGCGAAGCAGCGTCACGGCTTCCTTGTAGGCCAGCGTGAACTCGAGGTGCGTAGCCGCGCGGGCTTCCGGCAGGTCGGCGTTGAAGCCTTCGGACCAGTCGACGAAGACCTTGTGGTGCTCCGGGTTGGTGAAAAGATGGCCTTCCAACTCGGCATCCATGAGGTGCAGCAGCCCGATGAGTTGCGGACGCACGCTGCGCAGGTAGGCGAGGTCGCCGTAGTGGCGATAGAAGTCGGCCTGCCCTGTAATCCACAATGCGGAATAGCCGGCGATGGTGTTGATATCGCGGGTGACCGGCGGCTCGCCGATGATCTCGCTCATGGTCTGCTCCATGAGCGCGCGGATTGCAGGGTTCGCGAACACGGTGTCGATGGTGCGGCCCATCACGTCGAGGTCGCCCATCCAGCGGCCACGGTCGCGCTTCACACCGTCCCAGATACCTTCCTGCATGCACAACCGTGCCGTGTACGCGGCGGTCTCCCAGATGCGATTGAGCTGCGGATCGGAGCTTTCGAAGCTGCCGAGGTACTCCACGGGGTACGTGATGGCTTGCGCGCTGATCGTGAGTTGGCCGGGACTGCTCTCCGCCGGGTACGTCAGCGCGACATAGCGGAAGGCGCTCTTCGGGCCGAAGGCCGTGCCGTGAGGCGGAACGGTGATGGTCCGCGAGCCTAGATAGCCCTTGTTCGCTATGGCCTCTTCGCGTGACTCCCCATAGCTTGCAGTGACCTGGATGGTTCTATCTGCCTTTGACTGCACGCGCAGACGGCCACTGATCTCCCGCGCAAAGTCGAGCACTGTCGTGCGCCCTGCGCCAGGCGATGCGGTGGGATGAAGATCGAACACGCGAAGATCATCGCCGATGCCGTCGTACCCCGGCCACGCATACAGGCCCGCATCGGCATTCCACTGCAGGAAGTCGCGCTTCGAGCCGAGCACGCCGATGCTCTCCACCTTGGGCCAGGAAGCATCCTCGGTAGCGGGGGCCTGCCACTGACCGATGGGTTGCAGGGTGCTGCGCCATTCAGGGTCGGACACGAGCAGCGGCGGCGCATCAACCGCCACACCGCGAGGCACGATCTTTGCCGCCAGCACTTCCCCATAGGTGATCTGGTTGATCGTCGGGCTGGCGCCGGTGTGCAGCGAGCTGTGCCCGCGTACGAGCTCGAGCGCCAGCACATTGTTGCCGGCCTGCAGCGCGTGCGACACATCGGCAGTCAGCACGGAAAGGTTCTTGGGGCGCGTGCCGTCGTCGGTGGCGCGCAGGATCTCATGACCGTTCAGATAGGCCGTGACCGCACGCGGACCCGCGAGGTAGAGCGTGGCTGCTTGCGGGATGGAAGCAACGCGGAAGTGCGCGCGGAAGTAGTGCGGCGCGATCTTGTCGTCCTGGCCACGCACGCTGGCCTGAAGCCTGGGATCGTGGGCGGCGGCATCGTTGGCGGTCCAGATGAACTGCTCGCTGAGGTGGTTCTGCGGTGCGGGCTGTAGGACCGCGCCGCGAGCAGGGTCCAGCGGACCTTGGGGCGGCGACATCTGGCCGCGCGCCTGCACCAGAGCCAGAGCAAGCAGCGCAAAGCCGATCCTGCGGCAACAACTTCGGGAGACGGAGTGACTGCTCTTTCGCATAGGTGCCTTGCCGGGCCACCAGTGTATAGGTAGGCTTTGCCATGGACGCAACTCGCGTCTCACAGGTGAAGAAGTGTTCCCTCGCAAACTTGCTGTTGGTCGCGTGGTCGCGTCGATGATCCTTGCGGGTGCGCTGGTGGGCGCACGCGCGCAGTCGCCTGTTTCACACGCCACCGATGCAGGCGTGCACCCGGAAAGCGAGTTCGTCTTTGAACCAGGGTCAGCTCCTTTCCCGGAGTGCCACGCGTCCACGGTGGTCGCGCTGAAGAACGGCGAGTTGCTGTCAGCATGGTTCGGCGGCACCGCGGAACGGGCGCCGGATGTGGCCATCTGGACAGCGCGCGGCAAGGACGGGCACTGGTCGGCGCCGGTGGAGGTGGCGCGGGAGAAGGAAGGGGAGAAGGGCATCCCGACATGGAACCCGGTGCTGTTCCACACCAGGGACGGCAAGCTGTGGCTGTACTACAAGGCGGGGGAGAGTCCGGCGGCGTGGTCGGCGGCGCGGATGTGGAGCACGGACGAGGGGAAGACATGGTCCGCGAAGGAGCGGCTGCCGGCGGGCATCCTGGGGCCTGTACGCGCCAAGCCGGTGGTGCTTGCGGACGGGACGTTGGTGAGCGGGAGCTCGGTAGAGGCGTACAAGGTGTGGGCCGCGTGGGTGGAGCGCAGCACGGACAACGGGCAGACGTGGCGCAAGACCGGGCCGATCACGGTATCGGCGGCGCAGGACCGCGCGGAGCCGCCGGCGCCGGAGCCGCCCATGGACTCGCCGGAGCTGCGGGGCAAGGACAAGGGACCGAGGCAGTTCGAGGGCATCATCCAGCCATCGGTGGTGCAGCTTGGGCCGCATCGCCTTCGGCTGTACGCGCGGTCACGGACGCTGGCGGCGAAGGTCGTGGTGGCGGACTCGACCGACGATGGCGTGAGCTGGTCGGCGACGCACTTCCTGGACGTGCCGAACAACAACTCCGGGCTGGACGCGGTCGCGCTGAAGGATGGACGCGTGGTGATGATCTTCAACGACACCCCGCGCGGGCGGTCTCCGCTGAACCTGGCGGTGAGCACCGATGGCGAGCACTTCCGGGTGTTCGCCACGCTGGAGCAGGGCGCGGGCGAGTATTCCTACCCGGCGATCATCCAGGCGCCCGGCGGCGATCTGGAGATGACCTACACCTGGCATCGCACGGCGATCAAGCATGTGCATCTGCCGCTGGGGCAGGTGCCGAAGAGGTAGGGTCCTCTCCACTCCGTGCGCGAGCCCTAAGTCTGGGATCTGCCGGCGAAGTCGGGGCGGAGCGCTTTGGAACGGGCTTGTAGCTTTCTCGCTAAGGTGTAGTCGTCCTCGCCTGTTGCGTCCGTTCCGCCGCGGGCAAACTACAGAGATCCTTCGGTGCGCTCAGGATGACGCCTCTCTACAGGAGAGCTAGAGGAACAGCTTGGCTAGCGCGACTGTACGGGGACCGGTTCGGCGAGGTTCATGGGGCCGCGGCTGCCGGGAGCGACGGTGACCGGGACGGCCTTCAGCAGGTATGGGGTAAGGGCTTCGGGTTTGCCCCACTCCAGCGTCCAGCCGTCGGCAATGGCGACGAGCAGGTAGTTGCCGGGCAGGACGGTGTTGAAGTGGAAGCTGCCGTCGAGGTCGGACTGGTCGCGGCGGTAGAGGTCGAGGCTGTGGTCACCGCCGGCGGGCACGAGGACCATCATGACGCCGCTGACACCCTTGCCTTCCTTCCCAACATTGCGAGCGAAGCCGTTGAGGCCGACCGAGCCGGTGCCGAGCGTGACGGTGACGGTTTGGCCTTCGCCGGTAACGTGGAGCAGCGCGCCGGAGCGGGTCTGGCCGCCTTCGCTGACCGTGTCCACGTGATAGCGGTTGTTGCGCGGCTCGATGCGGTAGTCGCCGGGCTCGACATTGGCAAACTCGGCCTTGCCGTCTTTCATCTGCACCGTGGCACCGACGCGGTTCCCATCGTCCTCCGCGCCCACCCTGTGCAGGACGAGGGGCAAGCCGACCGGAAGCTTGGCTGGAGTTCCGGCAGCCGCGCCCGTGCCATCTCCAGCGGAACCAGGCGGTGAGGCCAGGCTGATCGTCACCGAACCGAAGGAAGTGGGGCTGGTGTTGTCCACGGTGACAGAGCCCCCGACAAGGTCGACGCTCCGTGCCGAACCCTGTCCACCGGCACCGTTCACCCGCAGGAAGTAGTGACCGGGAGGAAGGCCGCCGAGTACAAGTGCCGAGTCGGACATCTGCATTCGCTGCTGGAAAACAGGCTCCATGGAGTCAAAGACCTTCTGCTGGAGCTGCGGGTTGGAGCGCAGACCCGCGCCTCGCGATCCAGCTTGCGCCATTTGCACGGTGAGGCGCATGGCGGGTTGCGGCGTGATGCGGAAGTTGGCGTGAAAGCGGTCGCCGGGCTTGACGACGATGGGCGAAGCGCCCTTCGAGTCGGTCGCTTCCGGATAGAAGGTGAGCGGGTAGGCCACGTTGAGGGCAGGATCGACGCTGCCGGCCACACCGGACTGGCCCTCGCGCCCAGAAACGTCGGCCGGGTAGACGGCATACCAGGGATTGGCGCGAACGGAGGCATAGTAGGTGCCGGCGGGCAGCCGGGTGAACTCGTACTCGCCGAGATCGTTGGTTTGTGCGCCGCGCCACTGGGTGACGCGGAGGACGCCGGAGTCCAGGTTTTCGCGATACAGCGTAATGGCGGCGTTGCGCACGGGGTCGCCGACCTCGTCGGTGACGCGGCCATGGATCATCGCGATGGGCTGGAGATGGAAGAGGAGCGATTCGGTATCGACGCCGGCCCCGGTGATGACGGCGGAGGAGTAGTTTTCATGCTCGTCATAGGAAGCGGTGATGTAGCCGCGCGCCGAGGCTTCCACGCGGAACTTGCCGGCAGGGACGCCGGTGACGGCGAAGCGGCCGGTGTCGTCGGTAACGGTTTCGGGAGGATGGCCGTTGAACTCGCCGTTGCCGACGACGGTGATGCCGGCGTGGCGGAGGGGACGGCCGTCGGCGGAGTCGAGAACGCGGCCCGCGATGCGGTAGGTTTTCGCGGTGGGTGGGGGTGTGGGGCGGTCGGCTGTCTGGGCAGGGGCCGGGGTGCAGACGACGAGGAGCGCGGCCAGTAGGAGGGATGGGCAGGGGCGAGATACAGGGGTCTCTCCACTCCGCTGCGCTCCGGTCGAGATGACAGGGAGTTGTGGCGCTCCGGGCGAGAGGAAAACCTCAGGTGCTGAAGCCCGCCCTCCTGTAGCTCTTGTACGGTGGGCCTGAAGCCCCGCCCTGACGAAACGATGGCGCAACCGAAATGCGTTCATGGCGCCTCGTCGAGGATGGAGGTGAGGGTGACAGTGGCGGTGCCGCTGGGTTCGACGGTGACGGTAGCTGCCTTGCTGCCGTTGGCCTTGAGCCAGGCCTCGCTGCGGTACTCCATCTGGTCGAAGGACTGGCGGGAAACGAAGATGCGGTAGGTTCCGGGTGGGACGTTGCGCAGGTTGAACTTGCCCCCGGGCAGCACGATGGATTGCTGGGCGCGGATCGTGGTGGCCTCCGCGGGAAGGCAGAGAATGAAACCAAGCACGGTGCCGGGTGTCGCCGGATCGCACGCGGGCAGGGACGAGAAGTCGACGGTGCCCTGGATGGCGCCGCCATCGTCGCGCAGCGTGACCTCAATGGGCTGGGCGCCCCCGCCGGCGCTGACCACCAGCGGATGCTGCAGGAGGTTGGTGCCGCCGGATGTGACGGAGGCTACGTAGCCGCGCGTGGCGAAAGGCGCTACGGTGTAGGCGCCCGGGCCTATGCGCTCGAGATTCAGGCGGGTGGGATCGTTCTTGTCAGGAACCATGCGGGTGTTGGTGAAGCTCATGTCGTCGGCCACGACGGAAAGCTGCAGGGGAAGAACATTGATTTTGGAGGAACCGATGGAGGAAGTGAGGCCGAAGCCGCGCGTGTCGGTCTTTCCTGTAAAGTCCTGGTGAACGATGACCGGGATTGACAGGGTGGGAAGAAGAGTAACGGGAGGAAGGTCAAGGGGCTTGCCGCTGACGACCACCGGAACGATAGCCGAGGCCGACTCCGGTCCGTTCGCGAAGAGCGCGAGCTCGAAGCTGCCGCTGGGAAGAAGGCCTTCCGCGAGCTTCTCTCGGGCGTTGTAGCGGAAGTTGTAACCGGACTGCGTGCCCTCCTGCAGGACGCGGGTTTGCAGGCCGCCGTTGGTGTTGCCGGGCAGCGCCACAGGGACGCGGACGGGATAAACGGTTTGCGGGTGAAGATGGAAGTTAGCCTGCAGCGTTTCGCCGCCGGCGAGGCGGACATCGGGGCCGGAAGCAGCCGCGCTGCCCGCCGGAAAGTGAACCGGGGCGTAGCGCGGCACAGGCTTGTCGTACTCCTGGCGCTGGGCAGGCTCATCGGACCACTCCCGCGTGACGAGCTTGTATTCGCCGGGCTGGAGATCGCCGAAGCGGTACTCGCCGCGGCTGTTGGTGGTGGCCTGCGACATCTGCTGCCAGCGGCCGATGCCATCCTGGAAGCGGCGGGTGAGGAGAGAAACCTGGACGCCTTCGGGGTGGTCGTCGCCGGTGGCGGCGACGCGGCCCTCAATGACGGCGTTAGGGGCAAGCTTCAGGACGATGCCGCCATCGAGCGTGGAAAGGGGAATGGACTGGAGCATCTGGCCGCGGAGGGCGCTGCTGTAGCCGGGCTTCCTCGCGGTAAGGCCGAGGAAAAGGTT